>JBCBSS010000012.1:0-85397 GCA_039819065.1 Bacteroidota bacterium
TAATAAGGCGCGATTAGTGTCCATGCGATTGTGAAAAGTAAAACAGCCGCTTCACTTAGCTAATCTTTGAGAAAGCAGACTTTATAGTGCAATCAAGCCTTAAAATTCGGAATGAAAGATCATTGTTCTGCTACAGCATTCTGATAAATGATCTCTGCCTGAGCACCGGCGATACCCTTGCGCCCCCTCGACCCTGAGTAACCTTTGTTCCCCGACGAACCGCTTGAGTAGCCATATCCACTCGAACCCCCACTACCACCATCTCCGCTATTCCCACTTCTGCCTGCCTGGCCACCTTCATTGGAAAATGAGATCAAACGCATATAGTTGGCAGCAGTAGGGTCGACGTACACCGTAATACTTCCCCCGTTACCGCCATCGCCGCCATCACCACCGTTGCCGCCATCGCCACCGTCACCGGGTGCCTTGGCAGACTTCTTTTCTGTAGGCGCTTTGGCGTCTTTACCGTCGCCACCATACCCACCATCGCCTCCGGAACCACCTTCACCACCGTCAGTCGTTATCAATAATTTGCCACCTGCCGGATTGACCAGGTAAGTACTCTTTTTCGAGGAGCTTTTGCTTTTCACCACCGCTTTTACCAATTCACGGCCCATGATAGAATCATAGTAAGCACTGAGGTTCACCTCAATGTGCTCGCCATCACTTCCTGAGCTACCATGGCTGCCATCACCGCCGTCATTTCCATCACGGCCTATGAGGAAGACGCCAGCACGGTTGTTTCCTCTTTCTCCTTCCCGACCTGGTTTACCTCTGTAGTCGGCTACAATGCTGCCGGTATAATCAACAAATATGGTGGTGTCATACCAATAGTTGGGATTTTTTAGGCTTCTGAAACGCATTTTGATCCTATGATCTTCCAGGTAATCAGCCTCATTGGGAATGAGTATTTTGCCATTGCTGTAAGTGCCTGCGGCTAGCACTACTTCTAAATCCTTTTTCTTAACCGGCTTGAATTTTCCTTTTTTGATCATATGGAATTTCACCGGAACGCTTTTGCCCATGAGAGGGGTCTTTTTCAACTCGGCCAGCATGGTTTGTTTTTTCTGGGCTTCTGTTGGCTGGCTTACAATGAGGAGAATGTACACAAAGCCTAATGTGCGGATAGTTCTTAAGGAGCTCATATTTCAAGGTAATTTGGACTAACTTATCTTGACATTGGCAATTACCATACCGGAATATGTGATGAAGCTACCTACTTATGCTGAAGTTATTGACCTGTTTGAAAGTATACGTTTAGAATGGGCTTAGGGATAAAACCTAATCCAATTCAATGGGCAGAAACTCAACAACGGGGATATTACCCCCTATACAATCGTAACTGAGCAAAGGGAAATTACTTGATTCACTCTCAGGCGTCAATAAGAATTTGTAATTATAGATGGCAGATATATCCTCACGAGGCTCCCAGTCAATGGCGAAAGTCCACAGTTCCATGTAATGCGGCTTGTCGAATGTTTTGATCTCCACTCTAAAAGGGGAGAAACGCTTATCAAGGCCATAGTGATCGAGATAGATACCTGCCACTGTGAGATGATAGGTGTTGTCGTTCACTTTTTCGAAGGTAGAAATGCGGTGCTTCGTATCCTCCCATTTCCATCCGATGACTAGCGTATCGAGCGATCTTTTGAAAGTATGGTTCTTACCTTTGCACGGGTGGTGCACCACATAGCCTGAATCAGTCAGATTGAGAGCTACGCGAGGCTCTAGCAGGTCTTGCATTAACAATTCATCTTTCTGATCAGGTAAAGTCAGAAAAGAAAAGCTACCAACAGCAGCGACAAATAGAATCAGTATGTAATGGCGTTGCTTCAAACGAATATGTATGCTATTGAATATAGCGAAATTCTAGTTGGCCTCCAAGATTTGGAATAGCTCATCCAAGTCAGGCGTGATAATAATTTCGGTACGCCTGTTCTTAGCTCGTCCTTCAGTGGTTTCGTTAGAGGTGAGCGGAGAGAACTCACCTTTGCCGGCCGCTGTGATCTGGTTGGTATCCAAACCTGCGCCGGTAAGAATCTTCACGATAGAAGTCGCCCTCAGCACACTCAAATCCCAGTTATCGTTCATGAACTTCGACGTTCTGGAAATAGGTACATTATCAGTATGCCCTTCTACCATGATGTTGATATCACGCTGGTCTTTCAAAGCCTTAGCTAATTGCTGCAGTGCACCTTTTCCTTTTTCATCCACATCGATGCTGCCGGATTTGAAGAGTAATTGCTCGGCAAGCGATACATAGACTTTACCGTTCTTAATGTCTATCGTCAGGTCGTTTTCTTTAAAATTCAGAAGGGCGTTGCTGATCTTGTCTTTTAATTCCTGAACCGCCTTGTCCTTATTGGCTAGTATGGTTTCTAATTCTTGTACTTTCTTTTCACGTTCGCGCAGGTCATTGCTGAGTGCTTCGTTGACTTTCTTAGTCTCGTCCAAATTCTCTTTGAGTGCCAGGAGTTTTTCCTGTTGCTCAGCCAGATCTCGGTTGAGCTTCCCGCTGTTGGTCAGCAGGTTGTTATAATATGTTTCTAATTCCTTGTATTCGGCATCCAACTCGCCCAGTTTTTTCTTTTTGGAGCGTATATCCTCACCAAGGCTAATGGTATCGGCTACTAACTTATTCACCTGCTCATCCAGTCGGTCTATCTGGTCATTGGCGGCTTCAAGTTTACCCTCTTTATCAGCTAGATCAGCTTCTAATTGTATTTTTCTAGCCAGTAGCTCATCGTACTTTTTCTGGGGCACGCACGACGCGATTAATGATCCAATAAGTATAGAATGAATGAATATTTTGATAGACGACTTCTTCAAGTGCATAGTGAAAGGTTTAGCAGATAAGATGAGCAAATATCCTAATAGTAAGCTGAAATAAAAAGTACGGTTCTTGACGAAGTTTATCTATATTCAAGGACTAAAAAATTATAATCATACTATGGAAGGAATGCTCAAGGAAAATGCACTAAAAGATAAAGTAATCATTGTTACAGGTGGCGGAACCGGCCTCGGAAAAGCCATGACCAAGTACTTTCTGGAATTAGGTGCTAAAGTCACAATAGCCAGTAGAAAAATGGAGGTGTTGGAAAAATCAGCAGCCGAGCTGATGGAAGCAACCGGCGGTAAGGTTTTACCGGTAGCCTGTGACGTGCGCAACTATGAAGACGTAGAAAAAGTGATTGAAGCTACCGAGAGTGAGTTTGGTCAAATACACTCCGTGCTTAACAATGCCGCGGGTAACTTCATAAGCCCCACTGAAAGGCTTTCCAACAGAGCTTTCGATGTAGTAGTAGACATAGTGTTGAAAGGTTCTTACAACTTCACCTTGGCCGCCGGAAAAAACTGGATCGATAAGAAGCAACCTGGTGTATTCCTCAATATAGTAACCACCTATGCCTGGACAGGCTCCGGATACGTTGTGCCATCTGCCTGCGCTAAAGCTGGCGTGTTGGCCATGACCAGATCGTTGGCGATGGAGTGGGGTAAGTATGACATCCGTAGTAACGCCATTGCACCTGGCCCATTTCCTACAGAAGGCGCATGGAGTAGGCTATTGCCAGGAGACTTGAAGGAGAAGTTTGATCCTACCAAAAAAGTACCTTTAAGAAGAGTAGGCGAGCACCAAGAGCTAGCGAATTTAGCGGCTTACTTACTATCTGATTATTCTTCCTATGTGAATGGAGACGTGGTGACTATTGATGGCGGAGAATGGCTGATGGGAGCAGGAGAATTCTCTCACCTTGAGCAAGTAACACCGCAAATGTGGGATATGCTTGAAATGATGCGAAAAGGAGCGAAGAAATAAAGCTAAAACTGTTTAATAGCCTTACAAGTAACTAGATTACTTTGAGTAATCTAGTTACTAAAGCGACGCTCAGTCATTCTGAAAGAATCTTATTGGCAAAGGGAAATAAATAGAAGTAGGTTGAAATATGTAGAAATAGTTGCCTGAATAAGTATCTGGCGTCATTCCCTTGCGCAGCTTGAGAGACTTGGGAATCTAGTTGTTAGACATAAGTAGAAAGACAAAAGACACAAGACTTGCAAACCGAATTTCTGGCTGTCATTGCGAGGAACGAAGCAATCTTTTGGATTAGCAAAATTAGAGGCTAGAAATTAAAAGTTATAATGAAACACAGTAACTAGATTACTTTGAGTAATCTAGTTACTCAAACGTCTATTTCACCTCAATTGAGGTGAAAAAGCACTGATATCCACAATTGATTATATCAAATTTGATCAATTGTGGATATTCTTTTTTTGGACTAGAAGCGTAGCGCTAAATTCAGGCTTAAGAATTCGTGTACCTTACCCCCAATGAACTCTGAACTCAAATGATAATAAGTGAAGTAGATCGTCACGTAGTAATTGGTATACATAAAGCCGAACTTACGCGAGATCACCAATCTTTCTACATCGCGTGTGACAGGGCTATTATCATTGAAGATACTCCCCTGAATGAAGATATTGCTCAATACCAAATCACCAGAGATACCGAAGAACAGAAACCCTTCTTCTTCCTCCGGGTCAGAGTTGCCTATCTGTGGTATTAAGTGAGAAACCCTGCTGGACGTAGAGCCTGAGTTATTGAGGTTGCTCTGCCGCCCATATCTTAAGGTGAAACCCTGACTAAGCCGGTTCTGACCGTTGCCAATTTTGGCACCCGTTTCTGAAACGATACTCAGCTTCTTCCATATCTGGATTTGTTGAAAGCGGTTATATCCCAGGTTGATCACCGGTTCGTTGGCAATTTGATTTTCCCAACCCCTCGGCGCCCTGAAATCCAACGCCTCATGCCACCATTGATGGAATTGCCCGATGCCGGAAGCTTCACCCACCAGCCCGACTTCTAGCTCATAGCGGTTGACTGACTTGGCGTTAGGGAAATTGTCAATGAAAAACCGCAAGTAGTGCCAGCCTGCATAAGGTCGATCCTGAAGCCCTCTTTCGAAAGCCCTTCTACCGATATCGAATGGCGTAAATATCTTGTTACCGTACTGATAAGTAGTGATGAGCTTTGAGGAGTCAGACTTCTTGCTACTGAATTTTTCGTAGAATTTAGAATCGTAGTTGATGATCCTCCTGAATTCTATCTCCCCTCCAGAGCTATAGTAGGCATCGGTACTGAAATAGATGTCATTGTCATATCTGAAATGCAGTTCATTATTGATCTTACGACTCTTTACAGTGATTTGGGCATTTGTTGTAATATTGTGGCATAGCAGTAAGACAGGCACGAGCAAGAAGGCTTGCCAGTGGCTTTTGAAAGAATTAATCGGCATCACTATCGCGCGGAATTTTGCAATTGAATTAATCTGAAAAATTAGTGATTAAAGATCACTTTATGAAAGAAATCCCAAGTCAGCTCACGCACAAACTTAACACAAGAAAAAGTGAAAATGGCTTGCGCGCATTAACCATAAGCGACCTCTCAGTAGATTTTGCTTCTAACGACTACCTTGGCTTGGCGCGTTCTGAAAAACTGGCCAGCCTGATTGCCGAAAACTTCCTAAAAGTAAAACATCAACATCTTAACGGCTCAACCGGATCAAGGTTATTAACAGGGAATACTTCCTTCGCTGAAGCGGTAGAACAACGATTAGCCAAGTTCTTTCAATCAGAATCAGCACTACTGTTTAACTCAGGCTATACGGCCAACCTTGCGGTGCTATCAGCCATTCCTCAACGAGGTGATACCATCATCTATGATGAACTCTCACATGCCTGCATTAAGGACGGTGCAAGGTTAAGCATGGCAAACCGGTTTGCTTTCCGGCACAATGACCTTGAAGATCTGAAACTGAAACTCGGTAAAGCCACTGGTGATATCTATATCGTGGTCGAATCCATTTATTCTATGGATGGAGATGAAAGTCCACTGAAAGAAATAGTTGATTTAGCTGGGTTATACAATGCGTACATTATTATAGATGAAGCACACAGCACAGGGGTCTGTGGAAATTACGGAGAAGGGTTTTGTATAGCACAAGGTGTGGCAGAAGACATTTTCATACGCATTCATACTTTCGGCAAAGGCATGGGAATCCATGGTGCTTGTGTAGTAGGGGATACACAGGTGAAAGACTATTTGATTAATTTCGCCAGGTCTTTCATCTATACTACAGCACTTGACCCGCACAGTCTGGTGGCCATTGATGCTGCCTTCAGTTTTCTAAAGACCAATACTTATTTGATCGATGATCTCAACAAAGCGATTGACTTATTTGTAAGTACATATTATGGGCATACGGAAGCAGGTATGATGCTGAGAACAGCCAGTAACAGCGCCATTCAAGGACTAATTATTCCGGGTAACGAAAGGGTGAAAGCGGTGGCAAATAGATTGGCCGAACAAGGTTATGATGCCAGACCCATTCTATCACCTACCGTAAAACCTGGTCAGGAGCGCCTGAGAATTTGCCTGCACGCTTATAACACAAAATCAGAAATAGAAGGTTTGATACAATCTTTAGTAGAAATAATAGAATGAACTATTTTATTACAGCCATAGGAACGGATAGCGGGAAAACAGTGATATCTGCCATAGTAGCGGAAGCACTTGGTGCCGATTACTGGAAGCCTGTACAATCCGGTACACCTACCGATACAGAAACCATTAAAGGACTGATAAGCAGCCCTGATATCCAATTTCACCCTGAAAGGCATCGCCTTAAGACACCGGCCTCTCCCCACGCCGCTGCTAAAATAGATAGGGTTAATATCAAGCTAACTGACTTTGAACTTCCCGAAACCCCAAGGCCGTTGGTAGTAGAAGGAGCGGGTGGAGTCATGGTACCGCTCAATGATCATGACTTGGTCATTGATTTGGCCGATGTACTCAATCTGGAGATCATTTTGGTTTCTAACCTCTATTTGGGAAGTATCAACCATACTTTGCTGACTATCACATTCTTGAAAGAACGTGGCTACAAGATCAAAGGTATTATCTTCAATGGTGAACCTAATCCTGAGAGTGAAGACATCATTCTAAAGCATGCTAAGCTGCCTTGCCTGCTTAGGGTCAAGCAGCACGAGCAAATAGACAAGGAAACCATCAAGGCCTATGCGGCAGAATTAAAAGAAGCCTGGAAAACAGACTTGCAGACCCGGGATAACGAGGTGATTTGGCACCCCTTTACACCACTGATCGGTGGGCCAGAATTACTGAGCATTAAATCGGCCGAAGGTGCCTACTTGTATACTGATGATGGCAAGAAAATATTAGACGCAATTTCTTGCTGGTGGGTGAACCTGCATGGGCATAGCCATCCCCATATTGCCAAGGCAGTGGCTCATCAAGCATCGACACTTGAACACGTCATCTTTGCAGGGTTTACGCACGAACCGGCGGTAAAACTGGCTGAAAATGTATTGACTATCCTCCCTGAAAACCAGAGCAAGATTTTCTATTCGGACAATGGCAGTACAGCGGTTGAGGTAGGTTTGAAAATGGCCTTCCAATTCTGGTACAATCAGGGAATTAAGAAACCAAAAGTGATTGCCTTTGAAGGGTCATATCATGGAGATACCTTCGGCAGTATGTCGGTAGGGGATAGGTCTGCTTTTTCTGCGCCTTTTGACCAATACTTATTTCAAGTTGAGTTTCTACCATTCCCAACCAACGAGAACAAAGACCAGGTGTTGGAGCAATTCAACAGTCTTGTGTCTAGAGGGGACGTTGGTGCCTTTATATTCGAACCTTTGGTGCAGGGTGTAAGTGGCATGCGCATGTATTCTTCATGGTTACTTGATGAAATGGTGGGGCTCGCTCACAAGCATGACGTACTTTGTATAGCGGATGAGGTGTTCACTGGTTTCGGTAGAACAGGGCAGTTGTTTGCTTCTAATTTTTTAGAGAATAAGCCTGATATAATGGCCTTATCCAAAGGCCTTACCGGCGGAACAATGGCTTTAGGAGCTACATCGTGTTCGGACGAAATTGTTGAAGTATACCGTTCTAATGACCCTATGAAGACTTTCTTCCATGGTCATTCATACACTGCTAACCCTATCGCTTGTGCAGCAGGTAATGCGAGCTTCGAGTTGCTAATACAACAGGAATGCAGGGATAATCGCGATAGAATTGCGCTGAGGAATCTTGATTTTCTGTTTGAGATCAAACAACATCCGGCACTTAGGGATGCACGGGCATTGGGTACCATATTAGCCATGGAGTTAGACAGCGACGACATCACCAGTTACCTGAATGACACCAGAAAGAAGATATACCCTTTCTTCTTGAGTAAAGGCATTCTGTGCCGTCCGCTTGGTAATGTGATATACATTCTTCCTCCTTATATCATGACCGATGAGCAACTGGATACAGTATATGATGCGGTGAGAGCGTTTTTAGATAAACAATAAGGGAAAGATTGGAATACACAGCCTAGTATGGAAAAATCAAGCTTGCTGGAACGATATCAACACCTTGAAGTGGGAGAGCTTATACAGGCACTTGAGCCAAAAGCACAAGCCAATCTGGACAAGTTGAAAATAGAAATTAGCCGTACCAGGTCTGATTGGGATAAAGACCAACTCGAAAGGTGGGATAAAATGATTACCCGAGCTGAAAAGAGGATTAATGAACCATTAGAACCATCATTGAGAATGCAGTTTTTTTTCAATCCTTTTGGTATGATGGGAGCTGCTTATTATCAGAAGGAGGTTGAAAGGTTTACAGAACGTGGCTTCTTGAGGAAGCGTCGAGAATTTATATTATTCTCCGTAGTGGGTTTGGCCTTCTATTTCATGTTGCTAAATATCATCAGATACCTTTTCTTGAATCAAACAGAATCATAAATAATAGCTAGAATATAAAATACAATGAAAAAAGTATACCATTTATCTACCTGTACTACATGTCAGAGAATCATTAAGGACTTGGGATTGAAAGATGGATTTGAGCTACAAGATATCAAGGTAGAAAAGATCACTGAAACGCAACTTGATGATATGAAGGCGCTGGCCGGATCTTATGAGGCCTTGTTTAGTCGCGTGGCCAGAAAATACAAAGAGCTGGGTTTAAAAGAGAAGCAGCTAAGCGAGGATGATTACAAAAGCTACATTCTTGATGAGTACACTTTCCTAAAGCGGCCGGTAGTGATTGTCGATGAACAGATATTTATAGGCAACAGCAAAAAGAATATTGAGAGTTTGGCCAGTGCGATTGGCGCTTAACCTGATTAACTAAATTTAAAGAATGTTTTCAGCCCTGGCCGGGATTGTATCCGGCGAGGGCTTGAAAGTGTAGAGACTTAATGTACCTTGTCTCGTCCTGCTTCTAAAACAGCGTAAGACTTAATTTCCTTGAAGGTATCTTCGGTCATTTTTTCCTGTGCTGCACCGCTTTGATCTGGTGCGAAACCTCCTTCAGTCTCCCACCATTTTTGAGCGTTTTGACGGGCTTCACCTTTATCAACTTCAAATAAACTGATATAACTATCTGAAATCAGCCATGGCTTTTCCTCCGAGCTGTACTTCTCGAAGATCATACCACGCATTTGAGTAGCGGTACTGTCATTGTTTTTGAAATGCTGAACGGTATAAGACATCGTCTCTGGGTGAGTCATGATACTGTCCCAGTATTTTTTTGAAGCAATAATTTGAGAGGTAGTCAGGAGATAACCATCACCACTTTCCATTGGAAATTTGCCTATGGCACAATTGGCTTTGAACTTGGGCTTCTTCTTTCCAAATAGTTTTCCGAATACTGACATGTTGTTATTTTGAATTGACCTTGAAAAATGAATTAATAAAAACACAAACGAATCCCCAAGGTAATGGTTATCGTTTTGTCATCCAAATTGAGGGACAAGGCCAATTTCAGTGTAATTACCGCTTATTGCGGTACCTTAAAAAGGCTTGGTAATCGGGTGAATTTAGTTCGAACCGGCAGGCTCGGATCGCTTGTAATTTGAAAGAAAACCTTCCAACTGTTCAGCGCCTATTTTCTTGGCAATGATCTTCTTACGATTATCGAGCAAATAAATGGTCGGCGTAGTTGCCGCATCATATAGTTTATGATAGTCACCCACATAACTCCTTGGCCCGTTGACATTAGTCCAGGTCATATTCATTTCCTGAATATAGTCTTTCATCTTCACGATAGAAGTGTCAGCACAGACGGCATAAATACCTACGTCAAACTTAGTTTCATCAAAAAACTGCTTCAGCTTAGGGGTTTCTTTTTTACAATGGCCACAATCAGGATCATAGAAATAAATGACCGTGAAGTCATGCTGCAAATCATACAGTGATTGGGGCTTGAGATTGACATCCTGCATGATCAGGTTAGGGGCGTTGCTGCCAATCAGGCTTTTCCTGAGCTTGTCAGAATGATCCTTGAGATTCTTCTTGAGCGAACTGTTAGCCCAGTAATCCATCTTTCCGGAATCAAAGTATTTGTCATAGATATGAACAAAAACAGCATCCTGACCCATAATCTTCGGTGCCTGGTAGTTAAGAAGAAGGTTCCAGATGAAGTATCTGTAGGTCTCTTCATTCTTCTCTGCTACTGCAGCCAATCGATCGACTTCAGCGATGATAGAATCTGGGTGTTGCGTCACTAATCGCTCGAAATAATCAGTCATTTTCTTTCTGTAGACTGGTTCAGGCAAGCCCAATAGTGTTTCGTCACCTAAATCGAAATTATCCCAATAGTGATTGCGGTAGAAATAAAAAGAGTAGGCTGAATCTACCGAACCGTCTGCTTTGACCGGAGGTTTTGGAATATCGACACGCTTATTGGCCTTGAATATTTTGGCTAACACCGCATCTGGGTGTTTTTCGATGATCTCATCCTGATAGGCAATGACTTTATTATTGATTTGATCTAATGCTGCTTGAGCTTGTTTTCTCT
The DNA here is from genome assembly GCA_039819065.1 of Bacteroidota bacterium. Classification (GTDB taxonomy): domain Bacteria; phylum Bacteroidota; class Bacteroidia; order Cytophagales; family Cyclobacteriaceae; genus JBCBSS01. Next base: position 10,871 of record JBCBSS010000012.1, read on the forward strand.
TTTCCCCTATGATACTGCTATCCCTTACTACTTGGAAGTATGGGTTGGCCTCCTTGTTTCTGGCCTGGTTGAAAAGCATGTTTTCATTGAAGAGCCTATTATCCTCGTCACCGGTAACCTTCATCTTGCCAATGTAGTCACTGGCGTCAGTTTCTATTTTAAAGCTTTGATCTTCGCCTATTACGAAGTCAAAAACCCGGGAGCGTTCAAGTACCAAAAAATAGACGCCCTTTTTGAGCTTCTCGGCTTTTGCAAAAGTGAATTTGCCTTGCGCATCTACTCTCGCTGTATCTTTTACATAAGTACTTTCACCATGGAAGTTGCCAAGATAGACTGTTGTATCTTGTAATCCTTTTACATGAAATTCAATCTTGTACCCTTCCTGGGCGTATGCCGCTGAAATAGAGAAAAAAAGAAGAATAAATAAAATAGAGGAGGTGGGTTTCTGAATTGCTTTCAAATTAAACATCTGCATTAATCTTCAATAGTCTTCCCTATAAGGGTAATTCGGAACAAAAAGTTTAACGTTATAGTAAAGATTGTGTTGTCTTAAGCTTCCACTTGCAACTGCTTGGTCTGCTTGGCCGAGAAACTGATGATGAATTCACTGCCCTTTCCTTTTTCACTGATCAGCTTTATTTCGCCTCCTAATCTGTCCACTAATATTTTGACAATCGCCAGGCCGAGACCGTTAGAACTCTCCCCGGCTGTTGGTTGGGCACTGAGCTTCTGGAATTTTTTATAGAGGTGTTTCTTGTCTTCTTCACTAAAACCCTGCCCTTCATCCTTAATGGATATGTGGGCATGTCCATCTTCATAATAGGCGCTGAGATATACATTGGTATTAGCTTCCGAATATTTAATGGCGTTGGAGATAAGGTTGTCAAGTATCCTTGAAAAATAGAGTTCATCCAGGTTGACCTCAACCTTTTCATCCGAATGTGTCAAATGAACTTTGATATTTTTGAAATCAAACTCAGCTTTGTATGACTCTATCTTTTCAGCCAAGTATTTGGAAGCATCAATTTTGGTGATTTGCAGTTCTTTAGCCTCAACCCCGAATTCGTTCACATCAAGCAAATCCCGAATTAAATTGACTCCAGTCAGTGACACTTCTTTGGTAATGGTGAGGTAATTCGACTGCTCGTCATTCAGCGAGCCTGATAACTTGATCAATTCCAACAAACCCTTCACCTTGTTGAAAGGTGATTTCAGATCGTGAGCCACTATGCTCATCAGGTTGTCTTTCTCGGCATTCAACTCGGCCAACTCATCATTGCGCCTTTTAAGTTTTTCGTTCTGCTCGTTGATCTTGCCGTTTTGCTTTCTGATCTCACCGCTTTGCATCTCGATTTTCTCCTTCTGATAGCAAAGCACACGGTTGGCAATCTTGCGTTTCTTACTATTATACCAGACAAAGCCCAACAGAATGAGTATCAATCCGGTAATAACCAAAAGACCTATATTCTTGGCTTTTTCCTGCTTGATGATCAGCAAATGCTCAGCATGTCTCAAACGGCTCTCATTCTCCCTTTTTTCTATCTCAAGTCGCGCTTCAAGCTTTTCTATAGCCCTGGCATTATCAACATTGCGGAGTGAATCCTTCACCACCACATATTTCTGATAAAAATTCAGCGCCAGTTCTTTTCTATTTTGCTGTTCGTACAGTCTGGACAAACAGTAATAAGCATCTTTTTCTATCTGGAAGTTTTCTGCCTTTTTGGAAAATTCCGTTACCAAGGTCAGGTAGTACTCAGCTTCATCCAGCCTTTGTTGAGCGAGGTAGATTTTGCCCAACTCAAGATAGATTCTAGAAGTGAGGTCTCTGTTGTTAGCGCTTTGTGATACCGCCAGCGCCTCTTCCGCCGTAGTAAGGGCGGCCGGGAGTTCATTTCTAGTCAAATACAAATGTGCCAGGCCGAGATCGACTTCAGCAAGGCTAATCCTATCATCAATAGAAGCGGCCACGGATTGGGCTTTCAGGTAATAAGCTTGTGCTGAATCCAGTAAGTCTATCTTTTGATAGATAAACGCTAACTCCTGGTAGCTGGAAACTTGCCCTCGTTTATTGTCTAGCTCTATTCTAATGTCCAGTGCATTTTGAGCCATTTCTATGGCCTTCTTATTGTCGTTCTGAAGGTCATAGAGGTTAACCAAACTCTGGTAGCAATACCCCATCCCCTTTTTATTTCCCAGCTGTTCGAAAAGGTTTAAGGCGTTGAAAAAGTAGTCGTAAGACTTAATGGGGTCAGCATGATATAAATACAAGCGACCTAAGTTATTGTAAGCATAAGCAATTTGGGCGGTGTCATTAATTACAGTGGCTTGTTCCAATGCCCTGGTGTAATGATCGTATGAATCACCATAACTGCCTTTGTATACATAGGCCAGGCCGATAAAATTAAGTGCTTTAGTCGCCTCTATGGGCTGTTTCAGGACTTCTGCCGCTGATATGGCTTTCTGGCAGTAAAAGATCGTGCTATCTGGGTGTGAGAGTCTGTGTTCCCACCCAATTTGGTTCAGGATCTCAGGTTTTTGATCATCTGATGAACGCTTTAATTCCAGCTTCAGACTGTCAATAGTCGATAAGTTCTGAGCACTTACTATTGGCGACAGACAAGTTAATAGTACTATGTATAGAAACAGACCTCTCATTAAGGGTAATTAATTAGAGTATGATACTATTAGCAACTGGTTCTTTGAGATAACATTTTATGTATAATCCGCAAATTTACCAAATCATTCTCAACCACCGATGAATTAATTGTTAAGATTCGTTGATAGTAACCCATACAAGTTTAAACATATTTTCCCTCGTTGAGTGGTTAAGCAGTGACGGAAAACCCTGAGAACTGGAAATAGCTTACTGTGGAGGAACGAGCTATTATATCCGGCTTACAACATCTATTTCTTTCATTTGAGCTATTTAGTAACAAAACATTGTCCTTGAATACCCAACTTCATAGTTTTGTCGTTCAATAAGCGCTATGTCAATCAAAGTAAACCATCTGATTAAAACGTTCGGTGAGCAGAATGCCGTAGATGATATTACTTTCGATGCCCGCGAAGGTGAGGTACTGGGCTTTTTGGGGCCTAATGGAGCTGGCAAGTCTACTACCATGAAGATTGCTACAAGCTATTTACCACCTACTTCTGGTAGTGTAGAGGTATGTGGATACGATGTAGTTAATGACCCAATTGCCGTTAGAAAGAACATTGGCTACCTACCTGAGCATAATCCACTTTACCTGGAAATGTATGTTCACGAATATTTGAGGTTTGTTGGCCGACTCCATGGCATCAAAGGCAAAAAACTGAGGGGCCGGGTAGAGGAAATGATTCAAATGTGTGGTTTAGAACGTGAACAAAATAAAAAAATAGAAGCACTTTCTAAAGGTTACCGCCAAAGGGTCGGATTGGCGCAATCACTGATACATGACCCTACGGTCTTGATACTTGACGAGCCAACCAGTGGACTAGACCCTAACCAACTACTAGAGATTAGAAACCTGATAAAGCAAGTGAGTCAGAACAAGACGGTCATCTTTTCTACTCATATCATGCAGGAGGTTCAGGCACTTTGTGATCGAGTGATTGTGATTGACAAAGGTAAATTGGTAGCGGATGATCCATTAGAAAAACTTAAAGTAGAAAGAAAGAACCATAACTTGGTCACTGTGGCATTTACAGAGGCAGTTGACCAAGCTAAATTGGAAGCCATAGAAGGCGTCATAGAAGTCATTGATAAAGGTAATGGTAGCTACGAACTGAAAGCCGAAGTAGATAAGGATATACGACCCTCCGTATTCAAGATCGCCAGTGATAATAACTACTCATTGATCGAACTGAAACAAGAAGAAGCGACTATGGAGAATGTCTTTCATGAATTGACCAGAAAGGAGGACAAGGGTTCATGATCGAAGTGCTCAAAAAGGAAGTTAATAGCTTTCTCAACTCACTGATAGCCTACATTGTCATTGCAGTCTTCCTTACGGGTATAGGCCTTTTGATGTGGATATTCCCTGAGACAAGCGTGCTGGAATATGCCTATGCTGATATGGGCACTTTGTTTAATCTAGGCCCTTACGTCTTTATGTTCCTAATCCCGGCTATAACTATGAGGAGCCTGGCAGAAGAGAAGAAAGGCGGCACTATAGAGCTCCTATTGACTAAGCCATTGACCGACTGGGACATTATTCTAGGTAAATACCTTTCTGGCTTTACCTTGGTGCTCTTTGCACTTATACCCACTACCATATATTACTACGCCATTTACCAATTGGGCAGCCCGGTAGGCAATATAGATACTGCGGGAGTGATCGGTTCGTACATAGGCCTGTCACTTTTAGGGGCAGTATTCACCTCATTCGGTATTTTCGCTTCCGCTATTTCCAGAAACCAAATCGTTTCTTTCATAGTAGCGGTTTTCCTATGTTTCTTCTGTTACACGGGTTTCGATTCATTGGCTTCAATAGATGTATGGGGCAACTGGTCTAGATCTCTTGAGCAATTGGGAATACTGTACCACTACAACGCTATGAGCAAGGGATTGCTGGATACACGAAACATCATCTATTTCCTTAGTGTAATAGGTATCATGCTATTGTCAACAAATCTAGTCTTGGGGAGTAGGAAATGGTAAGATTCGACACGAAAAGAGTAGAGGACATTTTAAAGTTCCTGATCGGAATCACACTGGTTATTTTGATCAATATTGTAGCTGCTAGATACTTCCAACGCTTTGACCTGACCGAAGAAAAAAGATTTACCATCAAAGAGCCCACCAAAGACATGTTGCGTGATCTGGATGATGTGGTCTATGTAGAAGTCTATCTGGATGGAGAATTGAACGCTCGATTCAAAAGGCTTCAACAGGCTGTGAGGGAAACACTTGATGAATTTCGCGCTTACGGTGGTACGAAAATTCAATATACTTTCAATGACCCTAGTTTGGCGATGAGCCAAAAAGCCAGAAACGAGTTCATGAGGAGCTTGATGGCAAAGGGCATTCAGCCTACGAATATTGTTGAAGGTGAAGACGGGCAGAGGGCTGAAAAGATCATATTTCCTGGTGCGGTAGTATCATACGGCGGTTTAGAAGCGGGTGTGATGTTCTTCAAAGGTACCCGACCAGTTATCGATGATGAACGCATTAATCAGTCCATAGAAGGAATTGAGTACGAACTGGCTTCTGCCATTGGAAAACTGAGCAACATAGAAAGGAAAAGGGTTGGCATCATGCGCGGCCACGGTGAATTGGATTCTCTACAAATGGCCAGTTTGATCAATGCTTTAGTCGAGAGATACAACGTATTCTATGTCAACTTAGACGACCGTGAGTCATTGACGAACTATGATGCGATGGTCATTGCGAAGCCTACAAGACCATTCTCTGAACAACATAAATATAAGCTGGATCAATACATCATGAATGGAGGCAAGGCCATGTTCTTGGTGGATGTGCTGGGTGCCAACATGGACAGTGCTTCGGTAGAATATAATTTTGCTTTCCCATATGATCTCAACCTGGATGATCAACTTTTTAGGTATGGCATTAGAATTAATAACGACTTGGTTCAGGACATTACCTCTGCAGCTTACCCGATTGTGGTTGGCGACTTGGATGGGCAACCTCAGATCAATTTGTTGAAATGGCCCTTCTTTCCATTAGTGAATAGATATGCAGATCATCCTATCGGAAAGAATCTTGATGCGGTCTATACCAAATTCATCAGCACATTGGATACTGTGAAAGCAGAAGGCGTGGAAAAAACGCCATTGATGTTTACATCGGATTATTCTCGTGCTTTGACTGCGCCAGTCAAGGTCTACGTAAATGACCTGCGTAAGAACGCCAAGCCGGAAATGTTCAACAAACGCAATCTGCCGTTGGCTTATCTTTTGGAAGGGGAATTCACCTCATTATATAAAAACCGTTTTGCCCCGGATGGTGTCAGTACGGAAGAATTCAAAGAACAAAGCCAACCTACTAAAGTCATAGTAGTTGGCGACGGAGATATAGCGAAAAACGAAGTAAATCCGCAGAACAATCGCCCGAGGCAACTCGGCTTTGATCAGTATTCTCAGGTCACTTATGCCAACGAGGATTTTCTATTGAATGCCATGGCTTACTTGTTGGAAGATGAAGGCATCATAACAGCGCGTACGAAAGAGATTAAAGTTCGTCCACTAGATAAAGTGAAGATTAGTGAAGAAAAAGCCTACTGGCAATTCCTAAACCTGGGCGTGCCCATACTGTTGATCCTTATTTATGGATTGTTGAGGTATTACATTCGAAAAAATCGATACACCAGTTTTAATTAAAAAGCTGTTTCTACAATAGTATGCAACGCAAGAAGAACATAAGACTTACTGTTGTTTTGATCATTCTGGTCACCATCACAGCATTCGTTTATTATAACGATGAGGATGGCAACAGTCTGGATATAGAAAAGGATGCGTTTGCACTGAGTGCTGATGAATCTGCTGTTGTGGATAGAATTGTATTGAAGGGTAAGAACACCACCAATACATTACAAGTAGTTGATAGAAAGTGGACTTTGAACGATCAGTACTTGGCAGACCAGAATATGGTTCAAGTGCTTTTTGCTATTTTTCAACAGGTGAAGGTGCGCAGAAAGGTCGCCAGCAATCAAGAAACTGTTGTGTCCGATGCGCTTGATCAGAGCGGTGTAGCAATAGAGATCTATGGCAATGGAGAAGTAATCAAAAAGTTCAGGGCAACGGGCAATCAGCAGAACACCTTGACTTACTTTGAAAATGAGGACGAGGAAGCCTACGTGGTGAATATTCCCGGCTACAACTATTACGTTTTCGGTGTTTTTCAATCTGGTGAGAATGAGCTAAGAGATCGTATCGTTTTTAGGTTAAACTGGGCTAACTTGGAAGAACTAAAGCTTGACCACCGTGATCAGGACAAAGATGATTTTTCAGTGGTTGTGGGTCAGACTTACTTTGAGATTGGCGGTTTGGTAGAAACTGATACTTCGAAATTGAATGATTTCATGGATGATATTTCCTACCTCTATATAGATCAATATTTGAATGCAGGTGAGAACCCTGCCTATGATAGTCTGGTACAAAACCAACCGTTGGTAAGCATCACGGCCAAGGATGTTGGAGGCAATACGCGGCATATTGATTTCTATGAAAGGCTCAAAGGAGACCCTTATATACTGACCAGAATCGATTCGAGTCAGATGGCACTGATACCGCACAAGCGAGCATCCAATTTATATAGGCAAAAAGGTCATTTTTTGCCGCCAGATAATGACGATTCATAGACTGCTCTCGTTTCTTAAAAATGAATTTATTTATAACTTTACCCGATTTTAAAAATTCATTTATCCCTAGACGATTTCAGCATGAAATTTATTGTTTCCTCAGCATCACTGCTTAAGCAGTTATCCAACATAAATGGTGTGATAACAACCAACCCGGTCGTGCCAATTTTAGAAAACTTCCTTTTTGAAATTGAAGATGGCAAACTGACCATAACTGCTTCTGACTTGCAGACTTCGATGATCACTGAGATGGACGTAGAGTCAAAGGAAAGTGGAAGTATCGCGGTGCCAGCTAGAATTCTTATAGACACTCTCAAGAACTTGCCTGAGCAACCCGTTACCTTTTCAATCGACGAAGAAACCTACAGCGTAGAAATCAGCTCAGACAATGGCCGCTATAAACTGGCTGGAGAGAATGCCACTGATTTCCCAAAAGTACCTGATGTTTCTGACGATTTTTCAGTGGACATGTCTACTGAAGTATTAGCCAGCGCCATCAACAATACCATCTTTGCTACTAGCAATGACGAGTTACGTCCGGCAATGACGGGTGTATACCTTAACCTAACCGACTCGAATACAACATTTGTGGCTACAGACGGTCACAGGTTGATCAGATACAGAAGGGTAGATGTAGCTTCAGATAACGGGAATGCCATTATCATCCCTCGCAAAGCGCTGAACTTGCTTAAAACAACACTGCCTTCAGAGAATACTCATGTGGAAGTCAAATTCAATGTATCAAACGCATTCTTCCAGTTTGAGAATATTAAAATGATATGCCGTCTTATTGATGAGCGTTTTCCTGATTACGAGAATGTCATTCCTTCTGATAATGAGAATATCATGTATATCGATAGAATGGAGTTCTTGAGCTCTTTGCGCAGGATAGCGATATACGCCAATAAGACTACCCACCAAGTGAGATTGAAAATAGCTGGCAGCGAATTGCAAATCTCTGCTGAGGATCTTGATTTCGCGAACGAAGCCAATGAAATACTAGCTTGTGAGCACGACGGTGAAGACATAGAGATTGGTTTCAACGCCCGCTTCCTTATCGAAATGTTATCGAATATTGACGGTAAGGAAATAGAATTCAAATTAGATGCACCTAACAAAGCCGGATTAATCCTTCCTAAGGATAAGGATGAAAACGAGGATATCCTGATGCTAGTAATGCCGGTAATGCTTAATAACTACGTTTAGTAGTTAAGTAAAACTTATGTGATCAAGGCGAACGCTTAACAGTGCTTCGCCTTTATTTTTGGTAATACTTTCATATTGTCAGGAAGAACGACTTGACTTTGGCCGTCCTTGGCAATTGCTTCATAATTTGCTTGTGAAAAGGTTGTTTGGCTAGTACGAGTGCGATTGGCTGCCAAAATTCCGGGCCAGCGTAGGGTTGTGGGCTGAAGGTTAAATTTTGGCTTGATTTTTCTTTGCTTCGTTTCTTTTCATCTAAGGAAAAGAAATGAAGGCTATCTGATGATCAATGTGCCCAAATTTTATTTGGTCGTATCCTAGTCATCAATAGTATAAAGCCTCGAATACTCAATAAAAGTGAAAATTTCAGAATTCAAAATTCATCAATGGGTGTTCAGGAAGCACTTTAAATTGAGTTTAATGTGGTTCTTACTGAAAAATAATGATCAAAGGAGATTCTTATTTTAAATTGAGATGGAAGCTACTAATTCGCCCGCCGCTTATTCTTCTCCTTACCTATCAGTGTTCCATCCGTGGTAAAATCAAGCCGCCAGGTGGCAGCACCGATTACCCTTCTACCTACATTTACAGTGTAAAGCATATCGGTAGGGGTCTGCTGAAACTTGATTTTCCCGATTTGCCAATCACCAAATTCGGTGTTCTGAAGGCCTTTATAGATATTATCAGGAATATTGCCAGGTGGGATCTTGACTTCTGTGGTTAACCACTTTCCTTTAGTGCTAAAATATGCTTCGTACAGATTGCCCTTAATTTCGAATTCAGCTTCTAAGCGGCCGTTATTGACGCTGAGATTGAAAGTATCCATTTCTGGGTACATGACGTGCAAAGCTCTGGTTACCTTGATCGTCGCTTCGATAGTGTCATTCTCTGGCTCATAGAATTCGTGAACCTCCGTCAATGGAGGATTAGGGTTTCTTTCTATTTCTCCAGAACAGCCGACGATAGCCAGTGCCATTACTAAACCCAACGTTAAGGTGATCAGGGGATTTGCCGATCTGTTCTTACTATACATTACAGTAGTTTATATACTTAGGCAAATTAAGTATTTAGCCTTTTAATCTGCCTTCGCGGCTGCTATGGCAGACGAAAAGGTTGTAGTTTAACTCCTCGGGGATTTACCCCGGAAGACCGAGCCCAGGGTTCTCCCTGGGGTTCAATACTATTTATTCCAAACGCTCAATTACCGCTCCAAGTTGTCTTAGTCTGGTATCTATGTTTTGATAACCACGGTCAATCTGCTCAACGTTGGAAATGATGCTCTCTCCTTCAGCCGATAGTGCAGCGATAAGAAGTGAAACACCTGCTCTGATATCTGGTGAAGACATTTTTATTCCTCTTAGTGCCTGCTTTCTTTCCAGCCCAATCACAGTAGCCCTGTGAGGATCACAAAGAATGATCTTAGCACCCATATCTATCAGCTTATCTACAAAGAATAAGCGGCTTTCAAACATCTTTTGGTGCACAAGAACTGTTCCTTTGGCCTGTGTGGCTACTACTAATACAATACTTAGTAAATCAGGCGTAAAGCCTGGCCATGGTGCATCTGCAACGGTCATGATAGAACCATCAATGAAAGAAGCTATTTCATAGCATTCTTGTGGGGCTACCCTAATATCATCTCCCTGTATCTCCAACTGAATACCAAGCCTTTCAAAGACCATTGGGATTAACCCAAGCTTCTCCAATTTGACATTCTTGATGGTGAGGTCTGATTGAGTCATGGCTGCCATACCAATGAAACTTCCAATTTCAATCATATCAGGAAGCATGGTGTGTTCTGTGCCACCCAATCGTTCTACACCTTCTATAGAAAGTAAGTTAGAACCGATGCCACTAATCTGTGCACCCATACGATTAAGCATTTCGCATAGCTGCTGGATGTAAGGCTCACAGGCGGCATTGTAGATAGTGGTTTTACCTTTTGCCAGAACGGCAGCCATCAGTACGTTGGCTGTTCCAGTCACTGATGCTTCATCAAGGAGCATGTAGCAGCCCTTAAGCTCAGAAGCATCTATCTCGTAAAAGCTTTCCTTTGAGTCATATTTGAATTTGGCACCCAGCTTCTCAAAACCGAGAAAGTGAGTGTCCAACCTGCGTCGCCCTATTTTATCTCCTCCAGGTCTGGGCAGTTTCGCTTTTCCGTAGCGCGCCAATAATGGCCCCAATATCATCAGGGAACCTCTTAATGAAGCTGCCTTGGTCTTAAACTCATTAGATTCAAGATAGGATACGTCAGCATTCTTGGCTGTAAAACGGTAGGACTCAGGTGCCAGGCGTTCAACTTCAACACCAATATCACCAAGAAGCTCAATCAGTTTGTTGACATCCCTGATATCTGGGATCTTATGAATGGTAACTGGCTCTTCAGTTAACAGTGTGGCGCATAGAATTTGTAATGCCTCGTTCTTAGCACCTTGAGGCTCGATCTCACCGTTGAGTCGATTACCCCCTTCTATCCTGAATGAGCTCATTAATTTTTACGGCGTCTTTGCTGGTTTCCTCCTCTTGACTTTCCGCCCGACTTTCCTTTACCGCCACCTTGTCCGCCTTGACCTCCGGAGTGGTTCTTTTTCTTCTCTTTGTAAAGTGGGTCAAAAAGGTTTTCTGCTTTTACCTTGTCAATATCGATATTGAGCTGGCCATTGGATAGATCCCTGATATTCTTAAGAATATCCGAATCATCTACTACTTCCCTGTTCCAGCTGCCATGGAAGCTCTTCATGAGTTTACCCATATAAATAACGGCTTGCTCACGCTTGGCTTCATCATCCATACCCATTGCTTTTTGGGCGAGTAATTCAATGTTCCTACCATAGTGGCGAAACTTAAGCGAATTGCTCTTGTAAGATAGACGTTGTGGTTTTTTATGGAGGTATTCTTTTGGTGGGATAGGGAATGGGCCATCAATGTCGATGCTGAAATCTGCCATGATGTAAATATCGTCCCACATTTTTTGGGTAGTTTCTACCGTGTCTCTCAGTGTAGGTGTGACCTGCTTCATGAGTTCTACCAGAGAAGCCGCATAACGAGTCCTTTTCTCCTTATCTTCCACGGTTTTAATGTATTCAACCAGTTTTTGAATGTTTCTACCGTATTCCTTAAGGATTAAGGGCGGCTTACTGGTATTGTAATCGTACATGATAGAGGGGTTATAATCAGAAAAATGTTATTCGTGAATTTTCAACTTAGCAAAGCTAAGTAATAAAGTCTTTTCGCCAAAGTCGTCAAAATGAACTTTGGCTTTGCTATTTGCACCACTTGTATCCACATTTACCACCTTGCCAAAGCCAAATTTTGGATGTTCGACCTTCATTCCTTCCGTTAAGGAACTGGTGTCGCTTGGGGCAAAGTCGGGTGAAGGTTTATAGCTTGTTTTGCGAACAGGTTGCGAGGATTTTCTTCTCATGCCATTGACGAGGCCTTTGGCATAGTTGCTCCCGTTTCCTTCAAAGCTTCCGGTGCTGTTGCTGGAAGTGGCTGCAGGAGGTAGGTTGCTCAACCTGGCACTAGCCTTCAAGAAAGACGGGTCTATTTCGTCAATGAATCGGCTTGGTTCGCAGTTTTTAATTCTACCGAAGCGGTAGCGTGTCTGGGCATAAGAAAGGAATAACCTCTTTTCTGCCCTTGTAATAGCCACATAGAACAATCGCCTTTCCTCTTCCAGATCGGCTCTGCTGCTCAGCATCATTTGCGAAGGGAAAAGGTCTTCTTCTAATCCGACGATATATACATATTTGAACTCCAGTCCCTTAGCCATGTGGATGGTCATCAGGGTAACCTTATCATCATTGTCGTTGTCATTATCTACACCCGTGATCAGCGTTACCTCCTGTAGAAAAGCACCTAAGCTCTTATCTTCCTTTTCAGGATCATCTACATACTCCTTGATAGAATTCAAAAGCTCCTGTACATTCTCGTACCTGCTAAGTCCTTCTATAGTTTTATCCTCGTACAATTCCCTCAGCAGACCAGTGCCCTTGGCGATTTCGTTGGCAGCTTCGTAAGCATCCTTACGCTGTACCTCCAACTGAAATCGCTTGATCATGGTGGTAAAGTCCTCCAGTGCGTTAGCTACCCGGCCAGTGAATATTGAACTGGCGTTGGTTAATACCTCCCAGATTGCCATGCCGTGATCCTGTGCAAAAACGATGATTTTGTCCACCGAAGTAGCGCCTATTCCACGTTTGGGTAGGTTGATTATTCTACGGAAAGACTGCTCATCATGCGGGTTCATGACAAACCTGAGATAGGCCAGAATGTCTTTGATCTCTTTTCGCTGATAGAAAGAGAGTCCACCGACAATTTTGTATTTGATATTGATGCGTCGTAATGCTTCCTCAATCGCCCTGGATTGGCTATTGGTTCGATACAAAATGGCGAAATCTTCGCTTTTGAGGTGGTGCTGCATCTTTTCCTCGAAGATCGAAGAAGCGACGAGCTTACCTTCCTCATTATCAGTAGTAGCACGCATCAACTCAATAAGGATGCCGTCCTCATTCTGAGTCCAAACGTTCTTCTTGAGTTGTGCCTTGTTCTTATTGATTACAGAATTGGCGGCATTGACAATCGTCTTGGTAGAACGGTAGTTCTGCTCCAATTTTATCACCCGTAAATCTGGGTAGTCCTTTTCAAAGTTCAGGATATTCTGAATGTCAGCACCTCTAAAGGCATATATACTCTGAGCATCATCACCCACTACGCATATATTTTGCCTTACCGAAGCCAATTTCCTGGTGATCAGATATTGCGATATGTTGGTATCCTGAAACTCATCGACCATTACATATTGAAAGCGCTGCTGATACTTATTGAGTACGTCGATGTGATCCCTGAAGAGTACATTGGTATTGAAGAGCAGGTCATCGAAATCCATAGCGCCGGATTTGAAGCACCGCTCTTGATAAGTCTTATAGATATTGCCCATCTCCGGCTTCATTTGACTTTCGTCATCAGCCTTGTACATGGGGTTATTAATGTATTGTTGCCAGGATATCAACCTGTTCTTAGCACCTGAAATCCTATTATAAACCACATTGGGTTTATACACTTTGTCATCCAGATTCTTTTCCTTAACAATTTGCTTGATCAGGTTTTTAGAATCGTCAGTATCGTAAATGGTGAAATTGCTAGGGTACCCTAAGCGCTCTGCTTCAGATCTGAGAATTCTGGCAAATACAGAGTGGAAAGTACCCATCCAGAGATTTCGTGCCTCAGTGCCCACTACCTTCTCTATCCTGTCACGCATCTCCTTGGCTGCCTTATTGGTAAAGGTGAGCGCCATAATATTAAATGGATCAACACCTTTAGCCCTTATCAGGTGGGCAATTCTAAAGGTAAGTACACGAGTCTTCCCGGAACCGGCACCGGCTATGATCATGGTAGGGCCTTCCGTATTTACTACCCCTTCACGTTGTGGTTCGTTGAGACTTTCTAAATAATCCATACCTCTTTCCATCGCTTCGCAATTTACAACTTACCCTGCTTAACATCGGCATAGGTATGTAATATTTTAGGTCGCCTGGTTGGTACAGATTTTCTGGAAGACGCAATCAAAGAATTCTGTTCACACTAGATACTAAAAGAAAATCTTGTACCTTTGGTAAACCCCTAAGTGCTAAATGCACAAACAAGAATTCGATCCCAACATACACGCACAAGAAGACGGCTTTGTTACACCCGTCACGGAGTCTTGGACGCTCCAAAAAAACCATCTCACTTGCAATTATATTCGTACGATCCTCGATTCATCTAGAGAACGTTATGATGACTTGATTTATATTGACCTGTTTGCAGGAAGCGGTTTCAATCAATTAAATGACCAAGTGATATTGGGCTCACCACTGGTGGCTTTATCGAGTCCTTTTCCTTTCACCAAATACATATTTTGCGAAAAGAACCACGAGCACGCGGCAGCTTTGAAAATAAGGATCAATAAGTATTTCAGGAATGAAAACGTTGTGATCTTTGCTGAAGATGCCAATAATGCGGTGGACAAGTTTAGGTTCTATGTACCTACACAAACTCCTAAGCGGAAGGTGCTAGCGATTTGCCTGGTAGATCCATTTTCATTTGACCTTCATTTTTCATCTATCCAAAAAATGGCTGAATTAGGCATTACGCTGCTGACGGTTATGGCCTTTCCCATTAATTCCTATTTCAATCATTCCTATTATTTAGAACAGAAAAGAGGTGACCTGGAAGCCTTTATAGGCAATGGCGATACAAACCAACGTTCATGGGAGCAAATAAAAGGTAATGAAGCTTTTTTTAAGCAAGTGATCAAATCATATAAGGGTGCTATAGAATCGTTAGGTTATAAAACCTCTGGAGCTTTCAACAAGATCGAGTCTGATTTGATGCAGTTGCCGTTCTACTATTTTGCATCATTTACCCAGCAGAAATCAATTAAGAACATTGACCAAGCGGTGAAAAAGGCCAGTGCTGTGCAATACCAGCTTTTTCAAAACTAGTGCTGAGTTAAGCATATTTTAGTCACACCAAGTATTATTCTTTTTATCCAATACTTCGTCAAAAAATAATTACGTAGCTACAGCTATGCTCATATTTTTTGCCTGGTCTTGAACAAAAATAACGGCAACTTATGCGGCACAATACATTTAACTCAACACTAGTTCCTTTCTAATTCTACTATTTTCAGCAACCAGAGCATAAACTTTTGGGATTCTACATGTGTCTGTCGCAGATGCTTGCTTAATTTTGTATAATCAATAGCTGATAGGATATGATTGAGATAGATAAGACTTTACTTTCCGATGATCTGAAGGAACAGTTTTTTGTTTGCGATCTGGAAAAATGCAAAGGAGCCTGCTGTGTAGAAGGAGATTTGGGTGCCCCACTGAGTGATGAGGAACTTCCAGTATTGGAAGAAATCTATGCAAAGGTTAAGCCCTATCTATCGGAAGAAGGAAGGAAGGCCATTGAGGAGCAAGGCGTTTATGTGTTGGACGATGATCGCGAGTATTCTACCCCCACCATCAATGGTAAGGAATGTGCTTATGCCATATATGATGAAAAGGGGATACTCAAGTGTGGAATAGAACAAGCTCATAATGATGGTAAAATCAATTTTAAGAAGCCGATCTCATGTCATTTGTATCCCATAAGAATAAGTAAGTACGACGATTTTGAAGCGCTGAACTATGATCAGTGGCATATCTGTAGTGCTGCATGTGAATTGGGAGCAAAATTAGGCCTGCCTGTTTATAAGTTCTTGAAAGAGCCCTTAATTCGAAAATACGGCGAGGAATGGTATCAGAAGTTGGAACAAATGATCGAGCAAGAAGAGCAATCTTGATTATTCTGTAGCACGCTTCAAAGGCACGTACATTGATAACCCGAAGGCCAGCATGTTGTCATTGCCTTCATCTGTTCCAAGATCAGATATGTTATCCAGATAATCTGTCAAAGGATTATACAACGTCGTGTTGAAGCCAAAGCCGAAACCATTCGGTAGTATATAAACTACCCCCACGGAAGTTGGTAACATCAAGGATATATTAGTGTATTCTTCCCCCTGAGCCCGAGTTTCAGGAATGTCCTGTAGGTTATTGTTTAGATCGTCCTTTGGGTTGAATCTGATAAAACCGATTCCCTGACCAACGTAGACGATTAGATTTTCTTTTTTAATGAGATTGTACTGCAATTGGTAATGAAAGCTAAAAAAGCTCGTTTCAAAGAAGCTGTTAGGAATGCGATTGGTGCCCGGAAAGTTACTCGGATTGAAGTCAATGTTAGAACTGGTGATTGAGCCAATTGAAAGGTTGAGACTTCCGTTTAGTTTCTCTTTTCTGTTGAACCTGAGCCCAGCATTGAATATGCCGGAAAATCGGCCGTACCCACTCGCATCTCCATTATATCCATTTGCGCTTACTCCGCCGTAGACATAGTTATCGAGATCTTGCCCTATGACGGCTGAAAAAGAAAAGACCAATAACGTAAAAAATACCAAGCGCGTCATATCAGTAAACCTTTATTAAATGTATTATAAAAAAATAAACCCAAACCAAGTAATTATGGTTTGGGTTCGTTTGGTTTTGGTTGGTATAATATTATAGTTGAGAGAAGTCGAAATCGTCTAAGAATTTCGTAGTAAACTTCCCTGATTTAAATTCTTCGTTATCCATCAAGTTAATGTGGAAAGGTATAGTAGTCTTCACACCTTCAATCACAAATTCCTGAAGTGCTCTTTTCATTCTGGTAATGAGCTCGTCTCTGCTTTGTGCACTTACGATCAACTTCGCAATCATTGAATCGTAATTAGGAGGAATGACGTAACCCGCATATACGTGGCTATCAACGCGGACACCATGTCCGCCGGGCATGTGTAAGTTAGTTATCTTACCTGGCGATGGTCTGAATCCATTTTTTGGATCTTCTGCGTTGATTCGGCACTCCATGGAGTAGAGATTTGGGTAGTAATTATTTCCTGATATCTCAATTCCCGATGCCACTTTGATTTGTTCTTTGATCAAATCATAGTCAGTTACCTCTTCCGTAATGGGATGCTCAACTTGGATTCTGGTATTCATTTCCATGAAATAGAAATTACCATGCTTGTCCACCAAGAACTCAACTGTTCCTGCTCCCTCGTATTTGATCGCTTCTGCTCCCTTAATGGCAGCTTCGCCCATGCGGTCACGAAGTTCTTTACTTACAATTGGAGAAGGAGTTTCTTCAACCAGTTTTTGGTGTCTACGCTGAATAGAACAGTCTCTTTCAGAAAGGTGACATACTTTACCTCTTTGATCACCAACTACTTGTATCTCAATATGCCTTGGCTCTTCGACAAATTTCTCAAGATACAAACCATCGTTTCCGAAAGCAGCTCCCGCCTCTTGTCTGGCATCATCCCAGGCTTTTTTGAATTCTGAGTCATCGTTAACTATCCTCATACCTCGACCACCACCACCGGCAGTTGCCTTTAGTATTACTGGATAGCCCATATCTTTAGCAATTGACAAACCTTGTTCTACACTGTCTAATAGACCATCAGAGCCAGGGATTGTCGGTACACCAGCAGCCTTCATCGTTGCCTTAGCGGTAGCCTTGTCTCCCATATTATTGATCATTTCAGGAGAGGCTCCGATAAACTTGATTCCGTACTCTTCGCAGGCACCAGAAAATTCGGCGTTTTCTGCCAAAAAACCGTAACCTGGGTGTATAGCGTCTGCGTTGGTGATTTCCGCTGCAGCTATGATGTTGGGGATTTTTAAATACGATTGATTACTAGGGGCTTCTCCTATACAAACAGCCTCATCCGCGAACCTGACGTGTAGACTCTCTCTATCCGCTTTCGAATAGACAGCTACAGTCTTAATACCCATTTCTTTACAGGTTCTGATTATTCGGAGTGCGATTTCCCCTCGGTTAGCAATTAATATTTTCTTAAACACTTGAAGCAGGATTTAATTAGTAAATATCTTTTACTCTGGTAGGTTAATCCCCTACTGGAGGTGGGCGATTAAGCAGGGTCGACTAGGAATAGGACCTGATCGTACTCTACTGGGGAAGAATTCTCCGCCATTACCTTTACAATAGTACCAGATACTTCTGATTCAATTTCATTAAATAGCTTCATGGCTTCGACGATACAAACGGGCTGGCCAGCTTCTACCTTATCACCAACAGATACAAAAGCCGGGGAGTCCGGATTGGCAGACCTGTAGAATGTTCCGATCATTGGGGATTTGATCTCAACATAATTACCGGCTGCCGGAGCTGGCTCAGCAGCTTTACTTTCCTCTGTTACGGCTGGCTTCTCAGCGGGAGGCTGAGGTGCACTTGTAACCGGGGGTACAGAAGTCACCTGTACAGGAGCAGCCTGAGCTGCTTGCTCAATGATTTGAGCTTTTACCTCAGCATCTCTTTTTACAGATAGCTTCAGTTCTTCCGTTTCGATGTTGACTTCATTCAAGCCGGATTGAGAGATAAAATCAATCAGTTCTCGTATTTCTTTGACTTTCATGCTTTGATCTATTTAATGCTACGCGCTTTTAATGAATTGGCTTTTTTAAACTTTTACTCTTTCTACGTATGCTTTCTTTTGCGTATCTACTTTGATATGCTCTTCCTCATTGATGAATAAAGGAACTTGTATCTCTGCACCTGTTTCCAGAGTTGCCGGTTTTGAGGCATTGGTGGCTGTATCGCCCTTTAAACCAGGCTCAGTGTAGGTGATCTGTAAAGTGACAAATTGGGGAAGGTCGCACGATAGCGGACTTTCTGTTTCCGCATGAAAAATGACTTCCACTTCTTGCCCGTCTTTTAAAAATTGCGGTGTATTAATGAGGTCTTCACTAATGGACACTTGCTCGAAAGTGCTGTTGTCCATGAAATGGTAACCTAAATCGTCTTTGTATAAATATTGGTGAGGGCGACGCTCAATTCTGGCAGTAGTTATTTTAACACCGGCATTGAAAGTGTTTTCTACTACTTTGCCTGAGGTCATACTTTTGAGCTTCGTTCTTACAAATGCAGAGCCTTTGCCGGGCTTAACATGCTGAAACTCAACTATTGTATAAAGATCATTATTAAACTCGATACACAAACCGTTTTTGAAATCGGCTGTAGTTGCCATATTGAATTTAATTTTTGGGTTGTAAGTTACAAATCAATTGAATAATAACAAGCTCCTAGGAGTTATAGGCCCACTTGACATAGATGGCTCCCCATGTGAAGCCTCCACCGAATGCAGCCAGTATCAGGTCATCTCCTTTTTTAAGCTGTTTTTCGTAGTCCCAGAGGAGTAGGGGGATAGTGCCACTAGTAGTGTTGCCATACTTCTCTATGTTCATCATTACTTTATCGTCTGTAACACCCATGCGGTCTGAAGTGGCCTTCACGATACGTTTGTTGGCTTGATGAGGTACGAGCCAATTTACATCGTCACTGGTTAAGTTATTGCGTTCCATGATCTTGGCCGCATAATCTGCCATGTTGGTAACAGCAAACTTGAAAACTGTAGCACCATCTTGTTTTACATAGTGCTCACGGGCGTCAATGGATTCGTGACTGGCAGGATACCTAGAACCACCGGACTTGATATTAAGGAATTGGGCACCTGAACCATCGCTTTTGTGAATGGAATCCATAACACCATTTCCTGCAGTATTGGGCTCTAATAGAACAGCACCACCACCATCACCAAAGATGATACATGTGGCTCGGTCTGTGTAATCTATAATAGAAGACATCTTATCTGCTCCAACTACCACAACTTTCTTATATGCACCAGATTCTATGAACTGGGCACCAGTAGTCAGTGCGTAAATGAAACCAGAGCAGGCTGCTGCTAAATCATAGCTGAATGCATTTGTAGCACCAATTTCCGCAGCGATAAGGTTGGCGGTAGAAGGAAACATCATATCTGGTGTTACCGTCGCACAAATCAACAAATCTATTTCTTCTGCCTTGGTATTGGTTTTTTTCAATAATCCTTCCACGGCTTTAACGCCGATCACGGATGTACCTTGACCTTCACCCTTTAGGATTCTACGTTCTTTGATACCAGTTCGAGTAGTAATCCACTCGTCATTGGTATCAACCATAGTTTCGAGTTCGGCGTTGGTGAGTGCATACTCAGGCACCCAACCCTCAACTCCTGTTATTGCCGCTCTTACTTTATTCATAAAAATGGAGCTTTATTTTTTGAAATGTTCTGTAATCTTGACGTGTATGTTGGTCTCGGCCATTCTTAATGCCTGGATCAACATATTCTTAATGGCCCTACCACTAGATACTCCATGGCCGACTATTACGTTGCCATTAATACCAAGTATAGGGCTTCCACCAATAGCTTCATAATTTAAACGATCAAAATAATCGTCTTTGAAGTTTCTGGCTTGCAACATATCGTACATGGATTCTACTAACTTCAGAATGACATTTCCTGTGAATCCATCGCATACAATGACATCAGCCCGATCGTTGAATAAGTCGCGCCCTTCAATGTTGCCTATGAAATTAATCGCCTGATTGATCTTAAAAAGTTGGTAAGCAGCCTGAGTCAATAACGTTCCTTTTTGCTCTTCTTCCCCCAAATTCATGAGGCCTACCGTCGGTTTAGGAAGTTCGAATACATTCTCTGCATATATGGAGCCAATCTCTCCAAATTGCATCAGAACGTCAGGCTTGCAATCTGCATTGGCTCCCACATCCATAATTACGCCGAATCCACCTGATTCTTTGGGTACAAACCCAGCAATACCTGGCCTTATAATACCTTCGATCGCTTTAATGGTGAACATGGCTCCGACGTGCATGGCTCCCGTGTTGCCGGCACTACAGAATGCGTCTACTTGTTGTGTTTTTAGAAGCTTATAGCCTACTGCGATGCTTGAGTCAGGCTTCTGTGTAAGCGCTTTGGTAGGATGCTCACCCATCTCAATAGTTTGGGAGGCATGTACAATTTCGATTTGCGAGGAATTGATGGCGTGCTCTTTCAGCTCGTTTTCAATGGTCTGCTGATCACCTATCAATACAAGTTTGGCCTCGGATGGTAGTTCCTTAATGGCTAAGACAACCCCATCTATATTAGATTGGGGGGCATAATCGCCCCCCATCACATCTAATGCTATTTTCACGACTGGTTATTACTAAGCCAGTACTTCTTTCTCCATTACCACTTTTCCCTTGTAATACAATTTCCCTTCATACCAGAAGGCTCTGTGCGGTAAATGAAGCTCACCTGTTGTAGGGCAAACAACCAATGTTTTAGGCGTCGCCTTATAATGGGTTCTCCTCTTGTCTCTTCTTGATTTCGATGTTTTGCGTTTTGGATGAGCCATCTTAAAACTTATTTAAAATTCTATGTTCCTTTTATTTTTTTTAATGCTTCCCACCTAGGGTCGATTTCGGATGTTTCTTCTTTTTCTTCCTCTGAAGAGGTGTAGAACAACTCTTCGCTATCATCCTCATCTTCTTCCTGGAATCGGGGATGCAATTTTCTCATAGGTATTGCTAAACCTATAAACTCGTAAATAAATTGAGACAACTCCAGCCGTTGAGCATCCCTAAGGATCAAAACAACCTTGTCGTCTATTTCCGCTTCCTCATCTGAGAATTTGAATATGACAGCGTTTTCACTACTGATTTCATAATCAAATTCGTCCAAACTTCGGTCGCAGGTCAACTCGACGATGCCCTCTATTTTGAAGCTTGCTTCAATAAAGGAGACAGTTTTGTTGAGCTGTACGTCAACCTTTAAATTACCTTTCTCTACGAGGCTGGCATCAAAAACGGCGAAGAATTTATCGTCTATTTCGAATGAGTAGTCATGGACCTTATCGGAAAGACCATAAATGTCAATCACATATTTATCCAAGACTTTCTTAGCCATCCCTCAAGAATTAAGTGCGCAAAGTTAAAAAAGATAATCATAATTATTAACCTGCCCCGTTATAATTTTCCTTTGATTGCTTTTACAAGGTCTTACCCATCATTGGTTTGGGCTCGATTCATTACTAACAGCAACCTTCTCCCGAATCCATTTTTTAGCATTAACAAATGCTTCAATCCATGGAGAGACCTCATCATTATTTCTACTCTCGGGATAATCAGGCCAATTCCATGGGAAAATAGATCTTTCAATGTGTGGCATAATGGCCAGGTGTCTACCATCCTTTGAACAAACACTGGCGGCATCGAAATCTGACCCGTTAGGATTACCTGGATATTCTGAATACTTGTATTTCGCTACGATATTATAATCTGACTCTGAACCAGTTAGTGCAAACCTGCCTTCTCCGTGTGCAAGCCAAACGCCGAGTGTACTACCACCTAATGATTTGAACATGACCGTGTTATTGTAAGGAATAGTCAGGTTGATGAATGAAGATTCGAACTTGCCTGATGCATTGTGATGCATTTTCGGGTGATCCTTCATTTCCTTGAAAATCAGGCCTAATTCCATCATCAATTGGCATCCATTGCAAACGCCGAGGCTTAGTGTGTCTTCCCGCGCATAGAATTTCTCCAGTGCTTGCTTAGCTTTTGGATTGTATAAGAAAGCACCTGCCCAGCCTTTTGCTGAACCCAACACGTCTGAGTTAGAAAAGCCTCCTACAAAAACGATAAAGTTTACATCTTCTAAGGTTTCCTGACCTGAAATGAGGTCAGTCATGTGTACATCCTTAACATCAAATCCGGCTAGGTACAACGTATAAGCCATTTCCCTATCGCCATTGACACCCTTTTCTCTGATGATGGCAGCCTTTACGCCGCTTCTTCCTTTTCTATCGAAATCAAGGCTGTAGTCAGATAATTGACCATTAAAAGTAGAAGGGAGTTCATATTGCAGCGTTTGCTGCTTGTAATTTTCAAATCTTGCCTTGGCATGCTCTTTTCCAGATTGGTGAATTTCCAACAGGTATGAAGATTTGAACCACGTATCACGTAGTTTTTCTACATCAAACAAAAATTCCTGACCGTGGTGTGTAATACTTACGAATGGGCTTGGGACTGGGCTTCCAATGCTATGGAATTCAATACCAGCTTCAGTTAAAGTTTCTTCCACATAACCCCAATCAGAAGTTTGGATGACTATGCCCGGGTTTTCGGCAAACAAAACCTTGATGATATCTTTTTCAGCAATGCTGGTTAAATCAAGGTTTAAACCCGTTTCATTATCGGTGAAGCACATTTCAAGTAGGGTAGTAATCAGCCCTCCCGAAGAAATATCATGCCCAGCTTCTATTTTATTTTCGTCTACAAGTTGCTGGATGGTTGTAAATGCTCTTTTGAAATATTCAGGATCGGTTATATCCGCACATTCATTTCCCAGCGCATTGATTGACTGAGCAAAGCTGGTGCCCCCTAACTTGTATTGATCTTTAGAGAAATCTATGTAGATCAATTTAGTGGTGGTGTGCATCTTTAGTGCCGGACTTAGCACCTTTCTGATGTCTTTCACCTCTCCCACAGAAGAAATGATCACCGTGCCTGGTGAATAAACTACTTCACCATCGCCGTACTTCTGGGTCATTGACAAGGAGTCTTTACCGGTGGGTATGTTAATGCCTAAGTCTATGGCAAAGTCGCTCACCGCTTTTACAGCTTTGTATAAACGCGCATTTTCACCCTCATTCTTGGCAGGCCACATCCAGTTGGCGCTTAATGAGATGCCATCCGTACCATCAGCGATAGGTGCCCAAACAAGATTGGTGAGTGCCTTAGCAATGGCTAACCTTGAACCTGCTTCCGGGTTGATGAGCGCTGCCACAGGTGCATGACCGATGGAAGTAGCTACTCCTTTGTTACTCTTAAAATCAAGCGCCATTACGGCTACATTGTTAAGAGGTAACTGTATTCTACCACAAGTCTGCTGTTTTGCTACTTTCCCCGTAACACTTCTATCGACCTTATTGGTGAGCCAGTCCTTGCAGGCTACGGCTTCTAATTGTAAAACGGTTTCTAAATACTCGTGTACCTTCGACTCCTCGTATGCTAGATGTTGTCCAGTTTCATTAAAGGTCTGGTCTTCTAGAATGGTTCTCGGAGAAGAGCCAAATAAATGGCTAAGCTCCAGATCTATTGGATCTTTTTCGCTATCTCTGCTTTTAAATTTGAAATGATGATCTCCTGTGATTTCACCTACTACATAAATAGGGGCCCTTTCACGCTTGGCAATTTTTTGAAGCAGGTCAATGTCTTTTTCGTGCATGACCATGCCCATTCTCTCCTGAGACTCATTCCCGATAATCTCTTTCTCCGACAACGTAGGGTCTCCAACCGGTAATTTGTTTACCTCTATAACACCGCCTGTATCTTCGACTAATTCTGAAAGACAGTTCAGGTGGCCTCCAGCGCCATGGTCATGAATAGAAACTATTGGGTTCTCACCTTTCTCGGTCAATGCCCTGATGGCGTTCATTACCCTTTTCTGCATTTCCGGGTTGGAGCGTTGAATGGCATTCAATTCTATGGCATTGTCAAACTCTCCGGTGGCTACCGAAGAAACAGCGCCACCACCCATGCCGATGCGGTAATTATCACCACCCATGACAACCACTTTGTCACCGGTGGAAGGTACGTCCTTTTTACTATCTATTTCCTTTCCGAAACCAACGCCCCCGGCTAACATAATTACCTTGTCGAAGCCATGGTTTTTGGGACCAGTCGTATGTTCAAATGTGAGTACACTTCCACAGATTAACGGTTGCCCGAATTTATTGCCAAAATCACTGGCGCCGTTGGAAGCTTTTATGAGAATATCTAAAGGTGTCTGGTACAACCATTTCCTTGGTGCTACGTCTTTTTCCCACGCCCTGCCTTTCTCAGACCTTGGGTAAGAAGTCATATAAACCGCCGTTCCTGCCAAAGGTAAACTGCCTTTTCCTCCGGCCAAACGATCACGTATTTCTCCTCCTGATCCAGTGGCGGCGCCATTGAAGGGTTCAACCGTGGTCGGGAAGTTATGTGTTTCTGCTTTGAGTGACAGAACAGTATCTATTTCCTTCGTCTCAAAGTAATCCGCTTTGTCTTGAGTAGCAGGAGCGAATTGCTCTACTTTGGGGCCTTTGATGAAAGCTACGTTGTCTTTATAAGCAGATACAAGCCTGTTAGGGTTGGCGCTTGATGTCTTTTTGATCATTTGAAACAATGATTCACCCATCTTCTCACCATCGATGATGAATTCACCATTGAATATCTTGTGTCTGCAGTGCTCAGAGTTTACTTGCGAGAATCCGAATACCTCGCTGTCTGTTAATTTCCTTCCTAGCTTTTCGCTTACTTGTTCCAAATAAGCGACTTCTTCATCATTCAAGGCTAGTCCTTCGGATCTGTTGTAAGCAGCGATATCTTCAATTTCTATAATCGACTCTGGAGCTACTTTCAATGTAAAGACCTCTTGATCTAACCCGTCATATTGGGCTTGCAACATGGCGTCAAATGCTTGATTCCCTTCTTTGACAGCCGAAAACTCTTCAATCCTTTCGATTCCCGTGATGCCCATGTTTTGGGTGATTTCCACGGCATTTGTACTCCAGGGTGTTACCATTTCCTTGCGAGGCCCGATGTACGCACCTTCGACCGCTTCTTGTGTTAAGCCTTTTGCACCACCGAATAACCATTCCAGTTTTTCGGTATTTTCGTCGTTAAGTGGTTGGTTGAGTTGGAGACAATAGATTTTATCAGCGTCCTTGAAAAAACGAATCATGAAGATGGGATTTGAATAAGATTTCCAAAGCCCAAAAGTAGCCAAATCTTGTATATTGTTTTTTCGTTGGCCGAAAATAAAATTGACTAGCGCAGAAGCTCTACAAGGGTGATCAGGTTGTCACATGTTCGTCTTTTCAACTCTTGCCAATGATCTATGGGATATTGAAAGCTGAATTTGAGAAAGGGCTTGTTTGAAATTAGCTCAGTCAAATCTGGTTGGCTGAAGGTATTGGTCTTTAGGTAATTAGAAGGCTCGTAATGGTATTCCCATGGTGTTTCATTAACACAAACGAACAGATTATCTAAACTTTTGATGGTGTCAATATTCTTGACCAAAGACTGGCGGTACAATGCTAACATCTGGCCGTCAAGATGGAGGGTGTTACTAAAAAAATGCCCCCACCAAAACATGGTTCGGTAAGCGAAAGTGTTTTCGGAAATGAAACATCTTGGATAATCCAGCACCGCGTAAGGCAGGCCCAAGTATTGTTCTCCTTTAGAGATCTTACCTGATTTGATAAGTACTTGATTGGGAAACCGGAAGTCCAGTGCTTCTACAGCCTCACGCAATCCAGCTTCTGTCTTGGCGAGAAGCTGAATGATCTGATTGGTTATTTTGGACTTTTCAAGCAGAAAATCTGTATCTGCCAGGTACTTTAGCTGTTTATCGTTGAACTCAGTATCTGGCACTAAAAGTCATCCGGTTTCTGAATGATCTTGACTACTACCTGGTGAGGATCATTGTCTTTATCCTTTAGATGAAAGGTAATAACTGGGTTATCTTGTGTGATCTTGTTTTCTACTTTAACCACCTCATTTTGAGTAAGTAGTTCACCTATTTGGCTTTGGAGCTGTTCTAGCGCGTAGGCGAATTCTACTTCTATAGGACTGGGGTTGTATGATTGAGTTTTCATGTTTTTCTTAATTTACCATCTGATTAGTGACGATGCCCAGGTAAAGCCACTACCAAATGCAGCGAGACAAATGAGATCGTTCTCTTTGATGCGACCTTCCTCCCATGCTTCACTAAGCGCGATAGGAATAGAGGCTGCTGTTGTATTTCCATACCGCATGATGTTATTATACACCTTATCGTCAGACAAACCTAGCTTGTCCTGTATAAACTTACTTATTCTCAAGTTGGCCTGATGCGGCACTAAGAGATCGATATCCTCTTTGGTTACGTTATTGGCTTCCAGTGCTTCATTAATTACACTGGTGAAGTTGACAACGGCATGCTTGAATACGGCATTGCCGTTCATATGTACTTTGTAGGAAGAAGTGTCAAGAATTTGGTCAGATTGTCTTTCTTCCCTAGGTCGGCTACTGCCAGGATCTTTTATGTACAATTCTTCCGCGTAACGACCATCCGCGTGAAGATGGGTCGACAAGACCCCTTTGCCTGGTTCGTCCGCTGATTGTAGAATGGTAGCACCAGCCCCGTCACCAAAGATGACTGCTACATTTCTTCCTCTGGTCGTAAGATCAAGAGCGGTGGATTGAATTTCACCGCCGATTACCAGGATAGTTTTATACATCCCTGTTTTAAGATATTGATCGGCGATCGAGAGTGCATAAATATAGCCAGAGCAGGCATTTCTAATGTCAAGTGCGCCAATACCTTCAAGGCCCAATTCGCGCTGTAAAAGCACGCCTGAACCAGGGAAGAAATAGTCTGGGGTAATGGTAGCAAATATGATAAAGTCAATGTCTTTTTCGGTCAAGTTGGCCCTTTCTAATGCCATTCTGGTAGCCTTCGCGGCCATGCTCGCCAACGTGTCCTGGCTGGCGTCAATGAATCTTCTTTCCTTAATGCCGGTACGCTCGGTAATCCATTCATCACTTGTGTCCATCCACTGCGTCATATCTTCGTTGGTGACTACTTGCTCAGGTACGTGATGGCCCAGACTCACAATTTTCGAATTCTTCATAATAAGATCATTTTGATGTGCATCCCAGAGGTCATAATGACAATGTGAACCCTAGAATAGCAGTAACCGCATTTAATGCGGATTCCAAATCAGATTTTGTATGAAACAGGCGCCAAAGTAAAAAAATTAAAGCTAACGAACATTAGTTTTGACAAAAAAATAGCAGACTGTCATCCACTTGCTCATTGCTTAACCCTAGCGCTAAAGCTTTGTTTAAATCGCGGCAGGATTTCTTCCTTTTATTGGTTTTTTGATAGTGCAAGGCGCGGTAATAATAACCGTAGGCGTACTTAGGAAGTATTTTGATGGTGTAGTCCAAATCGGTTTTGGCTTCTTTATGCTGACCCATTTGTGACAGCGCATGACCTCGATGCATGTAAGCTGCATTTTTATCTGGTGCTAGTGAGATGGTCTGATTGAAATGAATGATTGCCTGATCGTACTTTTTAATCTCCGAAAATGTCAGGCCGATATTCAAATGTGCATCTACATTCTCATCGTTGATCTTGACTACACTAAGCCAATTGTCAATAGCATCTTGCTTATGCCCTAGTTGGTAATGGGCTAAGGCGCTTTTGAAAAAAGCTTTTTCATTTAAAGAATCTCGTGCTGAATAATGAGTATAAAAATAAATGGCAGAATCGTATTGCTCTTTTTCGAAGTAGATGTCACCGAGGTAGAGGTGGGGCAGAATCAAAGTTGAGTCTAGCTCAGCCGCTCTTTTATAGGCAATGATGGCCTTTTCGTACTCCTGTAGCCTAGAATGGATGTTGGCAAAGTTGAATAGAACGTAAGGATTGTCCGGGGAGAGTTCAATAGCCCGATTCATAAACTTTTTGGATAAAAGGACATGCCCGCTGGAAAATGATATGAGTCCTAAATCAACGACGATTTCGAGATTGCTAGAATCTAGTTGGTAAGCTTCGTAAAAAGCATTGTACGCATTGGTTAATTGACCACGTTCCTTGAAAATTGTTCCTTTGACGTGGCTGGTAATAGCCTCTGTTTTTGACAGTTGATTTATTTTGGTTTGGTAAATTTCCTTTGTTTCTGACGACCAATTCAGTCGATTACGTACCGCATTGATTTCTTCGCTTTGTCTTTTTTCGTCCAGAATCTCTCCGGCGGTATTGATGTACAATAAAGCTTTATCGAATTCTTGTATCTCCCTGTAAACCTCCGCCAAACGAATGGCACCGGCAGGGTTAGCTGGGTTTTTCTCCAGCGCTCTCGAAAAACTATTAATGGCCGCCGTAGTGTCACCTAGACTTAATCGTTTTTCTGCCAGGAGCAACCATTCGATTTCGGATTGACCATAGCCATGATAAGCCATTAGGCATAATATGCAAACCAAAAAGGATCTCATCAATTGAAAAGTGAGTAGTTGCCAAATTGGTCAGCAGGAGGGGCTACTTGTATGAGCGAAGGCCCTTCATTGGCGGGATCATTAACAGCTGGAGCCACGGTATAACTCCCCATATTATCAGCAGGATAGGCCGTTAACATGCCAAACAACTCATCTTCAGAGGTGGATTCATCCAGCCATTTCTGCTCTGAATTTTTGTCTATGATGGCGGGCATTCTGTCGTTGATCGCACTGACTGAGGAATTGGCTTCTGTTGTAATCATCATGAAAGTATGAATGTTGGTATCGTTTTCATCCTCATACTCCTGCCATATGCCCGCGATAGAGAAAATCTCATTGTTCCCCAGAACAAAACGATGAGGAACGCGCCCCTTTTTACTGATGCGTTTCCATTCGTAAAAGCCATCGGCTGGGATAATACATCTCCTGGAATTCAAAGCTCGCTTGAGCGATGTTTTCTGGTTAATACTTTCTACATCAGCGTTGATCAATTTGGTGCTGATGGTCTTGTTCTTAGACCAGTCAGGGGTAGTACCCCAATAGAAGAATGATAAACCTCCGGGGCTGTCATTGGCGATAACGGGCAATAGCTGTGTAGGAGCCGCATTGTACCGGGCTTTGTAAGCCTTAGGCACTTCTACGGCGTATCTCTCCTTTATTTGTGCAGCTTTTACTCCTATAGTATATCGCTCGGGCATGCTTTAGGTTATGTAGGTTAGATGATTAACGTGCAATATAAAAAATAATTCTACAGGTAACCGATTAGAAAATGGATACAGATTATAAGTATAATAATGAAAGATATGAGCTTTGGTTATACCTATATTACTTACGCATGTGTTCCTGCACAAATGCCAAGGCCCTACTTTCAGACCAATAGTACTGCTGCTTATTAAGAGAAGGGAAACCGCAATGCCCTCCATGTCGCGGTGCTTCAAAAAAAACATATTCAAGATCGGTCATCAAAGCCTCAGGATAGCAAGCCTCGGGCAGGAAGGGGTCATTCTTGGCATTGACGATCAAAGTTGGGATAGTAATATGTTCTACAAATCGGATAGCACTACAAGAATGGTAGTAGTTAAGTGCCCCGTCAAATCCATGTAATGGAGCCGTAAAATAATTGTCGAAGTCAAAAAGATTGTCAACATCATTCAATTTAGAAAGGTCAAAGACTTCCGGCATAACACTCGCCTTAGACCTGATCTTATGCTTTAGGTTTTTTAAGAATCGCTTGGCGTAGAGTAAATTAGAGCGTTTGGAGATATGGAGACAACTTTGATGGAGGTCTAACGGAACCGAGAAAGTGACCGCAGTTTTGATTTCCCTTGCCAAAGCCACTTTTTGTTCTCCAAGGTATTTAAGGATGAGATTCCCTCCCAAGCTGAATCCAACCAAGTGTATTTGCGCATATCTATTGAAAGAAACGGCATGGTTGATCACAGTGTGAAGATCATCCGTTGCACCGCTATGATAGAACCTCTCTTTTTTATTCATTTCCTCACTGCAACCCCGATAGTTCCAGGTCAAAACAGAGAAACTATTTTGGCCGAAAACCCTCGCCATCCCTTTAATGTAAGGGCGATATGTGTTTCCTTCTAAACCGTGGCATATAATGACTAACTGATTTGAATCATTCTTGACCCAATCCAGGTCTAAAAAATCATCATCAGGGGTTGTAATTCTTTCCCGTTCGTATTCTATGCCCTTTACCTTACGTAGTAGGGCAGGGGCAATGGTCTGCACGTGACCGTGGAAGTAAATTTTGGGAGATTGATATGATGATATCAGACTTGGCATTAAGAGCAAACTAAAAAACTATTAGCACATAATCGAGATTTTTTACAGCCTCATACAACCGATGGCTAAATAGTTGTCACTTTGATTTTGGTCACTATACTAAAAATAATCCAACCATCGGGAAACCATTCTGTTTTATTAGCGTCTATGGTTGGGATACTAAATTAATCATGAGAATAAAATCACTGTTTTTTAGCCTTTTGTTATTGTTTTCGATGGCGGAAGTCGTTCTGGCCCAGGGTAACGTTACCCTCAACGGTTACGTCAAGGATATCGAAAATGGAGAAGAACTCATTGGAGTTACTGTTTACGTGAACGAGTTGAAGACAGGCACCATTACCAACGTGTATGGCTTTTATTCACTCACCTTGCCCGCTGGTAGCTATAATATCACATTCAGCTACATTGGTTATCAAACCACCGTAAAAACCGTTGATCTTACTGCCAATCAATCTTTGAACCTTGAGCTACCTCCTGAGGTAGTGCGTATGGATGAGGTGGTGATCAATGAAAAGCCTCTGGATGCTAATGTCACAGAGGTCAAAATGAGCCGAAACGAACTCAATGTCAAGCAAATCAAGAAACTGCCTGCGCTTTTTGGAGAGCCAGATATCATTAAGACCATTCAGTTACTTCCTGGTGTCATATCGGCCGGGGAAGGTACTTCCAGCTTTTTCGTAAGGGGAGGAAGTGCTGACCAAAACCTGATCTTAATTGATGAGGCTCCTATTTACGACCCTTCTCACTTGTTTGGTTTGTTTTCGGTTTTCAATGCTGATGTGATTAAGGACGCAGAACTTTACAAAGGTGGGATACCATCTCGTTTTGGCGGTAGACTATCCAGTATC
Organism: Bacteroidota bacterium; assembly: GCA_039819065.1. GTDB lineage: Bacteria > Bacteroidota > Bacteroidia > Cytophagales > Cyclobacteriaceae > JBCBSS01. The sequence continues at coordinate 42,519 of JBCBSS010000012.1, forward strand.
CTTGATGTGAGAACGAAGGATGGTAATAACAAAAAGCTACAAGGTTCTGCTGGAATCGGGTTGTTGGCCAGTAGGGTTTCGCTAGAAGGACCAATTAAGAAAGACAAAAGCTCATTTATCGTTTCTGCCAGAAGGTCGTATGTAGACCTTTTTCTAAGAGCTGCTAATCAGGATAACTTGGTGCATTTCTATGACCTCAATGCGAAGATCAACTGGCGTGCTAATAACAAAAACCGCTTTTTTGTAGCTGCCTACTCTGGCCGAGATGTACTTGATTTTGACGATCTATTTGGATTCGATTGGGGAAACACAACCTTCACCTTTAGGTGGAATCACCTGTTCAACGATCGCTTATTCTCCAATACCTCTTTAATAGCCAGCCGTTTTGATTACGGATTAGATTCAGAGGACGAGGTACAAGGTTTTGAATGGACGTCCAACCTGGAAGAGGTTTCGTTGAAGGAAGACATTACTTACTTCATCAATCCGCGTAACGAGCTCGATTTTGGATACCATGTTACTTGGAGGCGTTTCTCTCCGGGGCGCATTGCTCCCACGGTTGAAGGCTCGATATTTCAAGAAACAGAATTGGAAAGGACCTTTGCCCTCGATCATGCACTTTACGTGGGTAACCAACAAAGGGTGAACGACAGACTATCCCTGAAATACGGAGTTCGACTTTCTATTTTCCAGAATGTGGGTAAGAGTGATTTGATCATTTATGAAGATCCTCAGGATAACATCAACATAGTAAGGACAGATACGATAAGTTTCGGGGCTTTCGAGAATATAAAGACCTATGTCAATTTGGAGCCCAGGCTATCCGCAAGGTATTTGTTGAATCCATCCAGTTCTTTGAAATTCTCTTACAACAGAATGGTGCAGAATACGCACTTAATATCCAGTGGGACAGTACCCGTGCCATTCAATACATGGCAGCCGAGTTCCCCTTATCTCGAACCTCAAATTGCTGATCAAATCGCTTTTGGCTACTTCAGGAATTTCAAAGAGAACCAATACGAGTTTTCAGCTGAGGTATACTATAAAGACATGGATAACATTACGGACTTTGCCGATAACGCCGATATATTCTTTAATCAAGACTTACCGACGGAGTTCAGGCAAGGTACTTCAGAATCTTATGGCTTGGAGATGATGCTGGAAAAAAAGGAAGGAGCCTTTACCGGCTTTGCGAGCTACACACTTTCCAGAACGGAAAGAACTGTACCGGGGGTGAATTTAAGCGAGACTTTTTTAGCCAACTACGATCGTCGGCACAGCTTTAATGTGGTAGCCACTTACGAGCACAACGACAAATGGTCCTTCGGTTCCAATTTCACCTACAGTTCGGGGAGACCTATCACCATACCGGCTGGTCGTTATGAATTTGGTGAGAATTACAATGCTGACCTTATCACGGTCCGAAATGGTTTCAAGTTGCCAGCATATCATAGACTGGATTTATCCGCGACACTTACGCCGAGGAAGAATGCCAATAGAAACTGGAAGACGAGTTGGGTATTTTCTGTGTACAATGCCTATAGTAGAAAGAATGCTTTCTCTTTATTTACCGAAACGGTCGTGCCAGAGGACAGCGAAGGCAATCCAGATTTGGGCAACGTATCTAACCGCGCGCGCATGATCTATCTTTTCCCCATTCTTCCATCTGTTACCTACAACGTGAAATTCTAATTGCAATGAAACGAATATCTTACTTCATATTACTACTAGTGGCTATCGCATCTTGCGAAGAAACTGTGCTACTGGACATCGATCAAACCCCCGTTAGAATAGTGATCGACGGCTTAGTGACCAATGAGAGCAAGCAACACGCAGTCAAAGTAAGCCGAACAGTGGATTTCTATCAACAAGGCCTCACACCACGTGTTGAAGATGCTGTGGTATCGGTCTCTGATAATGAAGGAAATGTTTTCAATTACGTTCATAACCCCAATAATCATCCTGATTCGGTCGGGTTTTACCTGTCAGAGTTTCCTTTTGCCGGAGAGGTGGGTAGAATTTACACATTGAATGTTCAGGCCGACGGACAAACCTACACAGCACTTGACTCGATGTTCAGAGTCACTTCTGTAGACAGTTTAGAGATTACCATTAATGAAGATGAGCGTATGGACCCTGAAGATGAGGATAGGTTCTATGAGATTCTCTACTATGCTGAAGAACCTCAAGACACTAAAGATTTTTACTTATTCCAATTCTTTAGAAATGGAGAGCTAGAAAACGAAGAAGGAGAGCAGATTTACTTTGCGGATGACCGAGCGCTTGGTGATCGTATTGATGCTTTACCGATTCCCGTTTTCTATGCCTTAGGCGATACCGCTGTGGTTGAGACATTCAGTCTTACCAGGAACGGTTTCCTATTCTATAATGACTTGTTCAATAACATCAATAATGACGGTGGTATGTTCAGCCCTCCACCGGCAAACCCCAGAACTAACTTGACCAATGGTGCCTTAGGTTTCTTTCAAGTGAGCGCGATCAATAGGCTGACTCTGGTGATAGAAGAATAGGTTCAAAAGGAACTAGCTAAATAACAATTTGGATTGCCACGGGCTTAAGCCTGTGGCAACTTTGACGACTATTCCCAAAATCGTATACATCTTTACACCGAACGCCTAAGTTGTGCCTTATATCCATAATCCAGGATTTAATTAGCGGCTAAAGCCTTTTAGAACTGCACTATCTCATACACGGGTTAAAACCCATGGCAATGCTCATGGTGCATTAAGTTAAGGTCAATAATTCGCTCTTAGTGTATATAAATACTACTGAGCCCTTTTATTCAGCCCGTGGTTGCCTCAAAGACGAGCAATAAGGCTTTAGACGCTAAATTTGTTCATAGAATACTCCCTTTTTAAAATCATGCTGGTGGACACAATCATTATTCCACTCAGTTGGGTAGAAAATTTTTATATTCTAAAGGCTCAGATGAAGCGCTTGAAGAAAAACAGTCACTATTCCTAAAAATCATACCCCTCGTCCTTCAACCTTTGAATCATTTTTTCACTTAATTCACTACCCCATTCTCTTCCCGCAGCCATAGATTCCTGTGTGATAAGAGGTGTTTTTTCACCAAACTTTTTACCGATAGGTGATTCAAAAAAAGCTATCAATTCATCAAACTCCTCTTCAGTAAAGTGTTTGCTGTATATCGGCGTGAATAGATCGGCTAATTCGCTCAAAGACGTAGCTAGCATCTCCTTCTCCATTTCATCCCACCATTTTTCAGGCACGTCGGTGGCCATTTTTTTGAAACTTTTAACCATTTCACCGATGGCCACTTCAAAAGTTTTATCAGCATGTGTTACCTCGAGGTACTTTATCACCTTTTGCTTATAGCTGTCCTCTTGAGCCATCAGAAAACTTGATGAACACAACAGACATATCGTCGATAGAATGAATAGTCTCTTCATAGCATTAATTATGTTGAAAATTTAAGATAGGCCTTTTATCGTGGAATACGAATTACTGGCAGATTTACTTACCGTCTAGGCAATATTACCTATGAGTATTATATTAAATTTTCGTAGTTTTAATTAGACAGAATTGATTGAGACGAGCGTATTACATTTTTTAAGGTATGGGGAAGTGCCATTATTTAATAGCCGCGTTTGTGCTGTTACCTCTTGGTATACTGGCTCAAAGGTTGGAGGTCGGGGTATTCCCAAACTACCCCCTGGTATATCAGAGCAAAGACGGACAAGCTAGCGGTATTTTTATCGATATTCTGGAAGACATCGCCAAAAAAGAAGGCTGGCAGTTGCAGTACAAGTATGGTACGGCTGATCAATGCCTTGCATGGCTAGGTGCAGGAGATATTGACATTCTATCAGAGATAGGCCAATCTGTGGTCAGAGAGGAAGAGTTTGATATATCCAGGGTCAGTGTCATTTCTACCTGGGCAAGAGTCTACGCCCGCAACAATTCTGATTTTACTTTCATGACTGACTTGGGAAACCGCAAGATTGGCGTGCTGAGAGGCAGTTATTTCGTCAGCGGAAATGAGATGGGTTTCCTTAAGAATATGGCCGACCTGGATTTAAAATGCAGGCTGGTAGAAATGGATAGTTACGAGGAGATATTCAAAGCAATAGAAAATGGAATAGTAGAAGCTGGCATTGTCAACCGGGTATTTGGCGATTTAAATGAAGACAAATATGACGTAGCCAAAACGCCCATTGAGTTTTCTCCTTTTCGACTAACCTACGCCTTTCCCAAAGGATCTCAAGTCTCTCAAAACATCAAGCCAGTCATTGAGACCTACTTAACACAATATAAAGAGGATGATAATTCTATCTATTACCAATCCATAGACAAGTACTTTAAGAATAGAGGCCAGACGCAGTTACCGATGTGGGTTTGGCTCTTGATGACTATTGTGGTGGCCATATTATCATTCGTATTTTTTGCCAATAAAGTATTGAAGTTCAGGGTAAAGCGAAGGACGGTAGAATTACGACAAACACTTAAGCAACTGGCCGAAACTGAAAGAAAATCCAGACTGTCGCATTTTACCATCGAAGCCTCTGATGTAGCCTATTTCTGGATCGATAGAAAAGGGATTATTAAGAAAGTAAATAGTGCCTGTACTCGTATGATGGAGTATTCTGCAGAAGAGCTAATTGGTACAGATGTCAATGAAATTGAACTGCCAGAAGGAAGCGATACTGACTTCAGGGAAGTATGGACGGAGGTAAAAGAACGCGGGTCGGTACAACATAATACCCAACTTTTGACCAAAACAGGTAAAGTGATTGATGTTGAGTTCGATGCCAATTACATCAAGTTTGAAGAAGAGGAATATTCATGTGGTATAGTAAGGAACGTCACTGATCGCAATAAAGCCTTAAGGGCTTTGAAGCGGAGTGAACAACAACTGAATGCGATCATGGGTAATGTACCCGGTGTCGTTTACCGATGCAAAAATGATCAGGTGCTAACGCCAATTTTCATTAGTGAAGGTAGCAATGAGCTACTAGGAGTGAGTGCTGAAGAAGCTTTGAGTAAGTACAAATTCGGTTCTAACCTACTTTCCAAAGACTTTGTGAATCTCATTCTCACTGAAACACAACGGGCTATCAAAGAAGATACAATGGTCGAGTTGGTACTACCCTTAAATACCGATAATGGGGTGAAATGGGTATTGGACAGGTTCAGACCACGTGATGATAACGGTGAGATCGTAATAGATGGAATAGCCATCGACATCACAGATAAAATAGAAAACGAATTCAGGCTTCAGATGGCACTGGAAGGAGCTCATGAAGGATTGTGGGATTGGGATGTGATAACTGGTAAAGTGTTCTTCAACGAATACTTCCTTGAAATGCTGGGTTATGATATGGATGACATAGAACACACGTTCGAATCAGTGGTGTCGTTGGTACATCCGGAAGACCATGAAACTACGGAAAACAGACTACGTCGGCATTTGAAAAATGAGACTGACTATTACGAGACTGAGTATCGTATGAGAACGAAGGAGGGTGACTGGAAGTGGGTAATGGTGCATGGTCGGGTCATAGAAAGGGATAAGCTTGGAAACCCACTTCGGGCCATTGGCACACATATGATGATCGATGACCGCAAGAAAGCAGAATTTGCGCTGAAGGAAAGTGAAAGAATGCTGAGTACGCTGATGAGTAATCTGCCGGGCATGGTTTACCGGTGTAAGAACGATCGAGACTGGTCGATGCTATTTGTCAGCGAAGGAAGTGAAAAGCTCACCGGATGCAAACCACAGGACTTAATCAGTGGCCATTCTCTTTATAATGATATGATCGATCGGGCATATCGCGAGCAAGTTTGGGATCAAATTCAGGAAGCTGTCAAAAATAACTGCCCATTTACACTGATATATCCTATCAATGTCAACGGTAAGAAAAAATGGGTTTGGGAAAACGGTAGAATGGTTTTTGTCGATGAAAACCGCAATACAATACTAGAGGGTTTTATCACCGATATTACAGAACGCATTACTGCCGAGGAAAGAATCATATCCACCATAATAGAAACAGAAGACCGCGAAAGAATGAGGATAGCCAAGGAATTGCATGACAACCTTGGCCAAAAACTAACTACTGTTTCTTTGAACTTCAATTCGCTCAAGAAAGAAACCGGGACACTTAGCGAAAAAGGGCAAGGTAAATTCCTTAAAGGGCTAGAATACCTCAAAATGGCCATCAACGAAAGCCGTGAAATTTCGCATAACCTCATGCCTTCTGTCATTGAAGACTTCGGGTATGTTCTAGCCGTACAAAACATGATCTATGATCTTGAAGATGCTTCTGGGGTAGATTTCAGCTTCTATGACAATCTCAGTGGAGAAAGGTTAGAAAGGAAAGTGGAAGTAAACCTATATCGCATTACGCAAGAAGCTATCAATAACATCCTCAAATATGCCAACGCCTCGAAAGTGACGGTGCAACTGATGAAACTTGATGACTATCTGGTACTTACCATAGAAGATGACGGCGTCGGTTTCAATGTCAAGAATACCCTTAGAGGACCTAATAGCTTTGGATTAAACAGTATGAAGAACCGCACCTATGCACTGCAGGGCAAGTTCCATATCGATAGTGGCCATGACAATGGCACTTCAATTACCATAGAAATACCATTGATAAAAGATTATGCAGGAGCCAATAAAGATTTTGTTAGTTGATGACCACAAAGTGGTGAGGGATGGCATCCGCTCCTATTTAGAAGACGACGGAGCCTACGAGGTGGTGGAAGAAGCCGGTGATGGGCTGGATGCGTTGAATAAACTCAAAAAGATCACTGCGGATATTGTGATGATCGATATCAATATGCCTGGAATGGATGGCATAACCGCTACCAAAGAAATTACTACCTCTTTTCCGGATACTAAAGTACTTGCCCTCACCATGCACGATGCTTACCAACACATACGTGCCATGCTCGATGCTGGGGCCAGTGGATACCTGCTCAAAAGCTGTGATCAAGAAGAAGTGAAAAAAGCCATTTCTACCATACTTGATGGAGATAACTACTTCAGTAATGAGGTGACCCACACCGTCATGAATAACCTAACCAAGAAAAAAGCGAAAGCCGTTTCGCCGCATTTGACTACCCCACTTACTGAGCGGGAGAAGGAGGTGTATAAGCTTATTCTGGAAGAAAACTCTAACAAGGAAATTGCAGATAAGCTATTCATCAGTGTCAGGACTGTGGAAGTGCATAAGCGCAACTTATTAGAAAAAACAGGGGCTAAGAATACAGCCGGCCTAGTACTTTTTGCGGTCAATAACAACTTGATGGAAGAGCTATAATACGCTAGAAACTGGCATCACACCCTTTTGCGAAACCCATCTACGTGTTTCCCTTATTTCTTTGAATAAGTGCCCATACTTAAAATAAGATCAACGGTACTGACTTAATTGCTAGTAATTTCATTCCGATAAATGAGCGATAAAGGTCAAACACCTATGATAAAGATAGTTGGGAGCGATAGATTGATCAACGAATACATCGCTGATATCATTGAGGGTCATTACGAGCCACACATTCTCGAATTGCAAAGTGAGAGTTTAGAAGAACTACAAAATCATTCAAAGCAGCTAGGAGAGGCCGATTTGATTATCATAAACCTGAGCCTCTCAGGAGCAGACTGCCAGAGCAAACTAAAACTCATTAAGACGGCCAGCGAAGCCCAGGTCATAGCACTTCATACTTATGCCTCTGGCAATTTGCACAGTACCTTTATTGCCATGGGAGCGAGCGAATACCTATCCATTTATAGTTCTGCAGAAGAGTTCAACGAAGTCATCGAAAGGTTGATCTCTAATTGGAAATCCACCAAAGGCCTGAATAACTAAGTACCTCCTACGCGAAACCCTTAAATCAGAATTTAAGGATGAGCACTTAAATATCATGCTGTCCATCTTGCGAATTTTGTATCAGTAATTCAAACCTTAATGACTATGCAAAGCAATGATAAAAGTGACCGAAAAATTAAGGTGGATCAAAAACAAAACGAAGTGAAAGAAACAATTCGCAAGTTGAAAATGATCGATGCCGATGTCCGAATAGGACGAGATGAAGACGCCAAGGTGTCCGGTAGTTTATCACCGGTTGATGACAAAAAAGGAATGCCGCAGCTAGACCAAAGGCTGCTCAATATGAAACGAACAGATAACTGATATGACAGCTGTTATTTTTTGAACTGACCACCAAGCAATCTTTTTAAGTCTAGAACACTTTAACCACCAATTAAACCTATCAGCCATGACCAAGGCAAGTACCAGTATGAAAGGACTAGATAAAGACCACAACAACGATTCCGCGGGCTTAACAGAAGATTTGATCTATTTCGACCTACAGAACATGGCGAGGCTATCCGTGGAAATGGCCAATGACGCTATCCTCTGGATCAAAAAGAACGGCAACATTGCTTATGTTAATTCAGCCACGGCACAGTTGATGAGACTCAGCCGTGAGGATTGTATGAAGCTGACAGTTTTTGAGTTTTTTGGCTGGTTGGATGGTGCGAAGTGGGACAAATGCTGGCACAAAATCAAGAAATGTGGTTCTAAGACAATAGAGTCAAAATACAAGAGACAGGACGGGGTTAGACTTCAGGTGAGTATATCTTTTAATTACATTGAGAATGCATCCAGGGAATACTTGGTGGCGTTTGTGCGCGATGTATCTGATAGGAAAGAGAAAATCAGAAGGTTGAAGAATGTAACGCATGAGTTGGAGACGTTGATTTATCGCGCCTCTCATGATCTTCGCGCACCTATTACTTCTAACCTTGGGCTGGTAAGCCTGGCCAAAAAAGAAGCTAAACCTTCTCAATTGGTTTACCTGGATCTGATTGAGAAAACACTTAAAAAGCAAGACGGAATTATAAAGGAGATCACAGATATCTCTAAAAACGTCAATACTGAACTTGTAGCAGATGATGTTGATATCAAGGATTTGATACATACCTCGGTGATCAACTACAAGGCCAATGTAGATGAGAACAAGTTCAACGTAATCACATTTTTCGATGTCCAGTCATTATTATTTTCAGATGTTTCGAGGTTGAAGATGATAGTGAATAACCTGGTATCAAACGCATTCAATTTTTACGATAAAAATAAATCCAGAACTGATATAGTCATTGAGGTGGGTGTAGATGAAGACAAAGCCACAATTATGGTGAGTGACAATGGAATTGGCATTGCTTCAGAATGTAAGAAGGACGTGTTCAAAATGTTCTATAGAGGTTCGGAAATGTCAGAGGGGTCGGGGCTAGGGTTGTACATTGCTAAAAGAGCGGTAGAGAAGTTGAAGGGAAAGATATCTTTTACGAGCAAAGCAGGGATTGGAACTTCTTTTAAGGTAGAGATACCTAATTATAAGAAGGTGATTGTGAGGCAATAAGAAACTGTTCTAAAGACCTTTATCAAAGCGTCCCTTTAGCAACAGTTTCTTCAACCCTAAGTGTAGTTTTTAGTAAGATGATAATTCGCTTTTGCCGTTTTTAGAGGTTTTTACGGCAAGAGTGTTTTATCATTTTTAGTTTATTGAAGATAGTCAACATAGATATACACAGGCTATCTCTCCACGCTAATCATGCCATGTGACCAGATTGTCTGGTGCCCGCTAAACAAAACCTATTTCCATTAAAAATTTATGCTTATTATTGGAATCTTAAGATATACGGAATAAGGCCGTATGCAGTCCAATAGCATAAGTATATGAGATTAAAATTAGCCTGTTGGCTCGTGCTACTGATTTGTGCGAGTGGTCTTGCACAAGCCCAAGAAGTGTTGGATAATAACCCTCCATCGGTCAAATGGAACAAGATCATAACTCCCAACTTCAAAGTAATATTTCCTGCTAACTATGCCAAAGAAGCCCAACGCGTGGCCAACACTTTGGAACATATCCATGAACCCGGCGCCAAAACGATCGGTTCTAAGCCGAAGAAAATATCCATCATACTCCAAAACCAAAATTCTATCTCTAATGGCTTTGTTACGCTAGGGCCCCGCAGATCAGAATTCTATACCACACCACCTCAGGATTATAACTTTTTGGGTACTAATGAATGGCTGAGCCTGCTTGCCGTGCATGAATACAGACATATTGTTCAATTCCAACAGAGCAAGACCGGCTTCAACAAGTTATTCTACTTTCTTTTTGGCCAGAATACGCAAGCGGGTTTCGCCTTTAGTGCGGCCCCTCCGTGGTTTTGGGAAGGCGATGCTACCCTGATAGAAACAACGCATACGCACAGCGGTAGAGGCCGTATTCCGAACCATGACCTTTTGTTCCGATCGAATCTATTGGAAGACAAAAAGATAGATTATCACAAACAGCATTTGCGCTCATTTAAGGACTTTATTCCTGATCATTACAGGCTTGGTTTCTATATGACCTCCCATGTGCGCAGGCAAACCAGTGACCCTGAGATCTGGGGAAAAGTCACACACAGAGCCTTCAGTTGGCCTTTTATTCCTTTTACTTTTAGCAACGCTATGAAAAAGGAAACAGGTAAGTATGTACGTGAGACTTACCGCGATATGATGGGAGAGATGAAAACCCTTTGGACAAATCAACTTGAAGGCCTCGACCTGACGTCGTTTGAAAAATTAAATAAAAGAAAGAACAGCGCATTTACAGATTACGAGTTTCCATCGACGCTACCTGATGGTAGAGTTGTTGTCCTGAAATCGGGCATCGGTGATATTCAGGAATTTGTAGCCATTGACGAAAACGGTAACGAAGAAATCTTATTTACGCCGGGAGTGATGAACCGCGGTGCCATGCTGTCGGTACAAGATTCGAAAATTGTCTGGAACGAATTTCACTTTGATCCAAGGTGGAGGGTGAAAACCTATTCGGTCATTAAAACTTATGATGTTGAGACGGAATACAAAACAATAGTCACCCGTCAAAGCAGATATTCCAGTGCAGCATTATCGCCGGATGGCTCGCAAATAGCTACCTTGAGGAATACAGAAGAAGGAGAAAATATTTTTACTATTCTGGATGCCAGCACCGGCCGTACAGTGCGGGAATTCGCTAACCCAGATAATAACTACTACGGCATGCCAAGGTGGGCACCCGATGGCACAAGTATAGTGGCGCTTAGAACGAATAATCAAGGCAAAACAATTGTATCGTTTGATGCCCTAACAGGAAAAGAAGAAGCACTCTTACCTGTAAGCCAAGAGAACGTTGGGCATCCTGTAGTGTATGATCACTACCTGTTCTATAACTCGCCTTATAGCGGCATTGACAATATTTATGTGCTGGATCTGGAAAATGGTCAGAAATACCAGGTGACATCCAGTAAATATGGTGCTTATAACCCGCACATCTCGAATGGTTACATTTATTATAATGACCATGGCCGTGACGGTCTGGATGTAGCGCGTATACCTTATGATCCGTCACAATGGATGCCATTTGAAAAGGTTCAAAACAGAAACCTCAACTATTTTCAGCCAATTGTACAGCAGGAGGGACATGAAGATATACTTGCCAGCGTGCCAGATAAAGTATACCCCGTCAGCAAGCATAGTAAATTCAAAGGCTTTTTTAACCCACACAGTTGGGGGCCTTTTGCCTCTACTGATTTACGGGAAGCACAGATTGGTATCTTCACACAAGATGTATTGAGCACTACTTCTGGCTATGTGGGTTATACCTACGATGTGAATGAAGAAAGTGGAGTGGGGATAGCCCGAGCAAGTTACCAGGCCTTACTGCCCATAATAGATGTAGAAGTGACACGAGGTAATCGTTCTACCTCCGAAGGCACAATTAACGGAGAAGAGTTGCGATTGAAGTGGGAAGAAACAGGCTTAGAAGCTGGTTTTCGAATTCCTTTGGTCACCACGACTTCCAAATACTTTGGGGGACTGAACTTTGGTAATTCCGTAGGTGTGACCAGAGTGAATAACTTCAGAAACACAATTGGTGAAGGAGGAAGGTTTGTTGCCATTAACGATACCATTTCCTTGTTGCTGAATAATGAATTAGATAATGGTACGCTACGTTTTAATGAATTCAACTTTTCGGCATTCCGAATTCTAAAAAGGAGCCAAAGGGACATCAACAGTAAGTGGGGACAGACATTGAACATAGAAAATTTCAGCACCCCATACGGCGGAAGTTTTGACGGTCAACTTTGGGCGATTAGAAGTTCTTTGTTCTTTCCAGGCCTATTCAAGCACCACTCATTGTTTTTCAATATTGGCTATCAAAGACAACGCTTTACCTTTGAGAGAAATCTTTATTCTTTTCGCAACCGAATATTCAAGCCGAGAGGCTTTTCTTTCCCCAATGATGAAGAATTCTTCTCCATCTTAGGAAATTACACACTACCGATAGCTTACCCGGATTTAAGCATAGGTCCTCTACTTAACATTCAAAGAATTAGAGCTAATTTATTTTACGACTTTGGTAACGGAAGAGGAAGGACATCGTTTTTTGAGACTAATGGTAACAGAGTGTTCTTTAGTGAAAATGAAGTCGATTATATATCAATAGGAGCCGAACTTTTGTTTGATATCAACATTTTTAGGTTTAGACCCCTTTTCGACGTCGGTGTGAGATTTACGTATAGAGACAGATCTGACCTTCCACAGACAGATACGACTGTAGAATTTATACTCGGATCGATATCCTTTTAAAACATTTTTTGTTTGTTTGATAATAGATTTTTTAACCAGTAATTTTGATTTAAACGTACATACCCCAAAAGACTATGGCTGAGATAATACGTATGCCCAAAATGAGCGACACCATGGAAGAAGGTGTGATCGCTGTCTGGCATAAAAAAGTAGGCGAAGAAATTACAGAAGGTGAACTTGTAGCCGAAATTGAGACGGACAAGGCTACTATGGACTATGAATCCTTTAACAAAGGAACGCTATTATATTTGGGAGCTGAAGTAGGGGAAGCCATAGCAGTAGATGGTATACTGGCCATCATAGGAGATCCCGGAGAGGATTATTCAGCACTACTCAATGGCGATGGAGCCGCCGCATCAAATGGTGCTGAAGCGGCCGCTGAAGAAACTCCAGCTAGTGCCCCTGCAGCTGCGGAAGCTGTAGATACATCTGGTATAAAAGCAGAAGTAGTATTAATGCCTAAGATGAGTGATACCATGGAAGAAGGTACCATAGCCACTTGGCATAAGAATGTAGGAGATAAAGTATCAAGTGGTGACCTGCTTGCGGAGATCGAAACTGATAAAGCCACCATGGACTATGAGTCCTATAATGAAGGCACACTGCTTTATATAGGCCCTAAAGAAGGAGAAGCAGTTCAGGTGGATGGTGTATTAGCCATTATTGGAGAAGCAGGTGCTGATTTTGAAACTTTGCTTAAAGCACATGCTTCCGGTGGAGCAGCACCGGCACCGGCAGCGTCCGAAAAAAAAGAGGAGTCAGCTACACCGTCAAGCGCAGAAGCAAAGCCCCAACCGACTCCGGTATCATCAGCTTCTTCCGCTCCATCTTCAAACGGAACCGCAGATGGTAGAATAAAAGCTTCACCATTAGCCAAAAAGCTAGCGGAAGATAAAGGCTATGATTTGTCCCAAATACAAGGATCTGGCGAGAATGGAAGAATCGTAAAAAGGGATGTTGAGTCCTTCGATCCTGCTCAAGCCGCTCCGGCCAAGACTGTAGCTACAGGATCAAGTGCTCCGGCACCAGTCAGTCTACCGCAAATAGTAGGTGAGGAGAGCTTCGAAGAAGTGAAGGTATCTCAAATGAGAAAGGCCATCGCCAGAAGACTTTCAGACAGCAAGTTCTCGGCACCTCACTTCTATGTCACCATGGAAATCAACATGGACAAAGCCATCGAAGCAAGGAAAAGCATGAACGAGGTAGCTCCGGTCAAAATATCTTTCAACGACATGGTGATCAAAGCCGTAGCGGCTGCGATCAGACAGCACCCGAATGTGAACGTATCATGGCAAGGTGATTCTATCCGAAAGAATCAGCACATCCATATTGGTGTAGCCGTAGCAGTTGACGAAGGGCTGTTAGTGCCGGTGATCAGGTTTGCTGATAATAAAACGCTTTCTCACATTTCAGCCGAGGTCAAAGACTTAGCCGGAAAAGCGCAAGCCAAGAAATTACAGCCTAGCGATTGGGAAGGCAACACATTCACTATATCCAACCTTGGTATGTTTGGGGTAGAAGAGTTTACTGCGATCATCAATCCGCCAGATGTGTGTATCATGGCTGTTGGTGGGATCAAGCAAGTACCAGTAGTCAAAGACGGGCAGATGGTAGTCGGCAATGTTATGAAAGTCACTTTATCAAGTGATCACCGAGCAGTGGACGGTGCTACAGCAGCACAATTCTTAAAAACATTCAAAGGTTTACTAGAGGATCCGGTAAGAATTCTGATTTGATATTATTGAAATAATGAATACACAGCGAGTGTATCAAAAGATGTCATATTGAACGGATAAGTGATTTGACAAACTTTCGATACACTCGCTTTTTATTTTCTTTTTAAAAAGGCTTTGGCTGGGACTGACAAAACGTCTGCTACAATGGAGTGGCATATTTTATGATGATGTTGAGCCCTAATCGTTAATCTAATCAATGACTAAAATAAAATCGACAACCGTATTGGCTATTATGCACAACGGTGAAGTGGCTATAGGCGCCGATGGGCAAGCCACTATGGGCAACTACGTGGCGAAAGGTAATGTTAAGAAAATCCGAAAGCTACAAGATGGTAAAGTAGTAACCGGTTTTGCCGGGTCTACGGCGGATGCTTTTACCCTACTAGAACGCTTTGATGAAAAGCTCAATAGCTATGGTGGTAACATGAAAAGAGCAGCCATAGAATTAGCCAAAGACTGGAGGATGGATCGCTACCTGCGCCGCTTGGAAGCTATGATCATCACCGCCAATAAAAATGAATTGCTGATTATTTCGGGAACAGGTGACGTACTCGAACCGGAAGCGAATATCGCCGCTATCGGATCAGGAAGCACTTATGCTCAGTCAGCGGCTTTAGCGTTAAAGAAACATGCCACACACCTTACTGCCGAAGAAATGGTGAAAGAAAGCCTTACCATAGCAGCAGATATCTGTATTTATACCAATCATAATTTTGTCATAGAGAAGCTTTAGTATCCTAATCACATGTTGAAAATATATCATAACCCTCGCTGTAGAAAAAGTAGGGAAACACTTCAACTCATCAAAGACAGCGGCGAGGAGCCGGAAATCATAGAATACCTGAAAACCCCTCCAACAGAGGAAGAACTTACTGACATACTAGAAAAGCTGGAACTGCCAGTTGACTATTTGATCCGTAAGAATGAAGCGCTATTCAAAGAGAACTTCAAAGGCAAAGATTTGAGCGAAAATGAATGGATCAAAGTACTGGTCGAAAACCCCATCTTGATAGAAAGACCTCTAGTGGTCAAGGGTGACCAAGCTGTCATAGGCCGACCACCTGAATCAGTCAGTAAGCTACTGGATTAATAGCTTACTCCAAATTATACTTTTTATATCCCATTCGACTTTTCGCCGTCGTTCGTGGCCTCAACATAGCCGTCAATGGCTATGGCAGAGATTTGCTTTTGCCGGTAGACAGGCACAAAATAAGGTGTCTTTAAGCCCAAATTACGCATTAGGTAAAACCCGTCAGGTTTTATGTTCAGCTTGATTAAATAACGAGCCTTTATTCAAACCTCACTGGTTTCAATATGCACGAGAATGCTATTGCTGAATCTGTGTTAAACAGAATATCTTTCTCCTTAGGCGGTCTTTGCTATGAGGATATGTAGGGACGACCTGTCTATAGCTGATCAATGTATCACCACCTATAAGCGCCGTAGGTGCGCCCCAGAACGAAAAGATCATATCCTTGGTATTCGCCAAAAGGGATGGATAGTTTAGCAACCCGCAGGCCATCCCAACGTGACCGATCAGCTTCTAAGTCAGAGAACCATTTATTGGTGCCGATGCTGGAAGCTGCCCATTTCGGGTCGCACCTACGGCGCTTTTCGGAACGGTTTTGGAATAATTGACTATCTACAGGTCGCCCCGCTGGGGCTATTTTTAAGATCAATACTATTACCCCATTTCTTTAGTGATTTTCAAGTTAGATTAATCACTCATTCGAAATCATACTTAAAACCCCATTCTGCCCTAAGTCTGTCCATCATGCCCATTACTCTGAGGCTTTCGCTCAGTGGCATAATTGGGTTCTCCTTTTCTCCCTTCTTCAATGAATCCATTACCGCCTGGGCTTCAAACTCATATCCGGGTGTGTCAAAATGGAAATCAAAGCTCTGAGGCTCCTCTCCTTGTAAGTACAGTGTCGCTTTTTTGCCTTGCCAGAATTCTGGTATCTGCACATAACCTTTTGAGCCGATGATGTAACCATCCTTCGGTGTGTGCATCGTTACCGTCGAAGACAACAGTGCAATCCGCCCATCGCCGTAGTCGAAAACATAACTGGAAAGCTCGTCCACGCCGGTTTCACCAATTTTGGCGGTAGTGAATACTTGTTTGGGCTCGTCTTTGAAAACCATATAAGCTAGTGTAATAGGATAGATGCCAATGTCTAGCAATGCCCCTCCGGCCAATTCAGGATTGAGGTGCCTTCCCGATTTACCGTGTCTGGTCGGAAACCCAAAGTCAGCTTTGACCATCTTGATTTCACCCAATGTGCCTTCCGCTATCCATTGCTGAAGTTGTTGCATGACCGGTAGAAACCTGGTCCACAAAGCTTCCATTAAAAACAGGTTGTTGTCCTTGGCTTTGGCTACCAACTCCTCAGCTTCCTGAACATTGATAGTCAATGGCTTCTCACAAAGCACCGCTTTGTTGTTGTCAAGGCATAGCAAAGTGTTGCTTTTATGATGATTATGAGGTGTGGCAATATAAATGACCTCTACATCAGGATCTTCTACTAAAGCCTCATAGCTGCCGTAGGCCGAATCAGCTTTGTGCTGTTCTGCAAACTCTTGGGCCTTATCTAAAGACCTGGAAGCCACTGCTTTTAATTTAGCTTCTGGCAATACCGCTAAACTTTTGGCAAATGAGTGGGCGATGTTACCACAGCCCATGATACCCCAGTTAATTTGTTTCATATGATTAATGATGAAAGAGTTAGTTTATGAGTCAAGGTTATCGATTACCTGGTAGATGATGCCACAAGCCTTGTCGATTTCTTCTTCTGAGATGGTCAAAGGAGGGGCTATTCTGAAGCTTTCTGGACACGATAGAAACCAAAAGCAGATGACACCGGCTTCCAGGCACCCTTGCACAATTTGGTACACGGTTTCAAAGCGGTCAAATTCTATAGCGAACATCATTCCGATGCGCCGTATCTCCTTCACCCTGCCATGATTCAATAGCTTTTCGATGCGCTGTCCCTTTTGCTCTACCTGTGCCAGCAGATCGCCATCAGTAATTACCTCTAGGCAAGCCAGAGAAGCAGCACAGCAAACCGGATTGCCTCCAAAAGTGGTGATATGTCCAAGCATGGGATCATGAGTGAGTTGAGACATGATCTCTTTAGAACTGATGAATGCGCCAATTGGTAAGCCGCCGCCCATGGCCTTAGCTATGGTGAGAATATCCGGCACCACATCAAACTGCTCAAAGGCAAATAATGAACCCGTTCTGCCAAAGCCGGTTTGGATTTCATCAAATATCAACAATGCGCCCGTCTCATCACATTTTTTCCTTAACGCCTGCATGTATGCCATATCAGGTATTCTGACACCAGCATCACCTTGTACTGGTTCTATGATCACACATGCTGTTTTCTCTGTAATCAAACTCAGATCTTCTACCTTATTGAAGTCGATGAAACGTACGTCTGGCAAAAGTGGTCTGAATGCATATTTCTTTACCTCATTGCCGGAAACACTCAAAGAACCGTGTGTGCTACCATGGTATGATTTTCTGCAAGAGATGATTTCCGTCCGGCCTGTATAACGCTTGGCCAACTTCAAAGCACCTTCGTTGGCCTCTGTACCAGAATTGACAAAATAACAGGTAGACAACTGCTCGGGTAATAATGAAATCAATCGCTCTGCCAGACGGTTCGGACTCTCCTGAATATACTCCCCATACACCATCACATGTAGGTGCCTGTCCAACTGATCCTTGATTGCTTGTACCACTTTGGGATGCCTGTGACCAACGTTGCTCACCGCCACACCTGAAATCATGTCTATATAAGCCTTCCCCTGTTTGCCATAGAGATAAACACCTTCTGCATAGTCAATATCCAATAAGAATGGGGAGTTAGTAGTCTGAGCTAAGTGGTTGAGAAAGATGGACTCACTAGTTTGCATAGATCAAAACTAGCTCAAAATGCGCATAATCAGTGAATGAAGGAATCTGAATATCAGGCCAGTTCAGGTATCTCCAGGTTTACAGTCGTTCCCGTTTCAGTATCCGACTCCAACTGTATATTACCATTGAGCTTTTCTACCGTTTCCTTTACGATATAAAGCCCTAAGCCAGAACCTGCATTTTTATCTGTAGCACGGTAGAACATATTGAAAACATTGGGCAAGTGTTCCTTGTCAATGCCCATACCATTGTCTTTCACTTTGATCTTGGCCGCCTTCTGGCTGATATCAACCTTTACTTCAATAATCGGATCCTTACCATTTCTATATCGGATAGAATTGGAAATCAGATTATTGAAAATCACCTTCAGGCGTCTTTGGTCACCCATAAACGGCTTTTCCTGGTTGATCTCGATCTTCCTTTCGATGGTATCAGAGTCGGACACACTGTAGCGAAGTTGCTCGAAGATCTCGTCAACAATATCTCTAAAATTGATTTCTTTCTTTTCTAAACCCAACCTTGAGTTCCTGGACAGATCGAGAATCTCCTTGATGAAATTATCCTGTTGCTCAGCACTTTTGCCAAGCATATCCAGGTATTTGCGGATCATGCCTTCATCGTTCTCTTTCTTGGCCAGGTTAAGCAGACCCAATACAGAAGCAATGGGCGCCCTTAAATCGTGAGATACGCTATAAACGAAGCTGTCCAATTCTACATTGGCCTTTCTCAGCTTAGCATTGGATACCTTCAGCTTTTCCTCTGCCTTCTTGCGAACCTGAATTTCCTCATTAAGCTCTTTAGTACGGTCTTCAATTTTCGCTTCAAGCGTTTCATTGAAACGCGTAATTTCCTTCTGGGCTACCTTTCTCTCATATACCGTTGAAGACAATATAATGGTAGTGATGCTGACCACCCCGACAAAGATTTGGATCATAAATAAGGAATCGTTGTCTATAGCGGCGGTATCAGATACGAAGGGTCCAAAATTGTTAATGGTTAGGTATATGGCAAAGACAGATACCAGGAATACGCTCGAAATAGCAGTCTGTAGGTTGAAACGGAAGGCCAACCATAGAATGAATGGAGTAATCAGGAATGGGAAAGACCTTTCAATTGTGATAGAAAGGAAATCAACTTTTAGTAGTGATACTATACCCAGTAAACAGATGATGAAGGCGGCTATTTCCAACCAAAGCTTATTGGTCACCTCCAATTGGTAAGGTTTGGTCCAGGCCAGAATAAGTGGAGTGAATAGCAAAATACCTACCGCATCCCCCATGCACCATGTAAACCAAACTTCGGCGAAGTTGGCATTCGGAATGATCTCTGTAAATATGATCGTAGCAGAGCCAACAGCCGAGCCGACAAAACTCATGAACAAGGCGATAAAAAGGAACCTGAAGGTGTCATTGGCATTAGAGAAGGCACTTTCTGATTTGATAAGCTTATTATATAGCGCAAAACCGATCAAAATCTCCAGGGAGATAGCCCCAGCGGTCATAGTAGAAGTGAGAATGACATTACTAATGTTTTGGCCTTGGCCGGCCATAAAGTAGCCATACGTGTTAGTGATAAGTGCTCCAATGGCAATACCTGGCCATATGCGACGGCCCATCAACAACATCAGTGCAAAAGCGATTCCGGAAGGTGGCCAGATCGCGGTGGTGCTAGTATCTTCGAATGAAAGATAGGAGAAGCCTATTCTGGCTGAAACATAATAAAGTACAGCTACCAGAATGATCTTGAAGTCCAGATCTACATTTTTGATCTTGAATTTCAGGGCTTGCGTAAGGTTCATTTTCTATGAATCTAGTCTATAATATAGTTCCAAACAGCCGTCAAAGCTTGTCATAATGATTTCATTAATGCCGTACTTCAACCGCATCAGGTGACCACATGTACCGAGCCACACTGAACCTAAAGCCACTTATTAAACCAATTCAGGCCTAATTCAATGATAAATTTAATACTAAATATGTTAGTACATAGTAATTCAGTACTTTATGTGTGCTAAGATTTTGTTAAGTAGTGAGGGACAGGAGGTTAAAAAACAGTGAAATCGACCCGTCTGTTGCGCTGTCTTCCCTTGTTTGTCTGGTTGTCGTGTGTGGCTATTTCCTCTCCATAACCGATAACCGATATGCGATCATCCGGTACACCAATGTCTTTCATCAGTTGTCTTATGCGTTGCACGCGCTTGATGGATAAATCTACGTTGTAATTATCATTGCCCCTATTATCCGTGTGGCCTTCGATTAAGACCATTCTACCCTGAAGAGCATATTCTACCGCCACTAAGAAAGGATCCATGTCTACAAAAGCAAACTCATCCTGATCGGTGACGAAATACAACGGCTCAAGCTTCAGGGGCTGATCATCTTTCTTATCCTTGATGCGTTCGGATACAAGCTTACGTATGCGCTCATGCTTTTCAGACGTGGGTTTCGGCAAATTATTCTTGACCAATACCTCGTCCTCTATGGTATGCCTTTCATCCAATGTTTGGTCAGCAAAGGTTTTGTCGTGAAAATCCGGTTCCGGTTTGGGCTTGTCTTGGGGTCTTTTTACAGAAGCCTTTTTGTAATACGCAAATCTATCTGAGGGGGTGTCAGATTCTGCGACCTCATATTTCTTGTTTTTAGTTTTTTTCGTTTTCGGTGTTTTTACCCTGTTCTTATATAACAGAAAGCACTGTTTACTAGCGAAGGTGGAGTTGTACTTTTTTCGGCTGGCTATCTGGCTCTTACTTTTGAATCGCTTGTATTGGGCGTAGGCGGTGTGTTCCAATGTCCCCAGCAAGAGGAAAAGGATAACTAAAACAGGAAGCTTAAAAAATTCCTTTAAAGAACACATACCAACTACAGTAATTCAACCTACGGAAAACTTTCATACTAATTTCATGATTAACTTACTGTAATTCAACTGAAAAAGGTCTAAAAACATACATGTCCCGTCAGACTGTAATCTCACTTCAGAGGTG
Source organism: Bacteroidota bacterium (assembly GCA_039819065.1). GTDB lineage: Bacteria > Bacteroidota > Bacteroidia > Cytophagales > Cyclobacteriaceae > JBCBSS01. Next base: position 63,834 of record JBCBSS010000012.1, read on the forward strand.
ACAACCATTAATTCAATACTTGTTAAATTCGGCTAATAATACGTGTTTAAACACGTAAAAGCGCCATTAGCGGTTGATGTCGGACGTACGAAATGATTTTAAAAAGGTTATTTGTACGGTTATGTTCACATTTTGACGAATTGTGAACATCAAAAGCGGTCACTAGAAAAATCACAAAAATGTAAGTAATTGATTTTCAGATACTTATGATTTTGACAAAAACTGGCACAGGAATGGTAATAAGCAAATCGGTCAAAAAATGTCAAAAACTCAAAATAAATAGTATTATGAACAATCTGTCTGTTAACATCAAGTCATTTTTCGCTGTATTATTAGCAGCTACTCTTATCAGTGTCAACTCATTTGCTGTTGCTCCCAGCGACAAAGCAGTAGAGAAAGCCCGTAAAGCCGTTGCAAATGCCTCTCCAGATGATTGGGAAACATTCGCTAAGTCAGCTCAGATGTGTATCAGAAAAAATGTAAACATGGCTGAAGCACAAGAGTGGCTTGAAAAATCAATCGCTATCAAAGCAACTTCATTCAACCTTGAGGTGATGGGTGACTACTTTATGAAGAACAAGCTTCCTGTAAAAGCGATGGAGTATTATGTGAAAAGCATTGACAAAGCAAAAAGAACTAATGTAAATGCCGACACCGGTGATTTGCAAACTAAGATAAATCAAGCGAAAGCTATGAGAAAGAAGATAGGTTAGTAGAGTTGAATAGATTTAGGTTTAGGTTAAAAATGAAAGGCTCCAAACGGGAGCCTTTTCTAGTTTATATAAATAATGATACAAGTATTGGCAACGGTTCCACTAAGTAAGAGCTGTTAGCTCCTTTTCTCGTGACCTGCCTTTGGACCGATCGAGGTTGGGTATTTCAATTACAAATTCAGTTCCTACATTTTCACTGGATTGAACCTTAATGTTGTCGCCCAGAACCTTCAAGGTTTGCAGCACAATAAACAGTCCCAAGCCTGACCCATGGGAGCTTTCTGTGGCCCTGAAAAACATTTTAAAAATCTTCTCCTGATACTCTTCCTTAATACCGATACCATTGTCTGAGATGCTCAAAATCGCCTTTTCAGGCGTGATATCAGTTTTGATCCTTACATAAGGATTGTGCTTATCGGGGTCTGAATAACGTATGGCGTTCGATACGAGATTACTCAGTACAATATTGATCCTTCCGGAATCACTGTAAAACGCTACTGAAGCCGTTTCCTCGTAAGTGATATCAATCAGTTCGGTGCCCTTCATGAACTGATAATCCCTCAACACTACATCGAAAATAGATTTTACATTCACCTTTTCGATATCAAGTGTTTGCTTGTGGTTTTTGGTATAATCAACGATATCTTTAATAAAGGTCTCCAAACGCGATACGCTATTGTGCATCATGGCGAAGTAATGCTCGTGATTAGGATCATTTATATCTTGTTTGGCTATATTAATCAAACCTTGCATAGAAGCTATTGGAGATCGTAAATCATGTGCAGCGCTGTAAAGGAACCTGTCTAACTCATCGTTCAGTCTGGTAAGCTCACCGTTTTGTTTTTCCAGCAAGGCCGTCTTTTCTTCAATTTCATTGAACTGGTTCTTGACCTGTTTGATTAAGCCAAAGAAAGAATGGGATAAGTTATTGATCTCAGAAGCACCTTTACTTTCTTCCAAATCTGACTCGTCGATTTTCTTGGCCGTATTGAATTTATTCATGGCCTGAGATAATCTTTTGATAGGTTTCGAAAGCTTGTAAGCGATCAGATAGCTCAGGGCTAGTGAAAGAAAGACCGAAAAAACAACAGTGAATGTGTAGGTGAATTTTCCCTTTTCTATGATTTCGCTGGCCCTGGCATCCGCAGTTTGTGCCAGAATGTCGAATTGCCAGATCAGTACATTACTGAGATTGTTGATCTCGCCCCTCAATCCTGTGTTAGAAAAGAGCCCGATTTCCCTTTCCAGGTGGGCTAGTTCATTGAATGTTTCTGTGTACTGTCGAATGAGTAGTGCGGCATCATGACAGTCGCTGTTATCACGTTTTTCTAAATTTTTGACGATTTCATTACTTCTGTTATTCAACTCTTGAATATATACATCTTCATTGCGTAAGAAGTAGTCCTTCTCATGTCTTCTCAATGTCAGTACATCAGCAAGGCTTACATGCTCTAGATATTCTTTCTCCAGGGCATGGGCATAATCGCGCATTCTACCCTCTAATCCGTAATCTTTAAAACCCCTCTTGATGATCTTTTCTTTGATCTCGCGAAACATAGATCCATACAAGAAGAGTAGTGTATCGGTTTCCAGAATTTGTTGTCGCATAAAGGGGTAATCTTTCAAAACCCCATCATTCGCCTCATGCAAGGCGCTAACCAGAAAATTATAAAGACTGTCCCGTTTGTCTAGAACAGGACTCTGGCCATCTTCGTAAAAATCCTGATTGATCGATTCGAAGTTTAGAAAATCAAGATCGGATTTGATCAGGTTAAAAGTGTGAAGCCTTAAGCTGGAGACTTCTTCGATCAATTTACGCTCCTCTTCCGTCTTACGCAGGTAAGAATAGGATATGCTGGACAGCACTATAATGGTAAGTGTCAGAAAGATGAATCCTAAAAAAATCCTGCTTCTGATCGTATTTAACCTGAGATTCATTTCGCTTGCGACGATTAAGCCGCAAAATAACGCAAGCCTTAGCTTAAATGACCCGATGGGGTTTTATCCCAATGTTATTTCTCCGTTCTGGGAGAAGGTCTTAGTGTAAAAAAGGCAATAAGGGCACTAATACTTACAAGTATGGTAGCGATAAGCGCTGATTGCCTAAAAACATCAAGGAATGAATGCTTTATAGCCCCTTCTATTTTATCCTTTTGTATAGCCGTTACATCCGACGGAGGTTCAGCTTCAGCTAGTTTAGCGGCCGAGGTGCTCAAACTGTCTAACTGGACTTCGCTCAAACCAATATTTGCAGTTCTTTCTAAAAGAGAGGTTTCAAAACTTGATATCGCCAAAGCCCCCATGATGGCAATGGCCAAAACACCGGCAGTTCTTGCAATAGTATTGTTTACCCCTGAGGCAATGCCCGCATTACCATCAGGTACTGCACCCATCACTGCAGTAGTCAAAGGAGCCACTGTAATACCCATTCCTATGCCTAATAGTAGAATAGCTGGAAAATAGGCAGACCAGTAATCAACCGGACCATTCGTAATGCCGGTAATACTGAAAAGAAAGAACCCGATAGCAGTCAGTATAGGGCCTATGATCAGTGGCAATCGTGTACCAATACGGTCAGATATGGCACCGGAGGCAAAAGACAAGAGGGATATAAGCAAGCCAAAGGGTAGCATCGTGAAGCCAGCAATTTTAGGAGAATAGCCTTGTACCTGTATTAGATTAAGGGGAAAGAAAAAAAGGAAACCTGCCAAACCTGCATAGATAAACAAGGTCATAAGGTTGGTACTACTGAATATACCAGACCTGAAAAGTTTCAGTGGCATCATAGGGTAAGTTATTCTGTTCTGTATGAATAGAAAGGCGATCAGTGATAGACCGCCTAGAGCCAAAGAGGCAATTATCAGAGGGTCGTCAATGCCGAATTCAGGCGCTTCTATGAACCCGAAAGTAATACCTGCCAAAGCGATAGTTGCTGCTATTGCTCCTAGTATATCAGGTTTCTTGGCTGTTTGTTCCCGGCTTTCAGGTACCTTTGCCGCTAGAATCAACAGTGCCACTACACCCAACGGTAGATTGATGAAAAACACCCCTCTCCACAGCCCGATATCTGCCAAATAACCTCCGAGTGCGGGCCCCAGAATAGTGGTCATAGCGCTGAACATGGACCAGGTACCGATCGCCCAACCACGGCGCTCTGCTGGAAAGAGAGCCGATAAAATGGATAAACTACCCGGCACCATTAATGCTCCACCAGCGCCTTGGATACAACGTGAAACGATCAAAATAAGCGGTGAAGAAGCTAAGCCACAAAGCAACGATCCAATCAGGAATATGATGATTCCAATGGTAAAAAGCTTTTTTCTGCCATATATATCGCCCATAGCGCCTCCCGAGAGCAGAAGTGCCGACAGAAAAAGCGTGTAACTGTTGATCACCCAAAGCAAAATTGACCCATCTGCACCGAACTCTTCCTGCAATGAAGGAAGCACTACATTCAATGCGGTGGAGTCTATGAAAGCCATGCTGGAAGGTAGTATGGTAGCGACCAAAACCCAGATTTCATCTGCTTTAGAAATCTTGTGATTTCTATTATCGCCTACAGTGCCGTCATTCATATGTTTAGTTAATGTTAATTTTTTGAAAACAAATTTTTAAGAACCAGTAATTCAAGGCTTTATCTCCTCGTGGTTTCTATTTCTACCGATCGCTATCCTGAACGCGGCGAGAAATTGAAAATATAAAATTTTAACGGCCATAACCTTGTCCACTTGACCTGTTAACCGAATATTAACTTTCTTTTAACAATCCAGAGTTGTTAAAAACTAACGCACCCCGGTAAAGACCAAGAATAATTTTGCCCGCATTTGTCACTCCTGTGACATTAAAATTAACCATTAAACCAAACGTCAATTTATGAGGCACTGTTTACCGAGTAATCTTTTGAAGATGACACGACCGGCACTGATGATCTTGATCATCTTGGTGGCCGGAAACGCCTTTGGTCAGGCAGACAAATTACTGTTGACCGAAGTGAAAATTACGTCTACGGCGGGGGAGTTCATTGAAATCTACAATCCGAACTCAACGACCGTACAACTGGACAACTACTACCTGACGGACGCGACATTCTCAGGAGGCAACCAGTATTACTACAACATTGTGGACGCAGCTAATTTAGCTGCAGGTGGCGGTGGATTTGGCGATTTTCATGCCAAATTTCCAACCGGAAGCTCAATTGGGCCTGGAGAAGCGCAAACAATCTCCATCAGTGGCTCAGACAATTTCTTAGCTGAGTTTGGTATAGAGCCAAATTATGAGCTGTACGAAGATGGCGCCAGTGCTGATGCTATTCCTGATATGGAAGAAGCTTTTGCAGGGTCGGTCAATGGCCAGGGAGGACTTACCAATGGTGGTGAATTCACTACGCTTTATTATTGGGATGGATCTTCAGACTTGGTGACGGACATCGACTACATGGTGTGGGGAGACAAAGTTGAGGCTGTTGACAAATCTGGTATTACCATTGATGGACCTGACGCAGATGCTACGGGGTCTACTTACCAGAATGACACACCAATTGCAAATCAGGATGTAGTCGCTACGGGAAGCCATTCAAGCGCCAATTCTTACCAAAGATTGGACTTGACTGAAGGCAACCAAGTGGCAACAGGAGGTAACGGTGTTGGAGGAAGGGATGAGACTTCTGAAGACCTTTCGGCTACATGGACAAGTGATTTACCACCCACTCCGGGGTTTGTAATTGAAGATCCCATTGTTACGCTTTCAATTGACGAGGAAAGTGGAAACGAAATTTTCGAAAGTGTCATCACTATCGAAGCTTCCACAGACCGACCTGTAAGCGGTGCCCAAACTATTGAAGTGCAGGTGACCGGGACAGGCATCACGGACGGGGATTATTTGCTCAGTAACTCAGTGATCACCATTGCCGATGGTCAAACTACTGGCTCTGTCACCATGACCATTCAGAATGATGATGAAGCTGAGGGGGTTGAGGTAGCTACCATTACCTTGGCGAATGCCAGCGACGGCCTTTTTCTAGGTGGTGACATCAACGCCGATGTAGAAATATTCAGGGGGCTTGTGGGTATTTCCAATGAGGGAGCTTTTGTTGAGAACGGAGATACATTGACGTTAGCCGATGTTTTCGTTGATGACAACGTTTCTACCATTGTTTCAATCGCCAACAACGGTGCAGAGGGTATTACAGTTTACCCCACCCTGACTGGTTTTGAATTTAGTATTGATGTAACTGATACTTTCACTATTGACGCCGGTGCTGAAGTAGATATCAACTTATCGTTGGATCCGACGCTTTTCTTTGGAGAAAGAGAAGGAAGCCTGACTTTCTTCACTACCGCGCAAGGTCAGGACACCATAGCACTTACAGTGCTTGCCAACGTACTTCAGCCACTACCAGACAAACAAGTTTTTGCTTTCAGTAGCTTCGAAGAACCAGTAACGACCACAGAAGATTTTTATACCGACCTGTTAGGGGCTGATAACGATCACCAACTGGTTACTAATCCTGGCGAACCTCCGATTGAATATACTTCAGTTGGTGGAGAGCTTGGTTTTGCCTCATTCTATGTCAATACCAGAAACGGTGTGGGACTGACAGACGGTGACCAGATCGGTGTAATCATGGATACTACGGTTGCCGGTTTCATTCCTGGATTTACAGATGGAGAGAAAGGATATAAACTTCACGATGCTGACGGTGAATTGATCGTAAGTTTTGATGAAGTAACACTTGACCCTAGCCGGTCATATGTTGTTGATATTGATTATTTCATCAACGCCACGAGCTGGGAATCTGATGATAGAATCAGGATCTGGGTAGTAGTTGATGGCGGTGAGGAGATTGATATCCTCAATCCGACCGAAGACATTGATAACCTCGGTATTGAAGGACAATGGCTAACCGGTTCGGCAGACCTTAGCGGAAGATCAACCGCCATATTGAACATCAGTGTAGATTCTAACTCGGGCGCGGAAAGCGTTTACATTGACAATATCGTTTTCAACGAATTCTTAACACCAGTACCGGCTAGAGTAAGCTTTGCCAACTCATCGATAGCGGTACAAGAACCAGGTGTTTATGACATCACGGTGAGCCTCGATAAGGCAACACCAACCGATCAGGCCGTGAAACTGGCACTTACCATTGACGAGAACCTGGTTGCCGGTCAGGATTACGAATTAGACATAGACTCGTTAGGTGGAGAGCCGGTGGTGGTTATTCCCGCCGGTGCTTCAGAAGGGAGTTTTGGGTTGAATATTTTGGCGGATGAGGAGATCGAAGACACTGAAACCATTCAGGTGGAAATCGTCGAGGCCAGTGCTGGCTTAGAGCTGGATGCGCTTAATGCTTCTTTGGAAATAAGCGTAGAGGACTTTACACCGATTGTATCCTTGACATTGAGCGATGATGAACTGATCGAGGAAAATGGAACACAAATCGATGTCACGGTATCATCAGACAAAGCGCTTCTTGTTGATCAATCATTCAGTTTCACCCTTACGGGTACTGCCACCATCACAGATGACTATGTGTTGGCTAATCCAGTCTTGAACATTGCAGCGGGTGATTCAGTAGCCACTACCACTATTACGGTGGTCGATGACGGAGACTTCGAATTAGTGGAGACAGTAGAAGTTGAGTTGGTGGTTGCTGATGAAACAACATTTGTCAAACTTGAAAACAATACCGGATCAATTAATATTTTCGGTACCAACGCTCCGGATGTAGCTATACTTCAAGCTTCTGATACGTTGTTTGATCGCGACATTGTTGCCGTGGGATCCGAGCTGCTCGATAATACCAGGGAAACAGAATTCAGTATTCAGAACGTAGGAACACAAGAGCTGGAAGTATATGCTGAGCTGGAATTGTTGGAAGGAGCGGAGTTTGTGCTATCTGAGACCGACACATTCTACGTCGATAAAAACACCACCGAGCCATTGGTGCTAACCTTCAGCCCTCAAGGGTTCCAGGGCAGAAGAGATGCTCGATTGGTCATTTCTACTAACGACCCACAGGATTCACTGATCGTATTGCAACTGAATGCAGAGGCCATCTCGTTGCCTCGTGAAGTGTTTGCTTTCACCAGTTTTGAAGAGCCAGAGTATTTCACTACGAGGTACATTGACTTATTAGATCCAGATACTGACCACGCGTTGGAGAGCAATCCTGGTGAGCCGATTGTCAACTATGAATCTACTGGCGGAGAGCTAGGTTTCAGGTCATTCTACTATGCTACCCGATCACCTAGTAGCGGCCTTGGCGACCTTACAGAAGGTACACCTGGAGACTTCATCGGGGTTACGCAATTCACTGGTAATGTGGGTGCCTTCACCGATGGTGCACAAGGTTTTGCATTCAGTGATCCGGACGGTGCGCAGGAAATTGTATTGGACACAGTACACACTGCCGGTTTAGAGGATGTAGTACTTGAATTGGACTACTTCCTGGCCAACACTACTTGGGAGACCAACCCGAACGACAAAGCGATTATTTGGGTGATCACCGATACTGACTCCTTGAATTTACTGAATACGGAAAGCGGAGTTGATGCGGATATAGATAACCAAGGAATCGAGGGTGTATGGAATACCGCTTCTCTTGCCTTGGATGGCTATGAGTATGCTATACTACACGTATTGTTCGAGTCGAATTCTAACGCTGAAAACCTCTTCATCGATAACATCCGATATAGCTTCAAAGCGGCAGAACCTTCTACCATTGGTTTCGAAGTGACTGAAGTAGATATAGATGAAGGCCAGGATTTCGAGGTGAAGCTTTCACTCAGCCCTCCTGCTTTCAGGGAGACGAACGTGATGATCTCATTCGATAAGAGTATGGCCATCACTGATACTGACTATGCACTTGATACTGCCACTTTCAAAGATGGTGTGGGTATCCTTACCATTGACTCGGCTGCCACAGAATTGACATTCAATCTATCAGTATTGGCTGATGCGGATGTAGAACAAGCAGAGAAGATGACTTTTGAGATAGCTAAACTTGGAGCACTGCTCAACCTTGATGCTGCTGCGGCTAAGCTGGATGTGAACTTCATCGATAGCAATGTTCAGGATGTTACTATCCAGGAGTTGAGGGTTAATGACGAGAATGGCGTGCCCACTTTCGATAAGCGCAAAGTACAAACAACAGGTATCGTTCATGGCTTCAATATGGCCGGTGGCAACGGCCTTGATTTCAATATCATAGACACGAACCCTTCTCAACGCGCCGGTATCAACATTCAAGTTGAAGATGGTAGCTCACTGGGTTATACAGTGACCGAAGGAGACCAAATCGAAGTGATGGGAATCGTTTCTGAGATCAATGGATTGACCATTATTCAACCACTGGAAATCACCACGGTTTCCCAAGGTAATACCTTGGCTGAGCCTATCGAAGTAATCGACGGCATCTCAGAAGAGAACGAGTCAGACCTGATCAAGACGCCTATCATGGTGGTTGAGCCTGGTTTCGAAATAGACGAGAACAATCCATACAATATCCTGCTCAGTGACTTGAGCGGAAATCTATTCTACACCATGCGGGTGAATGATGTGAGTGAGGCTTTTGAGCCAGGCAACGCATTCATCGTAGTAGGTTTTGGATCTCAGTTTGACGAGTTAGCTCCTTATGAAGCTGGTCACGTAATCGTACCAAGATCGATGAACGACTTCTCAGTCCTTACACCAGTGGAGGACGAGCTAGGAGGAGCTCAGGAAATCACCGTATTCCCGAACCCGGCCAACAGCCAGATATCATTCATCGGCTTGACTGAAAGCACTTTGGTTGAGATTATCGACACCAAGGGCCATATCGTGATCAAGCGTGAGGTGAATGCAGGAGAAGTGGTCGATACGTCATCGCTTAGCACCGGCCTTTATGTGATACAGCTGCAAACAGCTGGTGGTACACCTGAAGTCAGAAGATTAATCATCAATAGATAATTCGATGAGGTTGTCTCAAAAGTCCGTTTCAATGTCATTTCGAATGAAATGAGAAATCTCACTCCTTTAATAATCAACGATTTGAGTCGAGTAAGATTTCTCCCGATGGTCGAAAAGACAGCTTTTGAGACAGTTTCAATCAAGATTTTAATGCATTACATAAAATCTATACACATGTTTAAAAAATTATTATTCACAGCTTTTACCATGCTATGCTTTGCCCAGGTGATGGCACAAGAGGTCATCACCTTCGGTAACCCAGACTTGCAGCATGGAGAGATTATGCCGATCAGGGACGCGCGTCTCATGCCGGTAGGCAGCATTGTGACCGTAAAAGGTATCGTCACGGCTGCTGGTACTGTATCAAGCTACATCAGATATTTCCAGGACAGCACTGGAGCGATCAACTCACATGCTCGTAGTACTGCTTGTTGTAACCAGGTTTCCCTGACCGTGCAGGTGGGGGATAGTATCCTTGTTACGGGCAAATTATGGGACTCCGACGCTGGTCTTTTGAGTATCTCAATGGACGACAGCCCAGAGGAATTCAGATTAGACATTCTGAGTAGGAATAATCCTTTACCAGATCCAAGGATCATCAACTTTCCACATGAGTTGAGAGAAGATGTAGAAAGTATGTTGGTCAGGGTAGACAACATCACCACTGCTGATGAGAGGGAATTCTGGCAAGGAGGAGGAGGAGATGGAACCTTCCAGTTCTTTAAGGAAACTCCGGATAGTACCATATTCTTAAGACAAAACAGACCATCCAATCCATTGGCCGGTACATTTATCCCTAAGACACCGGTATCGGCATTAGGAGTTGTCAATAACCGAAGAGGTGTTTACAGAATAAGCCTTAGGGGAGCTGAAGATTTTGTCACCAATTTCGACATCTTCGATCTTGATCAGTTGAATATCACCACCAACAGCTTCGAGCTGATTTGGGACACTCCTTTGAGATCGACAAGCTACGCCTTGATCAACAAGTTAGGTGAAGACGAGGTGGATTCTATCCCGCTCGCTGGTGAAGGGTTCAGGCACGAAATCGAGTTCAGAGGTCTTGACCCAGCAGCGACTTACGAGGTAGATGTGGTATCTGTTTCGGTCATTGGTGGTCTTATCGATAGAACGGGAAAGATCCCTTATTCTACTGCCCCCGAAGGTAACAGAAATATCACTGTCTATTTTAACCAGCCTATCGGTTCTGGTGATGCCAGCAAATACTTTGTAGACGAGGCATTTGGTGATTCCATAGCCGCCTACATTGACAAGGCGATGTTCTCATTGGATATCGCGGTGAGCAATTTGCAAGCAGGTGAAGGTAGCGATAAGATCATCGAAGCCATCAATAATGCTTATAACAGAGGGATCATGGTCAGGTACATCACCGATGATCAAGCCAATAAGTCAACTCTTGACAGCCTCAACGTACAGATGCCATTGCTCGTGCGAAACGATGCCAAAGGTACTATGGATAACAACTTCGTTATCGTTGATGCGCAGAGTATCGCCAACGCTAGGATTATCATGACCACCAGCGGTTGGACTCCGGCTGATTTGAATCAGCATCACAGCAACCTCATCATCATTAACGACCAGGCCGTTGCCAACGCATTTTCGATAGAATTTGAGCAAATGTGGGGTGGTAGTTCTGAATTTCCTGTGACGAGCGATATGACTTTTGGAACAGGCAAGCAAGACCTTACCGGTAGCAGATTTGACCTGACTGAAAACAACATAGAAGTTTACTTCAACCCTCGTGATGTCGCTAACGACAAGATCATGGAGTATTTCTTGAGCATGGATGCAGACTTCAGGTTTGCAATTGCTTCCAATGAAAACTTCCTGTTGACTAGTGAATTGATCGAGTATGGTGTGGCAGGGTTCTACATCAAAGGAATTATCAATAATACACCATCGCAAAGCTCAGCTGAGCTATTCAACAGAATAACGGCTGAAGAATTGGATGTGAACCTGTATGAAGCGGCGGGTCTGGGTAACGAATTGCGCACCAACTATGCCATTGTAGACATTTACACTGACCCGAAAGTAATCATCAGTACCAGGGCATGGGAAGTGGACACAGATCCTTTGAATGGAGATGACCCGGTAGTCAATAACAATGACGCCACGCACATCGTCATTAACGATGCTGAAATTGCCAACCTTTTCTTGAAGCACTTCAGGTCGATCTACAAAGAGGTGACCGGACAAGAAGAAGGCATCTTGACCTCGACTGAAGACCAGCTTAAAAGGAATGTCTTGCTTTATCCTAACCCTGCTGAAGACAGGCTCTTCATCAATGCCAATACGCCATCAGGAATAGTTGATGTAGTTATCACTGACTTACAAGGCAAGACACTATTCGCTGGTGAATTGAATGGCAGGTCATCTTTTGAAGTAGACATCGCTGGTTTTGAAAGAGGCATTTACCTCGCCAGAGTCACGGTCGAAAGCAAAGAGCAAGTATTCAAATTCATCAAACAATAGCATTCAACCATACCAACAGAAATACATACCCAAAACGATAAAAAAATGAAAAGCTTGAAATTATTTAAAGCAATCTGCATGGCCTTCGTAGCTGTGACTATGTTTTCATGCGACAATGAAACCCTTGTAGTACCTGCGCCAACTCCAGAGGAGACTATATCAAGGGTCTTCACCATGTCCAACATTCAGGTGGTTAGAAATGGTATCCTGGATTCCGACCTTACGCAATACAAAGACATGACTATTCGCTTCGACGCGATCAGTGATGAGAACAACTTCACTTATTCTGTAGAAAATGGTGGTGATGCATTCCCTAATGCTTCCGGTACATGGACTTGGAAAGACGAGACCAAATTGGATATCGTATTGGACGAGGGTGATGAGTTCGAAGTAGACGTTGATATCGCTGTCTTGAGGGTAACAGAGGTACGCCTGGAATTCACGCGAGCCAGAAGAGAGATCAGTGGTAAAACCGATATCATTCCTTTGACGAGGTACACCATCACGGCACTCAATATAACTGGCCAGTAATCATCATCGCTAACCTCTAACGCATTAACTATGAAGCAATTTATATTCAAATATTTATTTCTGATTGGCGTCATTGTAACAGTTGCCGCATCCGATGTTTTGGGTCAGGGTGTGACGACGGCTGCATTGAGCGGTACAGTCAGGGATAGCAAGGGAGAAGAGCTCCCCGGTGCCACCGTGATCGCTGTACACCAGCCCACCGGCTCTCGTTACGGCGCCATTACCACGGTAGAAGGATTTTACAACCTTCCCAATGTACAGGTAGGTGGGCCATATACCATTACTGTTACTTTCGTAGGTTTCAAGAAAACGGCCAAGACTGGTATCAACCTGGCTTTGGGACAACGCCTGAAGGTGGATTTCACTTTGGAAACGGCTACTACCGAGTTGGATGAGGTGACTGTGGTTGCCGACCCTTACCAGGAGTTCGATGCTGCGCGTACAGGTATTACGACCAACGTCTCTGCTGCAGCTATCGCAGATATGCCGACTGTAGACAGAGCATTACCGGATATCCTCAGATTGAGCCCATTGTTCTCTAACAAGGACGACGAAGGTGCCTCATTTGCTGGCCAGAACCCGCGATACAATAGTATCATGATTGATGGTGCTACCAGTAACAACGTTTTCGGTCTTACCAACGATGTATTCCCTGGAGCACAGCAGGAATCACAATTGATCAGCTTGGATGCGATCGACCAGGTGCAGATTTTGATCTCACCTTATGATGTGCGTCAAAGTGGATTTACGGGTGGTGGCGTGAATGCCATTACCAAGAGTGGTAGTAATGAAGTGCGTGGTACAGCCTACACGTTCATGAGAAACGATGCATTGGTAGGCCGGAGAGTACAGGACCAGGAAATAGAAATTGATGAATTCAGAAGAAACACCTACGGATTCACTTTAGGTGGCCCGGTCGTGAAGGATAAGTTATTCTACTTTGTCAGTGGTGAAATTGTAGATAGGGAAGAACCGGTTAACTTCTTATTCATACCTACTGACACTGTGCCCGGTGGTGGTTTTTTCGCGGATGATGCAAGGTATTCCAGAGAGATTGAATTCTTAGATGAAGTAAGACAGGCCACAATCGATCTGTATGGCTATGATCCTGGAGATCCCAGAACCAATGTGAATTTCAGACAAGGTAACTACAAGTTGTTTACCAAGTTGAACTGGAACATTTCAGACAACCACAAACTGACTTTGAGAAATAACTACCTGAACTCATTCGATGTGAGATTGGAGGATAGAGGATTTAGTGGTTTTGCTTTCCCTAACTCACAATATACATCAAGAACCATTCAGGTGAATCCTATTGTCGAGCTACAGAGTAGAATTAACAACAACGCTTCGAACGAGTTTCGATTCAGCTACAACCGCATCAGGGAGACCAATGAAGGTGATAACCGAGAGTTTCCAGAAGTCAGGTTTACATCCCCTACCGGAGCGATTGTTAGTTTGGGTAACAACAGTACATCAAGAAGTGGTAATACCATCAAGCAAGATTTGATTGAGATCACTAACAACTTCACTATCACCAAGGGAGATCACATTGTAACTGTTGGTACTAACAACGAGATCCAGTTCATCGATAACTTCTTCTTACAGAACTTCAACGGTAGCTGGTTCTTTGAAGGGCCAGATAGAGATGCTTTTGATAACTACACTTTTGGTTTCCCCAGGGATTATAGAAGGGAGTTTGCTGTAAACGGAAACCCCAACCAAAGTGACCAGTGGACAGCTATCAGATTGGCACTTTTCGCCCAGGATGAGTGGAAAGTCAACAAGGACGTGACACTTACGCTAGGTATAAGAGGTGACTTGCCTATGGTACTTGGAGATGTAGACAGAAACGTGAAGTTTGAAGAAAGCTTTAACCTGAGAAACGATGTAACACCCAATACCAGGGTATTGTGGTCTCCTCGTGTAGGTTTCAACTGGAACGTTGACGGCGCTTTCAAAACACAAGTACGTGGTGGTGCCGGTTTGATCACCGGTAGAACATCATTAGTATGGCTTTCTAACCAGTACAATAACACGGGTGTAACTTATGCTACGGCCATCCTGCAAAGGGCTGATTTGAATGCTATTTTCGGGCCATTGATCGAAGCAAGGGATACTGTAGGAAGGAGCGCCATTGTTGGTAATCCATTCTACTCTCCTGATGTATCTCCTCAAGGTGAGATCAACCTGACCAATCCTGACTTTAGGCTACCGCAAGTATTGAGGGCTACGTTAGCCGTAGACAGAAAGCTCCCTTGGGGTTTGGTGGGTTCGGCTACCTTACTTTATACCAAGACTTTGAACAATATCTATGTAAGGGATATCAACATTGGAAGGCCGACCAATATTATACCTTTTGAAGACAGGCCACAGTGGGGCGAAGTGCCAGGTACCGCAGGAAGGGTTGATCCTGAAAACTTTGATGGGGTATATGTGCTGGAGAATACTAACCTCGGCTATCAGTACAGTGCCACTTTTGAGTTGTCCAAAAGGGCTAAGAATGTATTTGCAAGAGCCGCTTATACTTTGTCAAAAGCGACTGACTTCTCCAGCAGTAATTCACCAACGGCTGGTACAAACTGGGCACGTCAGCGTATCTCTAACGACGTAAACTTCCCTGGGTTAGGTACTTCCAGATACGATTCGCGTCATAGGGTATTGGCCAATGCCAGCTACACTTTCAAGTATAGTAAGAAGGCCTCTACCAGAATATCATTGTTCTACAATGGTGAGGTCGGCACAAGGTTCTCTTTCAGGGCTGATGGTGATGTGAACCACGACGGGCAGTTCGGCAACGACTTGTTCTATATCCCTAACAACAATGAAGAGATTCTTTTCGAAGGTTTCGGGTTTGATCCTATTGATGCGCCTGATTTAGTACAATACGATTTGGATGGTGATAACCAACTATCTTCTAGTGAGCAATGGACGGCACTCGACAACTTGATTGAAAGTGTACCGTCACTGAGAAACAACAGAGGTAGCTATTCCGAGAAGTTTAGTGATTTCGGAAGGTGGACGCATAACGTGGATGTGAGAATTGCTCAATTCTTTACCTATAGTGCCCCTAACGGTAAAAAGCATCGTTTTGAGGTAAACTTCAGCGTGCTTAATATAGGTAACTTGATCAATCCTAATTGGGGTACTCGATATTTAAGACCTAACGGTGAGATCGTAAACTACACGGCGAGAGTTGACCCTGAATCGGGAAGACCATTGTATAGATTCACTGGGGAAAGGTTTGATCTCGACAGATTCAGTACTGGTACAAGGTCAAGATGGAGAGCTCAGATTGGTATCAGATACGCCTTCAATCCTAAGCGAAGAAGTTTCTAATCTAACTGACCACTTATAAAAATTAACTGCCATTTAATACATGGTTAACCCATGTCTAATGGCAGTTTTTTTATTTTGAAATTAATTATGAATATGAGAAAACTAAACAACTTATTGCTATTAGCATCAATCGCGTTATTGGCGGGCTGCGCAGCGCAGGGTAACGATTCAGAAAAAGCCAATGAAGCCACTAGCGAGGTCTATGAACCGGCGGGCATCGTTAAACCTGTCAATTTCGAATACGAGAACAAGGAGAAATTCAAGGTGATTTCCTGGAACGTCGAGCATTTTCTCGATGAGCATGACAATCCTTATATCAATAATGGCCGAGAGGATGAGCCAGCCGAGAGAATGGGTGATAAACCGGCTATGCTGGTCAAAGCACTTAAGGAAGTAAATGCTGATATCATTGTGCTACAAGAGTTTGAGAGTGCCAGCTATCTGAGGGCCTTGGCTCAGGATTCTTTATTAAAAGACCTCGGGTATCGCTACTTCGCCGATGCGCCTAGCCATACATGGTATATGAATGTGGTAGTAATGAGCAAAGTGCCTTTAGGTGTGCTTTATGCTTATGGCAATGTGACAACCCCACTACCTAATTACACCAACGACGAAGGCAAAGCTGAATCACAAAATCGTATCAATACCAGAATGTGGTCGATCGACGTGTATCCTGATGAAGACTACTCTTTTGTGTTGACTGGCTTACATTTGAAGGCTGGAAGAGGGCCAAGAAACATAGCCATGAGAACCGGCCAGATCAATTTCCTGAGAGGGCAGTTTGATCGATTCCTAAGAGAAAACCCGAATAAGAATATTCTAGTGGTAGGAGATCTGAACTGTACACCTGATAGCGAAGAATACAAGGTATTGCTAGGCGATGCGGCATCCAACGTACAATTCACCGATCCGTTGGATACTGCCATCCTAACCCATCCAGCTGACGAGCCAAGACGCAGACTGGATCACATGTTGGCTAACAACAATATGGCTAAGGAAATTGTGGCTGAGTCTGTCCATGTACCTTACATATTCAGCAAGGAAGAAATGAGAACATTGAGTGATCACCTGCCGGTTGTGGGTGAGTTCTACCTTGACGACAAAAACTAAACGTTAATAACCCAAATGAAATTGATCAAATCAATCGTAGCATTAAGCCTTATCCTATGTGTGGTTGCAGCTTGTGACCCAGCCCAAACTGAGGATGATAACACCCCCATCAATGACGATCAAAATGGTGGAGGCCAGGAAGTATCTGGTGAGGGTACGGGGCTAAAGAATATGGCTTTTGGTTCTTGTAACCGCCAGAATAGAGATCAACCCATGTGGCAGGAAATACTCAAAAATGACCCTCAGCTTTGGGTATGGTTAGGAGATAATATCTACGGAGACACTGACGATATGTCGGTGATGAAAGCCAAATACGATGAGCAATTGGCTAACGCAGATTACAAAAACTTCATTGCCAAAGTACCTATCACCGGTATTTGGGATGACCATGACTATGGTAAGAATGATGCTGGTAGCGAATACCCGCACAAAGCGGCGAGCCAGTTATTGATGATGGATTTCTTGGGCGAAGCAGCAGATAGCCCTAGGAGACAGCGTGAAGGTACTTATGGCACCCGAGTATATGGCGAAGGCAAAGAGAAGGTGAAGTTATTGATGCTCGATACACGCTACTTCAGGGATCCGATTGAGCGCGTTGACCGCATCTATCAACCTAACGAAGAAGGCGATGTCCTCGGTGAAGCACAATGGCAATGGCTGGAAAGTGAATTGACTGATAGCGATGCTGCCGTTCACGTGATCGCCAGCAGTATCCAGATCATACCAAAAGATCATCCTTATGAAAAGTGGGCTAACCTGCCTATGGCCAGAAAGAAGCTTTTCGACCTGATCGCCGGTACCAAGGCGAAGGGCGTGATTCTCCTCAGTGGTGACAGGCATATCGCTGAGATATCAAAAATAGATCACGATGGCGTTGATTATCCTATCTACGAAGTGACGGCCAGTGGTCTTACCCACTCTTCCGGAAGTGGTAGAGAAGAGTACAATGAGCACCGCGTAGGAAAGTTGGTAGGTGACCTGAACTTTGGGTTAATGACTTTCGACTGGTCAGCCGAATCAGTAGATGTTGGTTTGTTCATCAAAGGATTGGGTAACGAAGTACTGGAAAGCCAGACGGTCACTTTCAACTAAGCAGCAAGCGAAGTATTATATATCCGAACGGTCAGGTGGAAACATCTGACCGTTTTTTATTTGCCCTTGTTCGAGTTGTCTTCAGAGTGAGTCATTTCGACGCGAGGAGAAGTCTATCTCACTAATAGTCAGGGCCTACCGGTGTCTGTGGACAGGCACAAACGTTGCCGAAGAGTCCTGTAAGGACGACCTGCTTGTAGATTATCTTCGCCCTTGTTGGAGTTTTCACCAACAAGTTTAAAAACCAGTTTTGTTGGTGAAAACACCGGCAAAGGCATGAAGGGTCTGAAATGGCGTATGAGTTATTATTGGTAAGTTGTTATAGAATTAATTTTATATAGCAATTCTACAGGTAAAATCATAGCCAAGTAAGTGAATGCCATGGAAATCAAGATAGCGACTATTGCCATAAGCCAGTTGACTTTGGTCTTATGCTCATTCGGATCATAAACAGTTAACTTTGTTCCTGTAATAAAATCACCAATTCTTCTTTCATTATTTACTAACCCCATAATAACTTCCACTGGCCAAAATATAATTGTTAGGTTTCTGATGAAGCACCTTAGAGAGTTGGCAGGTTTGTTAGTTCTTACATTGACTATTTGAAATTTTAATATCCTTTTAGCTATGCTTCTACCTGACAGAATATCTTTGTTGAAATAAAGTGAAAACGCAAAGATATTTAAGTAATAATTTCCTAAGAATAATTTAGGTTGTACATCAGGATTACCAAAAGATTGCATCATATC
Organism: Bacteroidota bacterium; assembly: GCA_039819065.1. Lineage (GTDB taxonomy): Bacteria > Bacteroidota > Bacteroidia > Cytophagales > Cyclobacteriaceae > JBCBSS01. The sequence continues at coordinate 82,810 of JBCBSS010000012.1, forward strand.
ATAAACCATTCCAGGTGCGGCAAAAATCATGACGAGAAACGTCATTGTAATGTGATCTATGACCATAGATCCAATTCGACTACCAGCATTTAGTCTATTCATAATGAAAATTTTGTAGGTTCTGATTTACAATTCAAAGGGCAAATACCAGAGCTTATTGTTTACAGAAGAATTTAATACTTCTTTGAAGGATCGAAATTAACACATTTTGCCCTTGTTGGAGTTGTCTCCAACAAGTTTAGATAGCAGTTTTGTTGGTGAAAACACCAACAAAGGCATAAAATTTAGTCGTTTGTGAGTGCCTACCTGTGTCCGTGGACAGACACAAACGTCGCCGAAAAGTCCTGTAAGGACGACCTGTCTATAGATTATCAATGTAGACACCACAGATAAGCGCCGTAGGTGCGACCCAAAAAATTAACAGGTCGCACCTACGGCGCTTATGTTTAGATATTCGATGATCTTACTATAACGGTGAGCCCCTACAGGGCTTTTTTTACTATTGCTCAGGGTGGGCTCATTTTGTCCTTGTTGGGTTGTCTCCAACAAGTTTGGATAGCAGTTTTGTTGGTGAAAACAACAAAATGGATGCACTTCAACAATACAAATAAAAAGCACCGTGGGTCATCAACCCACGGTGCTATATTCATTCGACTTGATACGTTACTGCATATACTTATCAAAAAAGGCAATCATCTTTTCAGGGTGGATTCCGAAATAATTATACCCATCAAACCTGCGGTTCGTGCCTTCAATCCAGAATAACTCCTTTTCTGTTGAGCTGATGTTATCGAAAATCTCCTGACCATCTTTAGGGTTATCCGTCCAGATGTCATCTAAAACCTGTGCCATAAAGTAAGGTACTTTTACGGCATGGGCGTAATCCTGTGGACGCATTTCCCCATTGGTAAACCCGCCTAGTTTGACTTGTTCTAAATCCATTAGCGCCATATACTTATCTAATCCCATCAATCCAGCGAAAGAAGTCATCAAGGCGGTCATGGAAACGGTAAGTGGCCCGAAGAAGCATTTGATATCCTCAAACAACTCGGGATGTCTATACATGGCTTCATAAGCGGCATTACCACCTGTGCACCGGTTGTATAGGCCGCACTTCATCTTACTCAATTTCGGGTGGTGTCGCACATATTGTTGTGCACCCACTACATCTCGCCATTCATATCTTCCGATGCCGCAAATACCGCCGTTGGCGGCTCCGCTGTTGCCATGATTTCTCAGATCGTAAGCCAGGATGTTGTAACCGGCTTTCGAGAGATGATGCATATGTGCTACGAAGTCAATTTCCAGTGTATCTACTGCCGAGAAAGGCTCTCCAAAATGCCCGGTAAAACCTGAACGGCTCATCGGCATGGGATGGTTGATGATGATTAATTTATCTGATTCCCCCTGTACCGAAGGAATATACCAACCTTCAAGGGGTGTCCCATCGCTGGAAGGAAAATAGACATCCTCCCATGTATCCATACCATGATCTGCCGGGGTCTTGTGTACGGGCGTTCTGAACATTGGACGAACGGCAAATTCGGCCAGGTACTTAATAGTCCCATATTCTTGCTCGGAAATGGTTTTTTGCTGCTCAATGGCCTGTTTATAGGCTGCTTCTCCCATTCTACCTTTTAAGGTATTATCAATTGTATAATCGAGTGTTTTTTCGAACATGACATTTGCTTTTGGTGAATATTCTACGGCAAATGTCCAACTCTTTCATAGGAGGGTGTGAAGACAAATAAAGGCAAATAGGATACAAATTACAGGTTCGAAAAATGGGAGGGTGAAACACCGGTTATTTTGCGGAAAAGCCTGGAAAAATAATTAGGGTATTCAAAGCCCAACTGATAAGCGATTTCGGAAATGGTAGATGTTTTCTGGGTCAGCAATGACTTGGCTACCTTAACGATGTGTTGATGAATGTGTTCCAGCGCAGATTTTCCGGAATAGAATTTAATCACGTCACTCAAGTAGTTCGGTGTCACATTCAATTGCTGGGCAAAGTAATTGACAGAGGGCTGAACCGTGTTGCCATTGTGGTCATTTTCAGCATAATAATTATCAAGTAGGGCAAAGAAATCATTGACTAGCTTACTATACTGTTCTTTTCTTTCACCGAATTGCCTTTCGTAAATCAGGGCAACATGCGCAAAAATCAAGTTGCAATAGGCGAGTAGCAAATTCCTGGAAGAAGTCTCTTTGTTATACTCAGTCAGTGCAGCTTTGAATTGCTCTGTTATCACCACTTCTTCTTCCTCTTTTAAAAAGAGCGGTTCATGCAGTCCGTAGTTCAGGAAAGAATACTCGAGGTGTTGGTTGTTTGAAATCAAGTCCTCAGTGATATTGATAAAAAAGCCTTTCCAAGGGGTAGCAGTTTCCCATTTGATAGGCTGGTTAGGACTTGAGAAATACATGTATCCCTTTTCCCTATCATTTTCTAACCCATACTTGATAGAAATGCGATAGAAGTTAGGATAAACCGGCGGAGATGATAACAGGAAATCATCAGGATACTCACCAATATCTATCAAATCACTCTTGGGCAACCTGAGGTTCGTGTAGGTATTGAATGAACTTAT
>JBCBSS010000013.1:0-83790 GCA_039819065.1 Bacteroidota bacterium
GCAAGACAGTAACTTTTGTACTAAGCTAGGACAGTCACAACTTTTAATCCTAATCCTGCTGAGCGCCAATAAGGCTCTTTCAGAGTGACTGATAAAAAAGGTAAAGAGCTTACTCTGAATAATTTATTCACTCAAAAAAATAGCAACACATCGACAGAGAAAGATCCCGATGTGATCGGGATGACACGCTGTAGCTGAGGTTACGCTTAGGCAATACAAATAGCAATTGAACACGACATTTCAAAGTGGCAGTCTAGTCATTCTGGCTGTTCCCCGCTGGCGGGGGTAGGGGGTGGATTTAAGGAGACAAAAGATAAAAGATCGGTGTATCTCATTGAATTACCTGACTTCTACAACAATGGCCATAAGATTCCCCGGATTTTCTCTTTCGTCGAAAACCGTGGAATGACGATAAGGCGCTACAATAAAAAAAGCCCAGAGGTTGACCCCTGGGCTTTTAGCCTATGTAATTACAACGAACTAATTCACAATGAATCGGCTTGTTTTCTTCTGTCCATCTGAGAAAGTAGTCTCGATAAGATAAATTCCCTTTTGCAAGCCAATAGCTCTTAAGTCTATTGCGGCTTGATGATTGATTCCTTCATTTTCAAACTGATTACTGTAGAGGAGTTTACCCATCATGTCCACCACTTTCACTTCCATATTTCCTCTTGAAGAATCTTCAACTCTTAGATTCAACACGTCATCAGCAGGGTTAGGATATACCGTCAATTGATGTGAGGCGATACCTTGTCTCACTTCAATCAAGTTGCCCTGAGGGCTTTCCGCTGTTCTAGCGGCAAAACCTGCCTCGATGTTGCTCTGTGCATCAACAGGGTAAGCATTGATCACCATAGCGTTGAAGATCGCCCAGTTAGAACCAGGAGCTTCCTGCACCTTGATCAATACCTCGTTGTTCTGATCAGGCTGAATACCGTTGATCGAAACAGTCTGTGAGATGTTATCAGTCTGCGAGTTGGTTACAGTTTGATCTCCAATGCTGAAGTTGGTTTGGATATTGAAACCGGTAACAATAGATCCGAAGAAGGTGAAGTTATAATTGTAACCCTGCTCCAAACCTCTCATTCTAAAGAAACTAGCAGGCTCGAATGCATCCGTAAAGAAGAAACTCTGCATTACCAGGTCAGGATATACACCTGAGTCATCTCCTGTGGTAGCACCCCAGGCATTACTTCCTTGCATGGCTTTCTCAACGTACATCGACATTCCTGTTTCTTGCCCGCTTTGATTTCTGAAACCAATGAAGTGATCACCATCGAAACCATCTTTGCTCAAGTTATTCCAAGGTGTCGGAGCATCGTAAGTCGGGTTACCGTTGATGTTGATGTAAACAGAGAACGCGATGGTACCGCCACTAGCGGTATTGGTGTAGTCTGTTAATCCATCTGACAGTTGGCCTCTTACCTTGTAGTAATAAACCGCTCCGTTACTCAAGCCACTGTCGGTGTATTGGCTTACATCTTGTCCTACACTGTCAATCAATGCGAAGTCAACATCATTAGCAGTAAGTGACCGATAGATATAGTATTGTTGCTCATCAAAGGCGTTGTCATTCCAGTTCAACTGGATCGCATCTTCAGATACACCAGTCGCTGTCAAGCCTGATGGGTTAAACGTTGAAGGATCAGCCTCTACCGCCTCGATAATCAAAGCGTTGATGTAACCAACAGAAGCAGTTGGGCCTTTTGATATATCAATGAATACATCACCATTAGCATTAGCAATTACACCACCGATTGTACCAGCCTCTGAAGTGTTGGCCTGCACGTCAACCGCTACGGACTGGTTACCAATGCTGTAGATAGTTTCGCCATTATCAGAGATTCCTGATCCGGTGAAGGTACTGCTACCAACGAACTTGAAGTTGTACTGTTTCGTGATATCCAAACCTGAAACTTTCAACTGGGTCTGGTTAGGTGCACCGAATATGCCGAACCAATAGTACTCTTTCAGTACTTGATCTGGGACAACGCCTGAATCATTTCCAGTTTGTGCTCCCTGAGCGAAGAAGCCTCCAAATGCGGTGGTCAATTCCAATGAAATGTTAGTAGCCACGCCATTGTTATCAAGCAAGTTGCTATGCACATCATTGATTACTGGATCCTTAGCTGTGTTGTTCCAAGGAGCAGGGGCATCCTGAACCTTACCGAAGTTGACAGCAACAGTGTATAATACCGCTTCCGATACAGTCAAGTCGACTTGCTCAGTGGCCATTGCTCCCAAGTTGTCAGTAGCGTGAATCTCAATCGGATAAGTACCTTGATCTGCTGCTGTAGGAGTAGACTCAATCGTTCCAGTACCGTCTCCATTATCTGTGAAGTTGGCAAAGCCAGGTAATCCAGAAACGCTTAAGGTAATATCATTCAATGGAGGGTCTTGTGCCTCTATTGAAAGTACTGAGGTTTGATTTACAAATAGATCAGTATCACCAGTAATGTTGATGGTCGGCGCACGGTTTGGTACCGCAGCACTAGCCGTATTCGAGTAGGCTGATTGACCAAACTCATTGGCCGCCGATACTTTGTAGAAATAAGTAGCGCCGTCAATTACCTGGATATCGGTGTATGAGGTAGCATTAGCCGGTATTGGCTCAGTATTAAGCTGTACATACTCTCCGTTTTCGCTATCCGATCTATAAACATTGAAGCCAGTCTCATTAAATGGAGCATCTACCCAAGTCAAGACAACCGCTGCATCCTCGTTTAAGGCAGTAACCAAATCTCTTGGAGCAGCTGGTGCATTACCATAGTCGTGCAGTGATTTGATCACCATGGCGTTAAAGTAACCGACTGTGGCATCTACATCTTTGCCCATATCGATGAACACCTCTCCATTAGCATCAGGCTTGATACCAGTAAAATCAGCTGTGTTAGTGCTGTTATTCTGAACATGCAATGGAATTGAAGTATTATCAATGGTAAATATGGTGTGACCATTATCCGCTACCTGTCCCCATTTGCTACTAGCAAATAGTGAGAAGTTATAGAATTTGGTTGTATCCAAACCAGAAACTTTGAGTGTCACTTCGTTAGGGCCTCCAAAGAAACCGAAGAAGTAGTAGTCCTGAATAACGGCATCAGGATACACCCCAGAGTCATTTCCTGTTACGGCTCCGTCGCGATAAGCTCGGAACCAAGAAGTCTGGAATTCCATATTGATACCGCTGCCATTACCTTCACTGTCAAGCAGGTTATTAGTAGCAGTAGTGCTCACATTATTCCATGGCGAGTCGGCATCAGCAATCTCTTTCATACTAACATAAACCTCGAGATTAGGATTTACATCATTCACTGTGATCACAAATGACTGCTCCGAAGTTGCGCCTTCTTGATCTTCGACCTGTACTTGTACCGGATAAGCCCCAGCATCAGTATAGTCTGGCGTCACGCTCAGCGTAGCTGTACCATCTAATCTTGGCGTCAAGGTAGCAAAGCTTGGAAGACCGGTAGTAGACCATACCAGTGATTCTGTACCGTCTTGATCAACAGCTGTAATTTCAACTATACTGGTTGTATTCTCATCCACAGCCACGTCTGAAATGGCATTCAATTCTGGTGGATAGTTGCTGTTAACCGTTAGCTCAGCGTAAACAGAGTCGATACCAGCATTTTGATCTTCTACTTTAATGACTAAGTTATAGACTCCTGTATCGGCTTCTGCAGGAGCAAAAGCGACTAAAGCAGAGCCATCACCATAGTCTGTCAATGTAGCAAAGGCTGGTAAATTGTCCGCACTATAAGTCAAAGTCTCTCCATCAATATCTTCTGCAAACAACTGCAGGTCATATGTAGTACCAAACCTTACGGTGAAATCGCTAATGCTAGTTATTTCAGGGGTATTGTTCAAAGTCTTTGATGAAACTTCTACGGAAGTACCTTCACCTCCGGCATTGTTAGCTACTACTTGATAGAAGTAAGTAACATTGGTTAAAAGCCCTTCATCAGATAGGCTCAAAGTATCTGCGCCACTAGTGCTTACAGTGTCAATAAGTTGGTAGTTCGTATTGGTTACGCTAGAACGATATACTTCGAAGTAATCCTCATTATCGCTGCTATCTAGCCATTTAAGGTTAATACCACTTGTAGAAGTAGCAATTGCTTCGATCCAAGCTGGTGCAGCTGGTGCAGGCGGCAATGGCGATGTAGTAGCAAAAGGCTTGTTACTGGCAGCATTCATAATGCCGTTAACGTCGGCAAGAGAAAGTGCTACGTCATAAGCCTGGAAGTCATCGATGGCTCCCTTAAAATGATCGCTTCGAACATCAAAAGCATTACTGCTGTTGGTCCAACCAAGGGCTCCACCATTGCTATGCGAATTAACCGTAGTATAAGAGATATCATCTTTAGAAGCTACTAACTGCCCATCGATATACAGTTTCAAAGTACCATTATCAAAAACAGCAGCCACGTGCACCCATTGGTTGAAGCTAACTGGAGCAGCAATGAGATCAATGACATGTGAATTTTGAGTAGCTACTTCCAGGTCAGTACCGACAGTACGGATACCCATACCGTTCGTGCTTCCTCCTTCGTCGAAGATGTCATGAATACCTATAGAGTCTTCCGCATACATCCAGAAAACAACCGATCGCTGTGTAAAAGCTGAGTGTATAAACTGGTTGCCACGATCAATGTCAAGGTACTGATCGTCGCCATTGAAGTAGATGGCATGTGTACCCTCTGCAGTGATAGCATCTGTAAATTCAGGGTTGCCCACTGCACTGACTGTCACGCCATTTGAAGTGGCATCTGTAAAGTCATTATCAAAACTAAAGATCACTAAAGGGTCTGCATTTGCAGAACTCGAAGAAGAACCAAATTCACCTAATGCAGTTATACGGTAGAAATAGGTGGTTTCAGCTTGAAGGCCTTTATCCTCATAGCTTGTCGCATTGGCTGCCGCGATATCTATCGGAAGATAAGGTCCTTCCTTGCTAGTAGATCTCAATATCTGGAATGAAGTTTCATTATCACTATCATCATTCCAAGTGATGTTGATCTGATCGAAACCTGCAGCGACTGCATTAACATCTGTGGGAGGATTTGGTACTGCACCGGTAATTTCATAATCTTCAGTAAAAGCACTAGCTGGAATTTGCTGTCTGTTACCTACGCCGTGTGCCGTGTTTCTCCAGTAGATTCTCATGTATTCAGAATCAGTCGCCTCGAAGAATGTAACCACTATAGGATAAAGCCCTGGCTCAGGGAAGTTGTAAGTACCATTTCTATAACGCGTGCCGTGAATACCGTCGTTATTCACTACCAAGTTGGCTTCGTCATATCCACCTATGTATAATTTACTGCCATCACCAGAACGTGTTTCGAAAGTGTAGTTACCAGCTACTGGTATATTAATGTGTCCGCTCCAGAAGAAAGCGAAGTAATCAGATCTTTCCTGAGGGCCTAAAGCCACAGTATTGGCTCTGCCTGTTTTAATAGGTGTTAAAGCATTGAAATCAGGAAGCACTTCCCACTCACCTTCGTAATATTTATAGGTCAAACCATCAGCAATAGCAGGCGCTGTCAGCTGGCTACTATGTGGTGATTCATTCCCAGTTAAATCCCTAGCAACCACAGTGAAGTTATAAGCACCATAGTGATCGAGGTTAAATACCGTGGCAGATGTCTCAGAAGTAACCACGGCTTTATTGCCATTGCGATAAATGTCATATTTATAAACACCTACATCATCAGTCGAGGCATCCCACTCCAAGGTGATGCTCGATGGCGTAGACACAACCACCCTTACGTTTAAAGGAACTGAAGGAGCTTCTTCATCTACTTGTGTAGTGCCTGCAAACTCCGCAGTTGAGGCAGAAGCACCGTTTTCGTTGATAGCTCTTAGAATATAAAAGTATTCACTATCCGCTTCTAACCCCTGATCTAAATAAGATGTAGCATCGGCAGCAGTGATGCCCAACAATTGATATGGCCCGCCAGCTACGTCACTTCTATATACTTCGTACCCGGTTTCGTTAAAGCTCGGTGAAGGATCGTCACTCCATCTCAATTCCATTTCCGTCTTAGAAGGAGCAAAAGCGAGCGGATTAATTGGCGCCGATGGCTGAGTAGGGCCATTGGCGTTGATTACTTTGAAAGGTGCCGAAAAGTTGCTGGAACATCCAAACTCTTCCGTCACTGTAGCGACGTACTCACCTGGTGCTGTAGCGGTAAAAGTTCTTTCGTTTCCGACCACGGCATTGTCGCTTGACCTTATCCAAGTGTATTCCACGAAGCCCTGAGGTAACTCAAGGTTTACGAAATTGTCACCGTTAGGTGTTGGTAGAACACGGCTTACCGAGCCACTTAAAGCAATAGGAGGTGTCTGGGTAGCTTCTTTGATACCCACATTCACAGGAGCTGGCGACCATGCAGACCATTCACCGTTTCTTTGGAAGCGTGCAGCATAAGAACCAAACTCGGTGGTATAAAACTCGTTACTCGTCGCACCATCGATTACCACACCGTCCTTACTCCATTGATAAGCTTCGTATCCCGGCGTCAAACCTAACGTTACTTCTACTGGATCTCCTGGGCAGAATTCAAATCGCTTAAACAATACGTGTGGATTAGCGCGGTGCGCTCTATCCATATAGGGAAAGAAGTCAGGCTCAGCATAGCCCTTGTTAAATATGCCGTGACCAGCATTCAGGTATTTGGTATATCGCACTACGCCACCAGTTGCTTCGATGTTGGCAATAAGGTTTTCAGATGTATATGGCGTTGGGTTGCCGTCTAACTCTCCCTGAAAAAGCCAGATGGGAGTGTATTTGTATTCTTCTACATTTTCTATAAAAGTGTGTGAAGCACCACTCATAGGCAAAGCCGCAGCAAAGAGGCGAGGCTTAAAGTTGATGAACCTCCACGTTGCCTGAGCACCTGCCGATCTACCATTTACAGATATTCTATCTATATCAAGATTGACATCGTTCTTGGCCAGGTCGATGATTTCTTCGAGGATGTCGAAGTGGACATCACCGAAATAACCAGTCGTCCCCTGAGGAGAAAGGATAAATCCATCAAAGTCCCCGTCATCTACGGCATCTTCAAATGCCGGCGCTCCGGCATTATTCAGGTGCCTGTCATTCATGTAGATAGTACCATTAGAGAACCCGCGACCATGTAGAATGATGATCATTGGATACTTCTCCGCACGGTTGGGATCATAGTTTTTTGGGAATCGTAGACGGAAAGGCACATCCTTGTAATAGTATGCTTTCCAATCATCGGTATTCCAATTTACCACGGGTGTTATCACCCATTTGGACATGGTTCCCCACGCAGGTTTTTCGGGAGGATTCAGCTCGTTGTAAATAACGATTGGGTCATTAGGATCAATGACCTGGGACAGGGAGTTTGAATACACTAGTGCCAAACAACCTGTCATGAAAATTAAAGCCAACTTTTTCATAGACAACGGTGTATAGCTTCTCGGTACTTTACCGCTTAATTCGATATAATTCTAACCGATACTAACTATAGAAAATACAATAAACTTGATGATTAATAATTACTAAAGCCATTTAATAATATTGAAAGTATGCAAAACTTGGTTCTACAAAAAATATTTAACAATCAATCTTATTGTTACATGTAATATTTTTTGATCAAAGTGCTGTAGATTATAAAAAATCTAGTTTCTGTACTAAAATTCAGAGAATACCAATTTAAAAAGTGAAGAAAGTCTTCCAGAAAGAATTAGTTTTCTTACACTGATCATACGATGACTAACAGCTTCAGAACTTAGAAAAGCACAATTTTAAGATTGGATTACTTTGGCCCTTTTGGCGGCCAGTACATGCACAAAAAGTATAATGGCTGCTGCGGGGATTATGCTACCTACCATGAGTATGAACATGTCTGTCTTGTAGTGTTCGTAAATCATAAAGACCATAAACAAATGAAATAGTATAAAGCCTGCCATGGCAGAAACAAGTGCTCGTTTTAAACCCTTCACCATGAGCATAGAAAACACATATGCCACGACAGGAACAAGGATTAACCAGAACAGTACTCCAGAAAAGAAAGACCAACCCAAAAACATCGAATAGGGAATTAAAATCAGGAAAAGAAGGAGGGCGGTTAAGAATGATGTCAGTGTGATCGGTAGATTCCTTTTCATGATGCTTTGACCTTTATGCTTAGTAATAAAGCTAAGTAAAATTCAGAAAAAGCTCAATTGACAACTCATCTAATGCAGTCGATACCTGTAAGCTTTAAATCAATCAAATTTGAAAAAGCGGTGGAATACTTTATATTTCCAAACATTTATCATCTTAACAGAATAGTCTAACTTAAATAAACACTAAAATGAAGAAGAAACTTAACCTCAATGAATTGAAAGTACAAAGCTTTGTAACTTCCATGGACGGTGAAATTGAAAACACAGTAAAAGGAGGGTTAGTACCCATCAATTCTAACCCAATCTGTGAGCAAAGCTTTCCGCTGCTATGCGGAACATTACAGACCTGCTTAGAGGCAACTTGTGGCGTTTGTGCTTACTCGGCACAACTTTGCGTTTCTGAGTTGGAGCCATGTGAGCAATCGATTAACGTGCCTTGCCAGGCCTAGCCGTTTAAAACAAAATGGGTGGTGAGAAGATCTTCTCACCACCCATTTCTATATTACAGCCTGACATAAGGCTGAAAAACTAATTACCAGGTTTATTTTTTGATGCTAGCCACACCCGAACCAGTAGTCAAGGTAATATTGATCTCCTTATCGCCTATTTTGGTTCTTTTCGTAACCGTATTGCTTTCGACATTTTCTTTTTCAAAACTGAAAGGTGCTTCAATCCTTCCATTCCTCTCCCTCACTTGCATTGTGATATAACCGCTGATGGGTGTTCCGTTAAAATCAAGTGTGACATTGCCTGAACCACTATTAACACTGATGCTTTGATTCAGCTCGTTGGACAACTTTACTTTTATATCGCCCGAACCAGAGATAAAAGAACTGGATTCCGTAATGTTAACATCGTTGATGTCCAGGTCGCCACTTCCGACATTTACCTTAAATAGTCCGGCCGAGTTTTCTATCTCTACATCACCTGAGCCCGAATCAAAATCTATTTCTGCCTCAAGGTCATAGCCTTCAATATCACCTGAACCAGTCCTTGCTTTCACATCACCCTGTAAATCACGAAGCAGTATATCACCTGAGCCCAGATAAGCATTGACTTCAATATCAAGCCCTTCAATGCTCAAATCCCCGGAGCCAGTTTTGAATTTTAAATTGATACCGTCAGGAACCTCCAAAGTCCAATTAGAAGTACCGGAATGGCTGCCGCTTCCAAAATCTTCTTTTAGGGTCAATCTTGAGCCGGATTTTTCAAATATTGGGTTGTAACCTTTCTTATAAGTGTGGCTCACGGTCACCTTTACGGTCTTACCACTCCCCTTTTTGATCGTCCCGTTTCCCGATGAAGTGGTCAACCTGACATCGGTAATCCCGGAAAATGTCTTAGTTTCTTTTTTGCCTTGTGCTATGGCCACCGAAAAAGCCAGGCAGAATGACACTATAATGAAGATTAATTTTCTCATGCTTATTGGTTTTTTTATAAAGACAGCACGAATAGCGAAAGGATGCATGGGAACCTTAAAAAGATGCTCAAATTAATGTTGTGCTTTTAGATAGCCCTAACGGTGAGCGTATTTACCGGAAATGTGGTCCTTGCCTAAGATGAGCACTACGCTGAAGGTTCTTCTGATGGACCTTCCTCTTCGTCCTCGCCTTTCAACTTTTTGATCATGTCTTCTTGCAAGAGAATGAGTCTGTGAGATAAGCGTCCATTGATCTTCTTGAGCGATTGGTTTTGCATGGCCAGCTTATTGATAATCTCTTCCAATTTGAAAGTGGTCTCTCCTGCCCCATCCTTGTGCTTGATGTCAGCTTTAAGCGTTTCGAGTAGTTTGGAAGCATCATGTAGTAGAAACCCCGCATCTTCTTTTAGCCATTCACGATCTGCATAAGTCTCAATCGGTTCGAAGACAATGGTATGCGGATCCTCCTGAAACATACTACCCTCACCGGTGAGCAACCATTTGGGGTTTACTTTTTCAAACGTGGTGGTAATCCTTTGGAGCACTTCATAGCTAGGCTTACTCATTCTGCCGCCTACTATATTTCCTATGACCGTAGCAGAAACGTCAATCTTATTGGCGAAAGAATTTTTATTGAAATTGAGCTTTTCAATTAATTCTAAAATTCGGTCATTTACTGTATTGTCGTCCTGATTATCCACAAAAGATAAAAGTTTTTCCTAAAATTTTACTCAATTGACTTGATTTTATCATCAATTGATGGTATATTTGTTACATATATATCAGTGATACTCAAATATAACCAAATGGAGGGTTCGGCAACAACCGAATACAAGATGATTCATGTGCGTATTCCTAAAGACCTAAGAGACAAAGGAATCACAATTAACTATCATCTCAACCTGGCCAATGACGAAGGCAGGGTGATCAGCAAGAATGAGACTTGGGAAAAGATCATCAAAGAGGGAATCAGAGTTTTTGAGAAAAAACTAAACGTCCAATAAAGTGAAGCCTCATAAGCTAACCCCGCTGGAAGAGGTACTGATCATCAAAAAAGCGGTCAAAAGATTCAACGAACAACAAGAACTTCTTGGCACCCACATGTACCTCACTTTCGATGAGATTTTCGAAATGGTATTACACGATGAGTCCTTCCGTCAAAAGTGGTGTCCCGAGCTAACTGAAGCTCCGACTCGAAAAGAAGACCACATCCATTAGCGCTAACCTGCCTATAAGCTTCATCAAGCTCGTATTACAGGTATTGTCAAACAATGCCTCATGATGAGCACTTTACATCCAGAATAATCAGCTAATACCACTATTTGGGAGACTTCTATTCCGAAATAAATTATTATCTTGTGACGAATTAATTTGACTAAAAATAGTTAAATAGCTTCATGGATAAAGATACCTACCTAAAAAGTAGAGTCGACAATCAAATGGCCTGGTTCAGTAAGAAAAGTGGCTGGAATCAGAAGAGATATAAAATTATAAAGACCGTAGAAGTGTCTTTGGCTGTTATTATCCCTTTTCTAGCCGGACTGAGCGGTAGTGCCAATAGTAACAATGGATTAGGCTGGACTTCTGTAGCTATAGGTATCTTGGGCGTCTTCATTGCAATAGGCGAAGCCATTCAAAGCCTGTATAAATTTCATGAAAACTGGATACAGTACAGAATGACCAAAGAAGTGCTTCAGCATGAAAAAATGCTGTTTCTCACCAACACAGGTGCCTACAATAAGAAGCCAGAGGACAGTTTTAAAATCTTTGTAGAGCGGATAGAGAATATTTTGGCACAAGAAACGAACCGTTGGAAAAACTACAATAGCAACCAGGACAAAGAGGAAGGAGAAGCCCGATAATACGGGTTCTGTTAGCGGATAGAGTCAATGACCTTTGAGAAAGACATATTTATTAGCTACGCACATGCGGACAATGAAGCCTTAAGTCTTAGAAATGAGGACAATGGGTGGGTGGATGATTTTCATAAATCCCTAGAGGTAAGGTTAAAACAACTACTGGGTGAAAAACCCAAAATCTGGCGTGACCCCAAGCTTCAGGGCAATGATTATTTTGGCGATGAAATATCCGGCCAGCTTCCCAACATGGCGTTGTTGGTTTCTATTCTATCCCCCAGATACGTCAACTCCAAATGGTGTAAAAGAGAGGTGGAAGAGTTCATAGAAGCGGCCAAGCAGAACGTTGGAGATCGAATTGGCAATAAATCCCGTGTATTTAAAGTCATCAAGACCAAGGTTTCCCGAGACCGGCACCCTGAAGAATTACAAGGACTGCTAGGCTACAATTTCTTCAAGGAGGATGAAAAGGGAAACTACATTGAGTTCAACAAGATATTTGGTGAGGAAGCTGAAATCGCATACTGGTCGAGGCTAGAGGATTTAGCACACGACATTGTATCCTTATTGCAGGAAATCAGAACGATAAACGGTAATGGTGCTAAGGTAGAGGAAACTCCCGCGGTCCCCCAAACATCCAACGGGACAGTGTATCTGGCCGAGACAAGCTACGATCTAAATGAAGAACGAGACAAGGTAAAACGTGAGCTAACCGATAATGGCTACCTTGTGCTTCCCGATAGAAATTTACCCGACCATCTCAGTACCGAGTATTCCGCTTCAGTCCGTGAGTTGCTTCAGCAGAGCGACTTCTCGATACACCTCTTTGGTAAATTATATGGCAAAACACCAGAAGATAGTTCTAAATCACTGGTGGTGCTTCAAAATGAGATTGCTGCTGAACAGAGCAAGCATGGCTCATTAGAGCGTTTCATCTGGATCGATCCGGAAGTGGACTCCGACGAATCGAGCAACTCGGAGGATACGAGGCAACCTCAATTTCTAGACGCATTGAGAGGTTCGTCTGAACTGCAGGCCGGTGCCGATATCTTCGAGTCTTCCATCAGTGAACTCAAAATATCATTGATCGATAAGCTACAAAGCCTACAGGAGAAGGAAGATACCGGAGATGAAAGTCCGGAAAGCTCACCTGACCAAGTTCAACAGGTGTACATCGTATGTGATGAAGCAGATCGCAAAGGCCGGTTAGTCAATCCACTAAAAGAATACCTGTTCGATGAAGGTTTTGAGCCTATTCTACCTGTGTTTAAAGGAGAGGAAGATGCCATTCGAGAAGATCATATAGAAAATCTAAAGAACTGCCACGCGGTGATCATTTTCCATGGAGAAGGTGACGAGCTGTGGATGCGCTCAAAGGATCGCGAACTGAAGAAGGTAATGGGCTATGGTCGGGGCGAACCTTTCAAAGCCAAAGCTATCTACCTACACGACCCCGATGATTATGGTGACAAAGAGGATTTCCGATCGAATGACCTTATGGTGATCAACGGCCTTGAGGGTAAACCTCCCAAAGATGTAATGCAGGAATTTGTACAAAAACTGAAAGAGTCATGACCACGGCTTCTGTACATACAAACCCTTTCCCTGGTCTCAGGGCCTTTGAGATGGAAGAAGAGCACCTCTTCTTCGGTCGTGAAAAACAGGTAGATGAGTTACTTAGAAAACTGCGCACCACGAGGTTTCTTGCGGTGCTGGGAGCATCGGGAAGTGGTAAATCCAGTTTGGTCAAGTGCGGATTATTGCCAGCGCTTTACAGCGGTTTTATGGTATCAGCAGGGTCTCGCTGGCACCTGGCGCAATTCAAACCTGGCAATGACCCCATCTATAATCTTGCCTCTTCGCTGGCTGGTGTGGACGGACTATACGAAGGTGGGTTAAACGAAAAAGTCCAAACCACCATTGTTGAATCTACCTTGAGAAGGAGTAACCTTGGTTTGGTAGAGACCATACGGCAGTCGAGTATTGGAGAAAGGGAAAACATCCTCATACTGGTTGATCAGTTTGAAGAATTATTTCGTTTCAATCGGGATGCAAAGAAGGGCGGCGCCGATGCCATGAGCTTCGTGAACCTATTGTTAACTGCCAACAGTCAAACTGACCTGCCCATCTATATCGCGCTCACGATGCGTTCTGACTTTCTAGGGGACTGTACCCAGTTTAAAGGATTGCCCGAGGTAATCAATGAGGGTCAATACCTCGTGCCCAGAATGACCCGTGATGAGCAAAAGATGGCCATTTCCGGTCCCATAGCCGTCGGAGGAGCCAAAATCTCACAACCTCTTTTAACGCGCCTGTCAAATGACATGGGCAATAACCCTGATCAATTGCCCATACTTCAGCATGCGCTCATGCGTACATGGGACTATTGGTTGGAGCAGCGCAAAGACGACGAGCCTATCGATATTCATCATTATGAAGCCATCGGCACCATGTCGCAAGCCCTCTCTCGTCATGCAGATGAAGCCTACTATGAGCTGGACAACAGCCAGCAAAAGGTTTGTGAAAAGGTGTTCAAGGCCTTAACCGAAATGGGGGCAGGCAACAGGGGCATACGCCGACCTACGAAGTTGAATGAGTTGGTAGAAATCACCGCTGCATCTCAGAATGCCGTCGAGCGCGTAATAGAGGTATTTAGAAAACCAGGCCGCTCCTTCCTGATGCCGGTAACGGGCACGCTAAGCGATGAAACCACAGTAGACATTTCCCATGAAAGCCTCATGCGTATCTGGTCGCGGTTAATCGCCTGGACGAAGGAAGAGCAGCAAAATGCAGAGACCTATCTCAGGGTAGCAGAGGCTGCCTCCTTGTATGCCCAAAACAAATCAGGATTCTATCGAAATCCTGAACTTGAATTTGCCCTACGTTGGAAAAAGAATAACAGACCTTCTCTAAAGTGGGCTGAGCGCTATAATCCGGCCTATGCCCAGGCCATGGAGTTTCTGAAACTCAGTGAGCAAGAGCAACAGAATGAACTGCTTAAAACTGAGAGGCAGCGAAAACAAAGGACACGCCTGATTATTTCAACGGCCGTTCTAATGGGTGTAGCAGCTATTGTCTGTGTATTCTTAATGCTCGATTCTATCAAGAACGCCCGAAAAGCAGATAGAAATGCCAGGATTGCCAATGATCGCGCCGATTCCCTCGATCGCCAGCAAGCAACGATTGACTCTCAACAAAAGAAGCTTAAGGATAACTATGATTCAATCGCTCGACAGGCAGTGGCGATAAGGAAAGAAAAAGAACAGGCTGATTCACTACGCAGAGTAGCTGAAGTCAACGAGCGGAAAGCCAGCCTATTGGCTATAGATCTTCAATCTGAAAAAGAAAAGCTGGAAGAAAACCGAGACAGCCTCGATAACGCCTTGAATATAGCGGATATTGCTTTTCAGGCAGCTGACCAGGCCAAAAAAACGGCTATTGACGAAAAGGATAGGGCAGATAAGCTTAGAGAAATAGCCAGCGCTCAGACTTTATCAAGTAAGTCCATTTTATTTTCTAATGACCATAAGCACGGACTGGCTAGAACCTTCGCTGATAGTGCCTACAGGATATTCAAGCGTTATAAGCCAGCATCCCTGGAACGCATACAAAATACCCTCAACTATGACGCCTTACTCAAGGTTTGGGATACTACGCAAAACGACCAAAGTGCTTACCCTTCAGAGTATGATATCAAGAGTATTTCAGCAAACCCATTCAACGGAAACCAATTCGCCGTGGGAGAATCGAGCGGCATTGTCCGGTTAATTGAAAAGACTTCAGATACCAGCACCTACAAGGTCGGCAAGAGTTTTAGTATTTCAGAAAACATCAATGAAGTCTACTATATCAATAAGGAAGAGGTCCTGATTAGAACTTTGTCAGGTAGGCTTTGGCGATACGATGTGAAACTCGGGCAGCAAAAGTTGATATGGCCTAAACCTCAAGCTGTGAACGCTCCCCAACTACCGATCGATGTCATGGCTGTATCGGATGGAGTTCAAGGTTCCAAGTCAATTGTATCTATAGCCAGTAAAGACTCTATTCTAGTCTTTAAGTACGATAGCGCTGAACTGGTCTTTCTGGATGCTATCAGTCGGAAACTGAATAACGCTACCAATGGAAAAGTCAGGCTGATGGAGTTTAACCAAGGAGGTGACAATACTTACCTGGCGACACTGACCGATCGCAATGTAATAGGCTTGTGGCGCATCAATGCAGCCGCCGAGAATGGTGAATCGGTTTTCACTCTGGACCGATTCAGTCGTCAGAGGCGGGCTTCGGCCATGGCCATAAATCCTTGTGGCGATATGGTGGCACTTGGTATTCAGAATAAGGTGGTAGTCGTTGACGTCAATTCGCCTAACAAAGCGGATACCACCTTCACAGGGCACACCTCTGTTATTCGAGATCTAGCCTTTAACAGATCAAGTTGCAACACGCAGCTGGCTTCGGCGAGTATGGATAATACGGTAAGACTGTGGCCTATTTATGCCTGGAAAAACAAGGTGCGTGGAACGGTGAGGTATTGGGAAGAAGAGCCTCTCATCATTTCCCAGGGAAGACATTGGGTCAACTCGGTCCACTTCACCCCTGATGATAATTGGATAATGGTAGGGGCAGTAGAGGGCTTTCTAAAAATATGGCCTACCAACGTAGAATTTTTGGCCGACCGACTGAAGCTAAAAGATGATTAAAAAGAAAAAATATTATAACTCCATGCAGCTCAGGATTCTCGCTTTGGTCTTCTCCTTTATGTGTTGTGCCATTGCCCTGCAAGCACAAACACTCAACCAGATATTGAGGTCTGCTGAGGACGATATGGAAGAGGGCAACATTGATCGCATGGAGAAGAAACTTGCCCAATTGATAGAGCTTACCGATAAACCGGATTCTACCACGACACTTAATAAGAGAAAGGAGATCAAAATACAAGCTTACCGGCTACATGCCATTTATTATCTCAGGCGTGATTCCATAGAACGGGCCAACGAAAAAATAAAAAGGATCTTTAGGCTGAAGAGTACTTACGAAACAGATGCGCGCGACCCTTTAGCCTATGTTGAGCAGGTAGAACGAGTAAGGCAGAAGTTGGAAAAAAACAGTACGTTCTCTGTGTCCAAAAAAGCTGAAGAGATTGGTTTAGAACCGGCTAATGTGATTGTTATCACCCAAGAAGAAATGATTCGAAGGGGCTACACCCATCTCGAAGAGTTGTTCCATGACCTGCCAGGCATTTCCATCTCAAGTGCCAAGGGTATCAGTTATTCTAATATTTACCAACGGGGGTACCGTTCCAATACAGCCACGGATAGAACACTCATATTGGTGGATGGTGTGGAGGACAACGAGCTATTTACCAGTATCGCCTATATATCGCGACAATACGCCCTCTCTAATATTAAAAAGGTAGAAGTGGTTTACGGCCCAGCCTCTACCATTTATGGGTCAAATGCTTTTGCTGGAGTGATCAACATTATTACCAAAACCAAAGCCGATATGGTGAATGAAGAACATCCGATAACACTGAATGCGGATGTTGGCTATGGCACATGGAATACAAGGTATGCTGACGTAACCATTGGCAAGGCTTTCAATGATGCCTGGTTTTCGTTTACAGGGCGTGTTTTCCGTTCTGACGAGCAAGATTTATCCGAATTTTCTAATTGGGATTATGGGTGGGATTCAGAATTCTACAATGCCGAAAGGTACACTGCTACCCTGAAACAACCGGCCAGCACGCAGAATTTAGAGGACATTCAAAGCGCCGACCCCTCCGGGCAATTTCACACAGTACAGGGTGACACCATTTTCCCAACTACTTTGGCTTTAGCACAGGCTAATGCCTTGGATAGTACAGCATATACGGCTGGGGTTGATGGCCAACCATTGCAATACGATAATCCTACTGATAATTTTTATCTTGGTGGGGCATTTGGGACCAGAAACTTTCGTTTCGGCTTCCAACATTGGCAGCGAACGGAGGGCTCAGCTTCTACTTTTACCGACAGGGTATTTGCAGGATCTAACAATGGCAACATATGGGCGGTAAGGCAGACGTTCTTCTCACTCAGGTATAGCAACGATCTCAATAATAACCTCTCTATTACCAACTACAGTCGCTACAAGATCCAAAGTAACGCCCCCAATGCCAGGCAAACACAATTCTTGGGCTATGCCACCGGCAACTTCAATCTTGCCCAATTGGCATCGGATAGCATACCGACTTGGGAAACTACTTTCTTTTATCAGCTCGCCAATCAATTCCGAAATGAGCTGACCCTATTCTACGAACCCACTGAGGCTTTTAATATGGTGGCTGGTTTTGAGTTTAGAAATAGCCAGGTGCAGGCTAACTACATCACTTCTAATGAGCCTGCTCCGGAGGTTACCGGTCTGGTGAGTGGCGAAGCTGATACTACCAGTGGAGGAAACATATTGAATGTCCTCGATTACGGTCTTTATCTACAGGCCACCTGGAAGCCCAGTGATCAGCTTATTCTTACGGGAGGTGTGAGAATTGACCATAATGATGTGCGCAATGCAGGTTTTGGAACGGTCTTCAACCCTAGGTTGGTGGCCTTGTATCACGGTAAGGACAATAACACGATCTTTAAAGCCATCTACTCTGAGGCTTTCAAAGATGCCACCAATTTTCAGAAGTTTTCTACCACCAGCAATCGAAGGTTGAATAACCCCACACTTGAGCCAGAAAAGGCTAGAAACATAGAATTAAGCTGGCAACGCAAGATGGTGCTTGGCAATAATCACCAGTTCAAAACAGAAATCGTGGCCTACAGTTCATGGTATAGCAATATCTCCGAGTTAGTATCTGTTGCTTTTGAAGGCAGTACTACACAGCAATTCCAGGCCAACGGCTCGTTCAATGTCCAGGGCATTCAGGCTCAGGGCTCCTACCAATATTATAACTACGACCTGTGGGCCAATTATACCTTCACCCGCCCCACCAGCCAAGGTGGCGAAGAACGTGTAGGTGATATTGCCTCTCATCAATTTAATATTGGCGTTAATGCTACTTATTTTGACGATCTCTTAAATGTCAATGTAAGGCTGAATCATGTGGGAAGAAGACTAACGGGAGCAGAGACTACGGTGTCGTCCAACCCTTTGACTAGTATAGACCCTTATACCATAGTGAACTCGGCGTTTACCATCAGTGGTGAGCCCTTGGGCCTTGACAACTTATCCACCCAGCTGATCATAAACAATCTACTAGGTACGGATTACGAACATCCTGGTATTCGTTCTGCCAATGGCAGCACCTTCGCCTCTAGTATCCCACAGGAAAGCAGGCATTTCATCATCAGACTACTCTATCAACTTTAATTATTGACCATTGATCACCAAAGATTCAGAGCTCGCCCCCATTACCTTCCAGAAGCCATACGAGCTATGCCAAATCAATCGCGACTTCAACAAGTTCGCTGATGAAAATGAAGTGAAAGCCTTCATCACGCTAACCAAGGCATCTATCGAAAGTAGATTAGAAGTCGATGGGTTCACGCTTAGGTTGGCGGAAGTCGAGGACATTCAAGCGATAAGGGGGTTGATTGCGGCGGAAGCCAGCATATTCGCCGTCAGTCAGATTACTGAATCAGACCTCTACCGGACTATTAAATATGGCTTCGTGGTACTGATTGAAGATATCCATGGTAACATTGTAAGCTTTAACGCCACCGAAGTTTATGCCGATGCCGACAAAACCGCCGCCACAATTTACGTAGCTGCGGCCAAAAAGGTCTCAGGACTTAAAGTGGCCATTTGCGCCTCAAGGTACACCTCCTTGCTCAGTATGGAAGTGGGTTGCAGAGTCAAACGTACCTGGATAGGACCAGGCAATCATGCCAGCTTCAAAAACCACTTGAACCACGAAGGGTATATTATTGATGGGTTTCACAATGAGCTATATCTGAAAGGGCAGCCGAGAATGACCATTACCTTACCCTTGACGCCGGCTGGCATTAGTAATAACCTCATCGATGAGGCCAAATTGAAAGATTATTTAGATAACAACGATGACCATGCTCTAGTAGCTTGCGATGACCTACAGCAGCTTGACCATTTGTATCGTAACTCGGATATGAAAGTTGTGGCACTGGTATCAAATCAAATTACAAAAGGAAGCAACGCATTTTTAGCTGTTCCAAGCTCTTCCTTCGAGAGTTACGTAACGCCATGAGTAGTTCATGAAACCCTTAAAAACCATATCGAGGTTAGTTGGTATCTCAAGAGAAGAGAGTGAGCTGGTCAAATGGATGTTCTTGCACTCCTTTTGTATTGGTATTTTCATCTCCTTTTACTTCTCCACCGCGAACTCGATGTTTGTTAATGACTGGGGAAGCACCTGGTTGCCGTATGGATATGTGGCATCTGGTACCTTAGGTTTCATCATTGTTAGCCTGTACTCTCGTTTACAGAAAAGGTACTCAGCACAGTGGCTTTTCAGTGGCGTTTTTGTGTTTTTGGCTAGTGTGATCTTACTCATTGCGTTGCTAAATACGGCCGGAGTAGTTCAAAGCAATATCCTTTCTTTTTGTTTATTTATTCTTGCCGCACCGCTGCTCACGCTTTGTGCTTTGGAAACGGCAGGCTTATCCATGCTGCTCTTTGATATCAGGCAGAGCAAGCGGTTTTTCGCCCTGTTCAGTTCCGGGGAAATCCTAGCTTCTATTATAGGTTATCTGATTATACCTCAGACACTTAAGTTTATAGGATCTCCTTATAATTTCCTCTATCCGGCTGTAATAGGAGCAGCAATCGGTCTGATAGTCCTTACGACCATTTTCTCGAAGTATAGGGACAGTATAAAACAACCGGCGACTAAAAAAGTACAGGCTCAGCAGCATAAGAAAAAAGTATTCAATGATGGGTATGTGAGGTTCATTGCATTGACTGTGGGCCTGTCTTACGTAGCCATATATTTTGCCGATTTTGGATTCTTAGGTGCTTTGGATCAGAACCACAGTGCCAATGACGACGGAGTGATCAAGAATATCGCTATCTTCTTCGCTATCGTTAAGGTTGGTGAGTTCTGCCTCTCCATTGTTTCCGGCAGTATTTTCAATAGGTTGGGGATGCGGTTTGCCCTCGTCATCCTACCCATATTAATGTTCTTATGTACCGCATTAGCCTTTTCAGGTAATTTCCTGGCTTCCTTTCTAGAACAGCCCACAGCCTATCTCCTTTTCATTTTCCTCTCCGCCAACAAGTTCGTTGATCGCGTAGTGAGAAAGTCGATCGAGATACCGGCCACGCGCATTCTATACCTACCACTTCCTGACTCAGAAAGGACCTACATACAAACCAAAATCGACGGCAATGTCCAGCAAATAGGAACGGCAGCCGCTGGTATTTCGCTCATTATTTTCTCATACATTTTTAGAACACCGGAAGGAAATGTGGATATGGAGCTTTTCACATTGGCCTTCTTACCTCTTTTGCTTATTTGGATTTTCAGTGCTTGGACTGTTTTTAAGGGGTATAAGTTGAAACTGGCTGATGTGCTTACCAATCCTACCAAGGCGGCAGGAAGCTATTTCCGTTCAGGCACGGATAGTTTGGTCTTGCGATCTGCACAAGGTGGTGAAGGCCTGTCGAGGGTCAACTATATCATGAAAGAGATGAACCTCGAACCTATGCTGGAGACACACCAAAAGGAGGCGAAAACTGAAAAATCTGGCAATGACAATTTTCTGAAAAGCCTAAATGCGCAACCTGAATCAGACAGGCCTGAACTCATCTTTAAAGCCATATTGGCCAAAGACTTGTCAGCCAAAGCTTATATTGTAGACATGTTGCATTCCGCAACTTATGCTCAACTCATCGAGAATACCATCCATTACTATGGTAATGAGGTGCTATCCGACCTTGAATACGTATTCGAGAGAACCGGCAGCAGTCGAACCAAGCGAAAAATAGTCACCATTCTAAAAAAGATAGGTACTCCGGAGAGCAAGAGGGCGCTACTGGGACTGATTGACTATCACGAGCCGGACGTACAGCACTTGGCCATTGAAGCACTAAGTTCACTTGGGTTCAAAGTTGAGGACAGGCAAAGAGAATTTGTGAGAAATAAGATCGAAGAGTTAGTGGCCAAGTGTGTATGGGTATATTCTGGCTTGGCCGACCTGGCAGGTTCGCCGAACACCAACTCATTGATTCAGTTTTTAGTACAACATCTGGATAAAACACAGCAGGAAATAATCGCCTTGATCGGCCTCATTTACGGCACAGATAAAACCAACGTGATCAAAGAAAACCTCATGCATACAGAGGGCCCAGAGATGAGGGTCTTTGCCATAGAAATGTTGGACAATCTGCTTGAGCCATCCCTGAAAGAGTTCATCATTCCCCTGTTTGAGGATAAGCCCTGGTGGAGGAAAGTGAGAAAACTCAATCCGAGATTTCCACAAGGAAAGTTCAACGCCAACGACAGGCTAAGAGACATTATCATAAGAAACTATGCTACCACCGGATTGCTGGTCAAGGCGGAAGCCATTAGTATTTTGGGAGGCATTGTATATGGTAAACCGGATAACTCAATTCAAGCGGCCCTTTTTAATAAACAGCCACTTGTATATGAATCCGCTGCCGAGGCGATGTTCAACAGCCTTGAAGAAAATGCATTCAAAGCCTACATAGATAAGTTGCCAGCAAAGCAAGGGAAGCTAATACTATCCACTTTCAGACAAGAGAAAGCCAACGAAAAAACGATACACAACAAGATTAAATCGCTGCGACAATTTGAACTATTGAAAGACGCACATGATTATCTATTGCTTGATCTTGCCCTACACATTGATATTATTTCATTGGAAAAGGGTTCACAGCTATCAATGGTTAATGACAACAACAAGAACAGGATACTTTGGGTGAAAGAAGGCCTCTTACACTTATCCGGTGATGGCGATAGGGAATTGGGTCCAGGTGATTTGTTTATCTATGGATCGCTTTACTCTGGCCTAATAGATGCGCTACATGTCAAGGAAAACACCCAGGCATTTGTAATCGAAAAGAACGTATTCTTCGATCTCATGCTTGATGACGAAACGCTAACCCTTAATTTCATTGATGGCTTCCAGGGTGAATCTAATTCGAGAGATACCAGCGAGGCTGTATCACCCATTTCGGCAGTTTAAGGCGTTTTTGCTATCTTAACAGTTCCCAAAAACATGAAATCATGAAGCGAATAGTTACTCTCTTATTTTCTTTAGTAATCTTCTTCTCTGTATCTGCACAGAAAAAACCCAAGATCAACAAAAACAAACAGGCGGTAATCAATACCATTCAGACCAACTTCAATGAATTGACCGACCTGAGCGATAGAATCTGGTCTTATGAAGAAATAGCTTTTCAAGAAGAGCAATCGGCCAAAGCGTTGGCTGATTACGCGGAATCAAAAGGCTTCACCGTAAAGAGAGGGTTAGCCGAAATACCCACCGCATTCACCGCTGAATTTGGCAGCGGAGAGCCGGTAATTGGGATTTTAGGAGAGTTTGACGCACTCCCAGGCTTATCGCAGAAGACGGTACCCACTAAAGATCCCCTCAACGAAGGTAGCGCTGGTCACGGATGTGGGCATAACCTGTTTGGTGTAGCTTCATTGGGAGCAGCTGTCGCCATTAAAGAACTGATTGCAGAGGGTAAGTTAAAAGGAACCGTTCGTTTCTATGGCACGCCTGCCGAGGAGAAGTTCTTCGGTAAACTATGGATGATCCGTGCAGGCTTGTTTGAAGATGTAGATGTGGTGATGGATTGGCACCCGAGTGCCGAAACCAAAGCGGATGTGCAAAGCAGCCTGGCATTGGTCGATTTCATTGTAGAATTCTACGGACAAGCAGCTCATGCTTCCAGTGACCCTTGGAATGGCCGCAGTGCTTCGGATGCCCTAGAACTATACACAACAGGCATCAATTATTACCGAGAGCATGTCAAGCCTACCGTACGTATTCACTATCACATTCAGGATGGTGGACAGGTTGTCAATGTGGTACCTGACTATTCTAGAATATGGACGAGGGTGCGTGATACACGCCGAGAGGGCATGGAGAAGGTATGGAAGCGTGTAGAAAAAATGGCCGAAGGGGCGGCAATCATGGCAGACGTAGATTACAAGATCACATTGGTTTCAGGTATTCATGAAATATTGGTCAATCGTGCAGGTGGGGCGAGGCTGCAGAAAAACCTCGAATATCTCGGCCCGATCCAATACACCGAAAAAGAGCAGGTTTTCGCTAAAAAGATCCAGGAAGCGACGGGCAAAGAGCAAGTAGGTATCGAATCTATCATTAGCCCATTGGAAGAAACGCAGGAGCATCCTATGGGCGGTTCTACCGATGTAGGCGACGTCAGCTTTGTGGTGCCTACCATAAGATTGAGGGCAACCACGGCTCCTAAAGGAACGCCCTGGCACTCATGGGCTGTGGTGGCCTGTAGCGGTATGTCCATTGGACATAAGGGAATGGACTATGCCGCTAAGGCTCTGGCTATGACCATGGTTGATCTTTTCGAAGATGCCAAACTGCGTGAAGATGTAAAAGCTGAATTCAAAGCGCGCAAAGGGGATTATGTTTACAAAGGCATTATTCCTGAAGGCCCTCCTCCGATTGATAGTGGGGATTAGGCGAGAATTTGCTTATGGCAAAACGCATCATACTCATCCTACTATGCCCCGTTCTATTGACCAACTGCTTCAAAAGTAGAGAATCCAAACAGGCGGAAACAGCTGAGAAGCGCGTCAAGAGTTATGCAGACAAAGAAAAAAAAGTGCCTTCAGCCAAAAACGAACAGGCTAAAGTATTCCTAATTACCCAAACAGAAACAACTCTCAGTTCTAATGAAGAAGACCTGAGCTATCCTTGGTATGACACTCCTTATGCTGGCAGGTGGATTCTGGAAGCCTACAAGGATGACCTTTTGATGATAGCGAGTTCAGACTCGTTGGAGTCTTTGTTTGAATATATCCAGCATACAGATCGGTGCGGGAAAAATCTCAAATACATAGAATTTGAAGGTAGCGTAGTTGAGGAAAAGTTCTATCTGAAAAACCTGGCATGTCGAAGCGTGCTCATCGGTACGACAAGTCTGGATATAACCAGAGAAAAAGCTTTTGTATTGAAAGACACCGTAAGAAACCTATCCTATCAATTTAAAGGCCCAGGATATAACGAATTGTTCATCGACGGGGAAAAGTATATCAAGGGATTGGACGAAAAAGAACTCATGAAAGGGCTGGATGGTGTGTATTGGGCTTATGACAGCACCATGCAGGTCATAGATACTGTCAAGTTTACAAGAGGTAATTTTAGCCAGTCACACTTTTTTGCTAGTATGACTTTTCAGGCAATTGAAGACCTATTGGCCGATGAGCCTCCAAAACTAACAGACGCAGATTACGTGGTGATGGAAACATATACCGGTGATACAGTAGCTTTCCAAGCAATAGGTGGTACCGAAAATGTTCCTGAGAGACAAGCCGAAACATTTGAAATGGTTAGAACGCCATACGGATTTGAACTTTATGAGCACACTCCTCACTCCGCTTTAGAGCCTAGGTTATTATTTAAGTTCAATACCGCTTTCACTTATGGCGAATAGTAGAACCCTTTTAAAACAACATCACCAAAACGAATAATAGGCGTTGAGCTTTTTCGAAACGATGACATGATTGCTATTCCCTTTGGCATGGTAGAATAAGAATTCCCAACAAAAAGCGGCTGATTTTCGTTATCTTTCCGTTTTAAAAAGAAACATTTAATGGCTGAAAAATCATACTGGACTGGATCTGACAACTATATCTGCGATCCTGAGTTAGCACAATCTTTTCATATGGCAAGGACACTGGGTATGCCTTTATTGATTGAAGGTGAACCTGGTACAGGTAAAACGGAGCTTCCACTCCAATATGCTCAAAGTAAGCAATTGGACTTGTTTGTATATCCGGTCGGTTCCAAGAGTAATGTGGAGCAATTCGTGGCCAAATTTGACCACGTTAAATACCTGCGCGATTCGCAGATAGAAGTGCTTAATAATCAAAGGGAAGAAAAAGGGCTGGAGACGAAACTAAGCACTGGCGGTAGAAGCACAGAACAACTAGATGACTATATCTTAAAAGGCCCCGCTACAGAATCATATCTATCTCCCAATTCCGTCTTGCTGATTGACGAGATTGATAAGGCACCAAGGGAATTTCCTAACGACTTATTGTATGCACTGAGCCACAGAAAATTCGTGATGCCGGAATCAGGTCGGGTGGTAGAAATCAGTGAAGAAGAGATGCCGGCCATCGTGATTACCAGTAATCGTGAGCAAGAACTTCCAACTGCGTTCAAAGGAAGGTGTATTTACCATTACATCGAATTCCCGGAGCCGGAAACAATGCATAAGATCGTACGCAAGCATTACGTTGATTTGAATGACAAGACCGTGAATGCGGCCATCAACGTTCTATATCAACTTAGACGCATGGGGCTGGAAAGGTCTCCTTCTACAAGGGAGTTGCTTAACTGGTTAAAGTACTTGAAGTCATTCTCGGATATGGAAGCCCTTGAAAAAGTTGAAAAGCTTTCCGGCCTTGGTGCATTGATCAAAACACAACCTGATCTTGAGCTCGTAAAACAAAAGCTGTTCAGTGACTCAGGAGAAGATATGAGAGGTTTATCTAATTTTAATTGATATGTTTGACAGTCTCCCACATACGCTTAAATCATTCGGCCTGCCTGCCGATGTAAGAACGCTCTTGTTACTACAGAAGAGCTTTGACAAAGGGCTCATCAATACTTTGGGAGACACTTTTCTGGTCTTAAAGTCTATCGTAGTCAAAGACCCGGAAATGATCGGCCCCTTTACACAGGCTTATTACAAATACTTTCTGGATATCGATATTGAGCCGGGGCAGCGGCTGGATGACGCCATTTCAAAATCTGATGCTTTCAAATCATGGAAAGAGAATTTCCTAAAGGAGAATCCCGAGCATGAAGATATGGATATGCAATCGTTGGTGGATCGCTTTCTGGATGAAGTGCATATCACAACCTATGATATCAATGAGGTAGTAAAGGGAGAAGATATCCTGGCTAAAGATAATCCTGACCTTGAGGATAAGGACCCGGATTCTGATGCGATCAGTGAACGTAGGAACCTGGAAAAAGGAGCGGACTACTCTAACATCGATCTGGATGAGCTTATGCGTAGAATGGAGCGGGTCAGGCAACAACAAAAGGTGAGACATTCGGGAGGTAGTCATTGGGTTGGTACAGGAGGCATTTCTCCATATGGCCATAGCGGTGCTGCCAAAGGTGGGATTCGTGTAGGCGGCCAAGGTGGAGGTAGAATGGCGCGTAAAGTACTGGATGATCCACGCTATTTTCCTGTCGATCTTGATTCAAGCTTGAGAGATGATAATATAGACGCGGCACTGGCGGCCATGAAAGGTGTTTTCGAAGAGAGCGCTGACATGGATCTAGATGTGCCTAAAACGATCAAAACAGGGCTAAAGAGAGGTGGGCTTTTCTTGCCAGAAGAGAAAGATGTCATCACCGAAAATATGCAGATCATCCTGATGATCGACAATGGTGGTTACTCCATGGACTACCACATCAGGCCTGTGACAGAGCTTTTCAAGAAAATGAAAACGCGCTTTGCCCACGATCTGAAAACTTTCTATTTCCATAATACCATCTACGATAAGGTATACACCAACGAAAGACGTTCGGAGTACATCGGCATGGACAAATTCTTGGATCACGATCCTAACTACACCGTGATGATCGTAGGTGATGCGGCGATGGCGCCTTATGAGTTGAGCGAAAGGTCAGTCAACAATTGGATGACCATTGCGCAAAAATTTAAAAAAGTAGCCTGGCTCAACCCTGAGCCTCAGCGCTATTGGGATTATACATTGACCATCCAGGTGCTATCGAGGATTATCAATATGTATCCACTCACCTTAAGGGGTATTGAGCAAGCTGTACTTGGCTTCAATAAAACCAAGTTGAGGAAGTAGCGTTTTGCTCGGCTACTTAACTAGTCCACCTTCTCAAAATAAAAAGGAATCTCCTTACCATCCCCTGATATGACTGCCTTCAGCTTTTTCTTATCGGTGAGTTCGTAGGCTATCTTTTTAGGAAAATCGTGTTGCGGATTTTCTGATATGAAACCGGAAGTATTAAAAGAAGTAATCTTGAATGAAATCGGTTGCTGGTTATGTGGTACATCAGGTAAATAGAAAAAGGTGTCTCCTTCTCTTTTTAAAGTGATGGTCTCCATTATAGCAGTATCTTGTTGTACTACTTTATAGGACATGCCTAAAAGGTGTGTTTTGTCGTCACTGTAATGCCATGATTCTAAAACGCCATTGCGCGTATTCTTCCAGGTGCCAACCAACCAATCAAATGAGGTGATGTCTTTTTCATTTTGTCCATAACATGCTGTAGTAATGCATGCCAATACAATAAGGGTAAGTAATCTGTTCTTCATTGTGCTTTTCAGAATAAATGATGTTGGCAAGATAGAGGACAGTAATCTGGATGTATAGTAAAAATGCGACCTCAACGGCTCATCAGAAAGTCAGCCAATTGATTGCGTCTGTTGAAATAGTCAGAAGGGTTTTCTCCGGAGAAAGCCTTGAACTCCTTGTTGAAATGGGTTTGGTCAAAATAGCCGCCAAGATAACTGATCTCTGTTTTAGCAAGTGGTTGATCACTTTTTAGTAGATTGAAAATGTAATTGAAACGAACCACTCTGGCGTAAACCTTCGGGCTTACACCAACCTCGGCCATGAAGCGCCGTTCAAGATGGCGGCGACTGACCTTTTCTACATCAGCAATGGATTGAATGGGTACATTCCCATTATTATATCGAATGGTTTGCAATGTTCTATCCACCAAAGACATTTGCAATGGCTCTTCTACGAACCTTTCCAGCAGCAATGCTTCCAGCACTTGCTTTCTTTCTTCTATAGAATTTGCCTCATTAACCCGGTCCACCATGCACTGCCCCCATTTTCCAAGCACTTGTGACAGATTTGCTGTCTGATCTACAAACTGATGCATATCCTGTTTGAATAGCTTATAAAAACCAGTAGGCGTAAACCTCACCCCTATCATTCCAGAAGCACCGGTCGGCTCAAGTTGGATAGCCCCTCGAAGTTGTCCAGCCAGAATACCCAGGGGCTGTTCCTCGCCACCTGGCATATCTTTATGATAGACCTTATACCTTCCTCCATAGTGAATGATAATTTCCGGATGTCCATCGGGAATGACATTTTCCTTCTGCAAATAGAATGGCGGTTGCAGCTGTTCAACTACCCAAAAGCAATCCACAAAGGGTCGAAGCTGTAGAATCGGCGGAAGTTCCAGGTATAGCATATTCACAGTATAAAGCCGCCTTTATTAGCAATAGTGCCAGAAACACTATGCATCTCAGGCGACTTTTCATCCCAATATATTTAATTAAATTGTAAAAAAACCATGTAGATGAGCCCCTCCCTGTTCCACACCTTTGCCATGGTCGTTGCTCTGGCGGCCTTGTTCAGTTACGTTAATCACAAATTCTTAAAACTACCTACCACCATCGGGCTAATGTTGTTGGCACTAGGTTTTGCTGGCATCATGATCGTCATTGGATTCTGGAACAAAGATTTTTTGGTTCAAACCTGTCAGGTGGTGAGTGTGATAGATTTCAGGGAAATTCTCATGGACATTATGCTGAGTTTCTTGCTGTTTGCCGGGGCGCTACATGTAAATGCCAAAGCACTTAAGCTTGAACGCATGTCTGTCTTTCTCTTCGCTACTATGGGCGTAGTCATATCCACTTTTCTGGTTGGTTCATTTATTTTCTGGATCGCAGGTGCCTTTGGTGTAGCTATACCTTATACGTATTGCCTGTTATTCGGCGCCTTGATCTCCCCAACTGACCCCATTGCGGTACTCGCAATATTGAAAAATTCAAACGTTTCCCGCAGTCTGGAAACCAAAATATCCGGAGAGTCACTTTTCAACGATGGTGTAGGCGTAGTAGTCTTTGTCACTATTCTTATGCTGAACGAGAAGGGTATTGAAAAATTCGACATTGTAGAAACCATAGAAATCTTCGCTGAGGAAGCTTTGGGAGGTTTGGTATATGGAGCTGTTATAGGGTTTCTAGGTTTGTATATTCTGAAGTCAATAAGTGATGAACCAAAAATAGAAGTGTTGATCTCCATCGCTATCACCATGGGAGGTTATGGCCTTGCTTCTGCTATTCACGTCTCAGGGCCGCTGGCTATGGTAGTTGCTGGGCTTATCGTTGGCAATGGCTTAATCAAGCATGAGAAAGAAAATGAAGCTAGCGATCAGTTTTCTGCATTTTGGGAAATGCTAGACGAAATTCTCAATGCTATTCTATTCGTAATGATTGGTTTAGAAGTGATAGCTATATCGCTTGATGACAATTATGGTCTCACTATTGGCTTACTAGCCATCCCCGCCGTCCTTTTGGCACGATTGATATCAGTATCGATTCCTATGGTGTTTATTAAAAAAGGTGTGAATGAAAAAGCCAGTAAAACCATATCCGTACTGACCTGGGGAGGACTAAGAGGGGGTATATCCATCGCACTTGCACTTTCCCTGCCCATGTCTGAATACAGAAACCTGGTATTACTCATCACCTACATGGTGGTGGTCTTCTCAATTGTTGTTCAGGGTTTGTCCATCGGGACATTGGTCAAAAAACTCAAGTTGAGCAAAGCGTAGTGATTAGCTATTGAGCTATTGTAGAATCTTTACACGAATACTGGTGACAAACTGACTTTGAACAGCATATCTTTCTGACAAAATTTCACGCTCTACTATATTATCAAGCTGAAAACCAGCACTTTATTAAAAATGGCATTTGAATTGTTTAAATGAAGTTGACATTGTCTGAATGTTAACTTGGTTTTATGCTTTTTGGAGCGTTAAACAATTTCTATCAATTCTCGTATATGGGAAGTACAACTCTGGATTTTGGATCGTATTAATACCAGAATATATTGTCCAAAGCTACGTTATCAAACAAGCATTTCGACCAAACACTGCAGATTGCATTAGAATGAATTCGATGTTCATATAATGGATCATAAACCGATTGTCAAAACTAAATTTAAAGGAGATTAGTATGAAGAAGCTTAGTTCGTTGCTTTTTGCCGCTATTTTGGGAAGTGGATTAACGTTAGGTGTGTATCATTATGCCGACTTAGGGAGTAGCAAAACTGTAAAAATCGAACATGTAAATGATACGCCTACAATCAGCGCATCCAATATAAATAGCACCTATGATGGTGTGGCGGCTTTGAACTTTACCGATGCGGCTGAAAAGGTTATGCCCGCGGTAGTGCATATCCAGTCCACCAGAACCAGCGATTATTCTAACCAACGTGGGGAAGTTCCTCCACAATTCAGAGAGTTTTTTGGGCCGTTCTTCAGGGAAGATCGTGGTGGCCGTTCGCGACCACAAGTAGGTACCGGTTCTGGTGTAATCATTAGTGGTGATGGGTATATTGTCACCAACAACCACGTTATTGACGAAGCCGAGGACATAGAAGTCACTCTATTTGACAATAGAAGCTATAAAGCGACAGTAATAGGCACAGACCCTTCAACAGACCTGGCCTTAATACAAATAAAGGAAAAGGGCCTTCCGTTCTTGTCATTTACTGATTCCGATAATTCTAAAGTGGGTGAATGGGTGCTGGCAGTAGGTAATCCTTTCAATCTAAATTCAACCGTTACGGCAGGTATCATCAGTGCCAAAGCACGTAACATCAATATATTAGGCAATTCCGCCATTGAATCATTCATCCAGACTGATGCGGCGGTAAATCCAGGTAACAGTGGTGGGGCATTAGTCGATCTTAATGGCAACCTGATTGGTATCAACACAGCTATAGCTAGCCCAACAGGATCATACTCTGGTTATTCCTTCGCCGTTCCTTCTAAAATAGTCAGCAAAGTGGTCGAAGACCTGCTTGAGTATGGTGTAGTGCAGAGAGGATGGTTAGGTGTACAAATCAGAAGCGTAGATAGCAACTTAGCGAAGGAAGAAGATTTGAATGTCAATAGTGGCGTTTATGTCGACAGCATCATGGTGAATAGTGGAGCCGGTGAAGCAGGTATAAAAGTGGGTGATGTTATCACTGCCATCGATGGTGAAGAGGTACGAAGCAATCCCGAATTGATAGGTAACATAGGTAGTCACAGTCCGGGTGATAAAATAACACTTACTGTAAATAGAAAAGGCAACGTCAAAGACTACGTTGTCACACTTAAAAATCGTGATGGTAATGAGCAGGTAATCGCCAGAGCAGAGAAGACGATTCTTGATGAGCTCGGTGCTGAATTCGGTGAAGTAGATGACAAAGTGTTGCGTAAATTAGACTTGAATGGAGGTGTTCAGATCAAGTCATTGAAGTCTGGTAAACTCGCCAAACAAACGGATATACGTGAAGGCTTTATCATCACCAAGGTGGGCGATAAGTCCGTTAAAAGCGTAAAAGATTTACAAAAAATACTTGAAAATGTTGAGGGAGGTGTGTTAATTGAAGGAGTATATGAGGATTATCCCGGCGTTCATTATTTCGGAATAGGAATGTAATTAATTCAGTTGATATGAAGAGACTGTTTAAGAAAGGGGACCGTGTAAAAAGAACAACCGACGGTCGCGTAATGGAGGTAATCAAATACATGACGAATACTGGAAATGGAATGGTAGAGTGTATTTGGTTCGACCTCGAGAAAAAAGAAATGAGAAAAAATCTAGTACGACAAGATAAATTATTAAGAGCTAGCTAGCGAAAGCCCCGGAAACACCGGGGCTATTTTATCTCTCCTGTTTTTCTTCTTTTTTGACTAGTGAATCAGCTAGTCTCATGTTAAAATTTTGTGCCTGCGTTCGTTTAACTAACGGATTCTTGATTGGATAGAAATGGCTTATTCGACAGGCTTGTTTAGATAATATTAACATCTGCTTCTAGATGTTGATTTTCTTAATAGTCATACCCCCTGCCTTTAGCAGCCTATTGTTGCACTCAGCCCGCTTAAAATAGAATCAAACTTGAGTACGTCTTCCATATGCAATTGATGTGTATATTGGGTGGAAACTCAGGGCAAAATGAAAAAATATACATATCTAGTTCTTGCAGCACTGATTGGACTTTCGTTGCTATCTGGTTGTGGCGATGATGATCCTAATCCTCCGGCCAATATAATTACAAGCCTCCAGCTCATTGAAAACCCAAATGGAGTAGCACCACTTACCGCCAGGCTCTTGGTCTCAACTAATACACCTGCCAAAGTCAGTATTAAAGTCTTTGGGCAAAACGGTGATGCTTCTGATATCGTCCATGACTTTCCTGAGGTAAGCAATTCATTTGACATACCTGTACTAGGACTATACCCTGATAGTGAAAACCAGGTTCAAGTCACCTTTTCTGATCAATCTGGTGCAATACTGACAACCACTTCCTTTACGGTACTGACCGATCCGCTCATAGCAGAAATGCCTCAAATAGAGGTCAATACGCTAATTACGGGAACAACCGTTCCCGGCCTTAACTTTGTAAATTACTTTGGGCATAATGGCAACGTTCTACCCCAACGTGCCTTCATGTTTGATCAATTCGGAGATATCAGGTGGTACCTCGATTTTTCGAGTCACCCGACGCTCTCAACGTTGTTCTTTGACAACGGAATGAACTTTCTTCAGAATGGCAATTTAGTCTTTGGTGATGGCACCACTGATAAGCTTTATGAAATCAATATGTTAGGCGAGGTGCTTAATGAATGGGAAATGCCTGGATATGGATTTCACCATCATGTGATCGAAAAACCTAATGGTAACTTTCTTGTGACCGTAAATGATAATTCAAAAACCACTGTCGAAGATGTGGTTATTGAGATTGGTAGAACCTCGGGTAATATTGTCAATGTATGGGACCTTAATGAATCACTTGACAATAGCCGAAGGACTTGGGATACTGACTTAGCTGACCTTGACATAGATTGGTTCCACGCCAATGCTGTCGAATACAGTCCTGACGATGATGCGATCATTGTATCAGGGCGCACACAGGGAACAGTCAAATTAAGCAACGATAACGAAGTCATCTGGATATTGGCTCCGCATAAGGGTTGGGCAACTGCTGGAAATGGCAGTGATTTGAATCAGTTCCTACTTCAACCTTTAGATGCACAGGGAAATACGATCGATGATCAGCAGATTGTTGAAGGAGAAACGAACCATCCTGGTTTTGAATGGGCTTGGTATCAACACTCTCCTGTATTAATGCCCAATGGTAATATCATGATATTCGACAATGGCGATAATCGGAACTACATAAGCCCCGGTAATTATAGCCGGGCTGTAGAGTATGAAATCGACGAACAGAACATGACCATCAAGCAGATAGCGAGCTACGGAAAAGAAAGAGGGCAGGAAACCTACAGTCGTATCGTCTCAAAAGTAACCTATCATGAAAGTCAAAACAATGTCATTTTTACTCCGGGAGCCATTACCGACGGTAGTAGTTTTTCCGGTAAGATAGTAGAAGTTGATTGGCAAAATCAACAAGTAGTATTTGAAGCCACTATCTCACCACCCGAGCCCCTTTTTA
Source organism: Bacteroidota bacterium (assembly GCA_039819065.1). GTDB lineage: Bacteria > Bacteroidota > Bacteroidia > Cytophagales > Cyclobacteriaceae > JBCBSS01. The sequence goes on from JBCBSS010000013.1 coordinate 34,070, forward strand.
TCATTACGTTTCACAATGTACTGCGCGCCAACCTTTATAGGTAGGTTTATACACTTGTTCTAGCCCTATCAAATCTATGTTTACAAAGCGGCTGTTCTACTTTATCATTTGTTCTTTGCTGATCGCATGTAACGGTGAGAAAGATAGTTCAATGGACTATATCCTGGACATGGTCCACAACAATCCTGGTGAGGAACCATTTGTTACCAAATACAATGATCCAAAATACCTAAAGGAACAAGGTTATAATGGAACGGTAGGCGTTTGGCACATCAACTGCGCCATTAACTATGATTCTTTTGTTAAAGACATCATTCCGCAAAACTCTGAAGAGAGAAAGTGGATAGACAAAAAGGCCAAACTGATTGCCCAAAAAATTGATTCGTGCGAAAAGTATGGCATAAACGTCTACCCTTTTACCGACTTTATTGTTTTCCCCGAGTCAATCTGGAAAGCTTATGAGGACGAAATAGTGGCTGATGGCCAGCTTAACAATCTTGGAGGGAAGATATCTCAGAACAGGAAGCCTAACCTACAGAGTGAATTACTACAACAGCTGGTAGTAGCACAAATCGATGAGATCTTCACAAAGTTTCCAAAACTAGATGGTCTTACCTTACGATTTGGTGAAACATACCTTCATGACACACCCTTCCATAGTGGTGGGTCACCCATTCGTAAGGGAGAAGAAGGTATTGAAGATCATATAAAGCTTATCAATATACTCAAGGAAGAAGTCTGTGTGAAAAGGAATAAAAAACTCTTCTATAGAACCTGGGACTTTGGACATAACTTTCACACCAACCCTAGTTATTATTTGCAGGTAACGAATGAAATTGTCCCTCACCAAAACCTGATCTTTTCTATCAAGTACCAACAAGGTGATTTCCATAGAATGACACCTTTCAACCCCTGTATTGGTATAGGCAAACACCAACAAATTGTTGAATCGCAATCAAGGCTAGAGGCCTACGGAAAAGGAGCTCACCCTTATTACACAGCTAAGGCGGTTATAGAAGGGTGGCCCGAAACCGAATACGAAATTGACTTTAGAAAAAACGCATTTGCAGAAAATAGGCCTCTTAACTCAAAGCCTCGCGGGCTTAAAAATGTACTTGATAGCGGAACGCTAAACGGAACCATGACATGGTCTCATGGTGGAGGTTGGAAAGGGCCGTATATCAAGCATGAAATATGGACAGATCTCAATAGTTACGTTGTATCTCAATGGGCTCAAGACCCAAATAAACCCGAGGAAGAGATCTTCTCTCAATTTGCTTCAAAACTTGGGCTTGAGGGCGAAGCATTAGATAAGTTTAGGAGATTATGCCTTTTAACTATCGACGGAGTTGGTAAAGGGCATATCAATAGCTATTGGAGAAATTCAGTATGGTGGACTCGGGATCAATACTTTTCTGCTGCGCAGAATAGAAATATCGCCCGGGAAATAGTTGAGAACGGTTTGATGGAACAAGTGCTTAAGGAAAAATCCGAATCTGCTGAAACCTGGCGTGACATTGAAAAACTATCTCGGCAGATTGAAGTAAACGATTCTATTGCTCAACAAGCGATTGAAACCTCATGCACGTATGGGCGAATCAAATATGAGCTGATTGAGCAAATGTGGATAATGATGCTCAAAGTCAATTTGCCAGATTCCAAATCTAGAAATAATCAGCTTAAGGCCTCTATCATTAGGTATGATGAGCTCTGGGAAGAATGGTATTTACTTGAAAAAACACATCCTCTATGCGCTTCTATCTATACCGATATGGCCTTCAAAGACGAAAGGGGTGGTAGCATAGGCGAATTTGTCGATCAGCTCAGGGAACAATTGAATGATAATTGAAATTGGTCAAGCCCTTTCCAAAGCCGCCTCTTCCTCAATAGGTGCTTCATGAGTTTCAGGGATAAGTCGCCATACCAGAATGGCCATCAATATGACGGCTGTTGCGCCAATCAGGCTATTGCCGATAAACCCGAATGAAGTGTAAGTAAATCCGGCTATGGCCGATCCTAGCCCCATACCTAATTGGCCGATGGCAATGGTGAGGCACATCAATTTTCCCCTGGTATGGCCCGGTGTAATATCAGATGCCAATGCCTGAAAAGGAATCATGCGAGAAGAGATCATCAGCATGAGTGTGAAAAAAAGGAAATAGGCACTGGTCATATTTCTGTATAAGATCAGTGTCGTCATAGCCATAATGGCTGCTAAACCTATGCTTGCTGCAATCAGCACAGTTTTCCTGCCTCTATTGTCTGCTAAGCGCCCCGAAAGTGGTCCTCCAATGATCGTAGCCAGCCCACCTACCAAAAAGAGCATGGCTATCTCGTGACTGCTGGCACAAAACTCATCTTCTAGCCAGGTAGGCAAATAGACAATGTAGACGGTTATGCTTAAGAAAGCTAAAAAATAGCCTCCCGCTGTGGCTAACATTTTTCGATTGCGTAGCATACGGCCGTATTCATGCACTACCTTAGCAACCGTAATTCTATTGGTATTGCGTACCACAGACGGCTGAGGAACGAATAGGCGTATGCCGAAAAAGGCGATTACCATCACACCGGCAAATAGTAGAAAAGGGCTGGCAAACCCATATACATCGGCCATAATGGTACCAATAGGTATTCCGATGATCTGGCCAGCGGCACTACCCGTAGCGATGACACCATTGGCCCAGCCTCGCCTTTGAATGGGAAAATAATCTCCAATATACGCGACACATGACCCTGTAAGAATGCCTCCGGACATGCCAGCGATAGAACGAATGGTTAGCATTGAAAAGTAATCATGGGCAAGGAAATGCATGGCCAAGGAAACTGTCATTGCTCCTGAACCCCATAACAATATCTTTCTACGTCCTATTTTATCTGATATGGGGCCAATGATAAGAGCGAAAAGACCAAGAGAAAATGCATAGGAAGTAATGAGTGTACCCCTAACTCCCTCCTTGATGTTCAGTTGTTCACCCACTTCGGAGAGGATGGGAGCCATTATGAAAAATTGACTGCTAGAAGCAAACATGAGCAACCATAGTGCTGCCAGAATGAGATACGTCTTGGTGTTTTGCTGCATTGAGTTTTGTTAACCGAAAGGCTATAGGCTGTTGTACGTAGAAGGCGCGCCGGTGACTATCTGAATTAGACCAAAGCGGCAGATTTTGTGACGAACAGGAATGATTAACTGCCGAATAGTACTTGTTTTAGGGATGAATAGCCACCACTGATTTGCTAATAGTTGTCAATTACCTGCCTTTATCTATTCGAATTCTGATAACATCAGCATATCAACTTCAGGTAGATGGTTTCCAACTGTATCGTTTTGATTTGATAGTGTTTTCTGTTCTAGCGTGGGGTTGCACCGCCTTTTAGAATGCGAGTATCAGCTCTTCCCTGGTAAGGAAAAGAAAAATCATATAACAATTCTTCTACACCACCTTGTTAATGTTGCATTTTCACTATTCTTATGGTGAAGTCCAATAAAGAAGGCATCATCAACCATAATGACCGTAGACCATCATACCGAATTCATCCGTACAGAACTCCCCGAAGCATCGGCTGCTATGCTTTGCGGCAGCCATGCAAATGGTACTGCACAGGCCTCTTCTGACGTAGATATGATCGTCTTTTCACAAGAGAGCTTTAGTGGCTATCATTATCTGACATTGTCTAGAGATGAACAACTCTATGAGATTACCGTTTTCTCAAGGGCTAGTTTTGTGCGAGTGATCGAAGAGCAATGCGTGGCGAGGAACAATGCTTATCTGATGATGATAAAAGAGGGTGTTGTGCTATTCGATGAGATAGGAATTACAAATGAGGCCAAGCAATTGGTAGGTTTCTATACGCGACATTATCTTCCATTCCCTCAAAACCGTTTACTTGGGCGACTGCATAAGATTTACTCGGCATCGTTGAAGGGGCTAAGAAAACCTCAAAAGTCAAAAGGGCTAGCGCATACCGTGGCTTTTCAAATTGCCCAAATGGCTTCTTTGAAACTTAAATGCTACGAAAGGCCTGATTATGAGCTAATTGAGCTTATGTCCAAGGAAGGGCCTGATAAAGAAGCACAGGTTCTACAAGCATATTTCACCACACAAAGCGATGACTTCAAAGCGTTCTTCAATGCTGCATTGGACTACTTGAAACCGTTAGGAGAGTATTTCATACCCTATAGTACGGGTCAGGTATATGATGCCTCCACTAATAATCGGTTGAGTCTCGCAATGCCGCAAGCGCCTGAAATGGTAAGTAGCATACATGAAATAATCTTGTCTCAACATGTCAATGACAAGGAATTATTCTATTACATGTTTAATGAGTATGGGCTTCAAATGATCAACTTTCGAGGGGAGCGAAGTGTAATACTTGGCTTGAAACACACATTGGAGAAGGCATACCCGGAGTTGAAAGAATCGTGGATAACTTTTCCCTACATACCGATCGCTTTCAGTACTGAATGCTTTTACACTTTAGAGGATATAGCCACCGTTATTTATACAACCTTGTTTTTGGATGGATCGCCAGACGAAGAGGTACAGATGACAGTGGCTTTGAGCTTATTGAAGGTTATAATGGAGAACCTTCCTTCTGGCATGGGAAAGGATCTAATTGGCGAATTGAAAGAATTTTACCTTGTCAACACATTGCCACTCTATCATGGATTTTATGCCACCCAAATAGCGAAGGCTGAGCAGCAACATATTGGTTTGGGTGAACAGTTTGCGCGAGAGAATCAACCCTTTTTTGAGGCAGTACTGAACGAGCCGGAAGAGCCATTAAGAAGCTTGATAGAGAAATGTGAGGTAAGGATCAAATCAATACAAGAAATCAAAGCATTAGGTCAATCGCTTGAGACTATCAAATTCCTATGGTCTATTTTGGGACTTAGTGATGAACAGAAGCTGTTGCTTGCTTTTGTCCTTTCTCCTGAGTAACCTCTTCTTCTAAAAGCGAGGCTATGACTTGCTGCTCATGTTTTATTGATCCCGATAAGTAAGCTTCATTTAGAACATCTCCTTCGCCGGTTTTCCCCTTTCGGATGTGTTGGCCTTTTTCTGGCATTCTACGCTTCGCCAGCTCATGGTAGTAGTCATACTTGTCTTGGTTAGCTTTCATAAAGGCAAAACTGGACTGATGTTCAATTTTGGCTTTGAGATCAGGGGTCAATTTTACTCCTAGGAAATTAGCTAAACCCTCAATTTCACCAGCAAGATTGGTTTTCAGCTGCTCATAGCGAAGATAATATACCTGCTTATGTTGTTTATTGAGAAGCCATCCTGCTACGTGCAAGCCCCATCGGCCACCATATGCTTTACCACGACTATACATGTTAATGAATTGCCCGATAGGGCCTCTGAAGTGTTGAAAGCTTTGGTAATGGTGATAATAAGAAACCAAAACGTCGGGTAACTCACGAATCACATAAATGAATTTGACATCTGCTCGAGTAGATTGTTTATAAGGCAAGTGGGACTTTATTACTCTTGGAGAAGCCAGTTGCTCAAAAGAGGGCTCTTGATAAGTGGTGTCAAAAAAGGGAGATACTTCAGAGATATGGTCGAAGCTTACGTCTCCATCATGCAGCATTTGATAAACAATGTTCTGAGCCCAGGTGGTACCTGACTTTGGATACGTGACTACAAATACATCATCTGGCCTGGGTTTATAAACACTATGAACACGATTTTCAACATGGAAATTGTGTATCCAGCGTTGTAACACACCGCTCAACCAGGAAAATAAAATATATAGCCTATATCGAAAACTGTTCATCATAATTGATTAGAGCATATCAAGTATATATTTCTAAGGTTAATGTAGAGTTGTGTGTGGTTTTGATTTCAACTATGTTATTCCATTATCAACGCCTTTACTTTTTGGATAAAGGCGTTGACATAATGCTAAGTGCCTCTATTCATCATGAACAAAAGACACATTTATACTAATTACACCAGTGTCTTCCACTACATCCTCCAGCATCACTACATCCATATTCTTGAGAGTTTTGGTAACCTCCGTCCCCAGAACACTTTAGGCTGCCATAAGCACAACCAGGTGCAGCAGAATATCCACCACCTTGAATAGTATTCATTTTTGATCCTTTGAACTGAGTAACGAAACTATCGATTTTCAGGTTGGTGAGCTTGAATTTCTTTTTCATGTGAATTTTGTTTTTTGTCGTTAAGAGTGATTAAAAATTGCATTAAACAATGAGTATTTTTACCATTATAATAGTATTGCTATAACCTAAAGAATATAAACTTTGTTTTAGAGAGTGTGAAAAATTATTATTAATAGTAAAACTATCTTGTGTGGATATCACAAAGACAAAGGTTAGTCTTGAGGGTATGTGGTTAATATCAGATAGGTTAAGAGATAGGCATTTGACATGGAGAAAACATCAATCGCCGGTGAGTAGGAAACAGACTTATGTTTAGATGTAAACAAAAACTCCCAGCTATGATGTATCACAACTGGGAGCAAACTTGAAATCAGTTTTATTAGAAGTAAACGGATTCGATTTAATTAGTCATCACATCTCACATTGGCTTGTTGCACCGAGGTGCCAGAATGCCATTGGTTATTGGCAATCGCCCTGATATCATCTCCACCACAGTTTAAGGTAGTGGGAGCAATGTACTTGCTATCCACTGTTTCACAAAAAACTGAACTAGGTCCAGACCAAGTCGTCACCGAAACACCCACTGGCTGATTGTCCGAAAGGTGTTTATTGTTTGATACATATACAAAAGAGTTAATACTTCCTGTAGAAGTTTTGAAATCCCAATCACCACTGTGGTAAACACCAGCTGTCAGGAAAACTCTTGTATGAAGCTCGTCACAAGTACCTTGTACTCTCTGGCCTTGGCTGTTTTGTTTGGTTGATTGCAGATTAGCAATAGTTCGAGCAAGGAAGAGTGACTTTTCCTCAAACGTCAAGTCGGTAGTGCCGAATTGCTCTGAAAGCATGGTATTCACTTCTTGATCGGTAAACGAATAAGTGGCTTCCTCATTCACTGGGTCAGGAGCAATGGATACATCTTCTAAGCCATCCTGACAGCTGGCTAGAATAGATACCGCAATCGTAAAAATAACGATTGAACGAAGGCTTGCAAATAGGTTCGTTTTCATAATTGTTTAGTTATTAAGTTAAATAATAATTTTAATTACATCAGTAAGTTATATTGTATAGTCTAATATCACAATATTTTTGTGTAAACTTTAGGCTGCGTAATTGTGAATTTATTGTTAAGTTATTTCTGGGTGAGAAGCGCTTCTGTTGAAAGGTTTTCCTGTAGTATTTAGTGGGGATGAGCCAATGCGAAGTGCTTAGCCATAAAGTTGCTGGCACATCAAGCGCAGGGTCAAACATTCTTGTTAAAGACCGTTAAGAAAGAAGTAAATACGAAAAAGAGACTCGCTGTTGCTACGCTCAGGAAGTCAGATTTTATTCCCTTTTATGGCAATGCGTACCTACTGAAAAAATCCCAGATTAACTCATTGTTCATGAAAGCATTAGAAGCTGGATCAGCTCCGGTCGTTCCTCCTGGCCAACTATGACCTCCATCCTCAGTGATATAGTAGAGTATTTCAGTATTGTCCTGGCAACCGTTGTATCGAAATGCCTGATAAAGTGGTTCATCTATGAAAAGAACAGAAGAGCTGTCGCAACCAAACCTGGTTTGCCATTTACCCAATGTTTCACTCAAAGCGGGTACTTCAAAACCTAGTGGAGAGGCTGAGCCGTCGATTGAGACAATTTCATCTAATTTTGAATGGGTATGGAGTATCGGTCTAGCCTCCAAATTAGGACATTCTCCAAAAAAAACGTCAGCCGCCGCATTGGGAGCAATGGCAGCGATTTTATGGGAGAGTTCACACAACAACCGGTAGGTGAGCATGCCACCGTTAGACGTTCCTGTTGCATAGACCCGTTTGTCATCAACATTGAAGCCTTGCACCAATTCATCAATCAATCGACTTACAAAGCCAACATCATCCGTGGATCGCGAGCCATCAGTATTAGGGCCGCAGCAAGAGCCTGCATTCCAAGTACGAATACCATTTGGAGCAAACCCTCCCGGATAGACTACGATGAAACCGTGTTTGTCAGCGGTTGAATTGAGCTGAGTATTCTCAGCAAAGCCGGCCGGGCTACCACTCCCCCCGTGGAAAGCCAAAATCAATGGAAATGTATTCGTTGCTTCATAATAATTAGAAGGCAGGTGCACCAGATAATCTCTTGCATCGCCTGCATGGCTAAGGCTAGCTGAGATATCGAATACTTCGTTAACCGGATCGGGTATAGTTGGGGAGGGGGTTTCTTCATCCTCGCTACAGGCAATGACTATCAATAGCAGAAGAATTACAGCAAACAGCTTTTTCATGAATATCCATTTTAGCACCAAAGCTTTGACTCAGTGTCAAAGCGAAGGTTTAATGGAACTCACTGTTTTTTCTAGTCAGTCAGAGGATAGCGGTTCTATCAAATTTCTCACATGCCAGTGTCTACTCATTTTAAGCAACATAAGGTTAGTAAAAAAACAAAAGAAGGTGTCTCAAAAGCCGGGATGACCACTCAGAACGGCTTTTGAGACAAACTCTTCTTGGGTACTTTAAAATGAATTTATCTTCTGATAACGATCTTACCGGTCGTCACTTCTCCCGCATTGATAAAGTGGAAAAAGTATAAGCCATCAGGCAGGTCGCTGCCATCAAGCTCTTCGGTATAAGTACCAGGCCTACGTTTTTCATCATTGATCAGCGTATTGATCACTCTTCCATCAACATCCATCAGTTGTAAAGTGACAGAAGCCTCTTCTACTACTTCAAAGTTGAATTCAGCCTTAGCAGAGAGTGGATTAGGATAGACATAAATTCTCTCAGCATTAGTCACGTTACTTTCAGTAGTTTCTGTCGAAACCGTTTGTAACGGAACCTGTGTAGATGCTACCGTTTTTGTATTGATCAAAGGCTTAGACGGTGCAGCTGAACCACCTTGTGGGGCTCCTATTTCGATTTTCACTTGAGAACCAGATCTGGCATGAAATCCATTCGCCAATCTTATTCGATTACCAGCTCTTAATGTCACCACTGCTGAAGAGGCGATGATATAATCACCAAAAGGTATGGCTGTGGTCACGTTATAACCTGCTTCTATATCATTCTCTGCCTCATGGACTACTGTACCAGTCTCTGTGTCGTTTTGTAGGAATAAGTTAAAAGGGACAGGATCGGCTGCCAGAACAGCTGCCTCTGCGTCTAAAAGTCCATAGCCCATTTCATTATTCCATGTACCGTTGGGGCGACCGCCAGTAGTCTGGTAGTTATAACCGCCCACTTTTTGGGCCGTACTTTCAATGATATCCGACACTTGTTGTTGGGTAAGGTTTGGATTGACCGAAAGTATCAACCCAGCCACTCCAGCCACGTGAGGACATGCAGAAGAAGTACCATTGAAATTTTGTGTATAATCTCCAGCAGCATAACCCAGTCCGCCCTGCCTATCCGTGGTAGGTATCAACACTCCAGGTGCTACCACATCCAGTTCATTGCCAAAATTGCTGCCCCAAAACTCACCATCACAAGAGCCCGGATTTTTACGCTCGCCACATGGGCTCATAGCCCCTACAGCAATAATATCGGGGTTGGAATTGGCGGGATAGCTCACCGCTCCGTTGGCGTTTCCAGAAGCGAATACAATTATGGTTCCTAACCCCCCACGGCCAAGAGCCAATGCATCATCTATGGCATCATCTATTATTTGATATTGCACGCCCGAAATCCATGAGTTACTGATGACGTCAGCTCCATTCTGCCAGGCCCAGTTGATTCCATCCGCTCTTCGTTGACGAGAATTGGGACTACCTGCCAGGCTATTGCTAATTGACATAAGTTCGATATTTGGGGCAACTCCTGAAACACCCAGGCTATTTCCTTGCGCAGCGCCGATAATTCCGGCGCAGGCCGTACCGTGACTTCCTAATACCAGGCTGGGCGAGGTGCCCGATTCACTATCAAAACTGAGAGGAGAAATGTTAGGCATATCCGGATGATTCAGCTCAATGCCGTGATCCAATACCGCTACAACCACGTTGGCGTTTCCAGTAGTGGTGTTCCAGGCATCACAAGCATTAATGTCAATACCAGCCGTACCACCATTTTGGCCTGTGTTATTCAAACCCCATTGGTTATTGAAAAATGTATCATTCACACATTCAGGTGAGTCATCAACCATGAGATCCGGCTCAGAGGCACTAAACAGGACTGATTCGTAGAACAAGTTGGCCATTTCCAGAGCATTGCCGGCAGAGCGATTGGTACAAGAAAGCGTATACCATAAAGGCATAAACTTATTGTTGCCCAAGATTTCTACACGATTAGTGGCTGCCATTTCTATTAACAGGTCAATATCCTTAGCATCATTAAGCTTCACATGAAACAGATGTGAAAGCCCAGCTTCTACTCCACTTTCTGTAAAGAAGAAAGGCGCTTGGTAAATGATACCCGGTGATGTCAATGCGTCGATGTTGACGGCAGTGCTTTGAATATCTAACACAGTCCAATTCTTTTCACTCCTTTGCTTAGCGCCGAATGGACGCAAGCTGTTTAATACCCTCGTTTGCTCAAGGCCTTTTATGTCCCCTGTAGGGACGTTGAAAGACTGTTGCAACGACTTTTCTTGCACAAACGGCTCTAGTAGAATGTACCTCTTGTTGGGATTCTCTCTTAAGCCGATCTTTTTACCCTGATACCAATAATAATCCGATTGAGCAAAGGCAGGAATGCCAGTCAATACTATTGTGATGAATATCAGGGCGTGAATTACAGCCCTTCTCATTTGCTTTGCTTTTTAAGTTCTTCAATCATTCTTTGCTGCTCTGCCATGTCTTTGGAGAGTTTTTCAATCTGCTTTTCCTTTTCGATAAGGTATAATGTCAACTCCTCGATCTTTTGTAAGAGTTTAGATTCCATCTCACCAACCTTTACACCGTTTTCCTCCACCTCTTTAGCAGAAGGAATCTCCGGTAAGTGTCCATTTTCGTTTATGTAAGCTTCTACTTCCTTGAGGGTTCTCAGCCTGTAATCCTCTTCGAATACGAAATCGCTCCACCCCGTTTCTACAATTACCTCTTTGGCTCTAATGGTACCATTTACAGAGAGCTTGTAGGTAGGGTTGGTCGTACCGATACCGAAGTTGCCATGATTGATATAGGAGTTAGAATTGGCATCAAATAAAATACGATTCGTTCCAGTACTCGCCTGCTTTAATGCCAGATAACCTACTCCTGGAGCGTTATTGGCTGTACCAATCACTACTGAAGGAAGGCTGGTGGCCCCGTATGCGGAGATTTTCAAGATATCAAAGCCTCCGCCACTGTTGGTTATGTTTACCTTTCCTCTTACATCCAATTTTTGAGTGGGGCTAGTTGTACCAAGACCAGTGTTTCCTTCTACTATCAAGTGACCATCAGGTAGGTCTGACCATATTCCATTGCCGTAACTACCTACCACTACGCCGCCATTATAGAACTGAAAAGCACCATCGCGTGCTAATAATCTGTACTTGTTATCGCGCCCGCCTGTGTTATCATCCCAGTCTTTCAATTGAAGCGCCCTGATGTCACGCAGCTCATAGTCATTCATACTCAAGTGCGCTCCCAGGATCTTGAGGTAATCATTGCCATCCAATTGTAGCCTCGCATCGTAATCTGTACCACTCACATCATTTTGGAAATCAATGAATGGGTTAGAGCCGTTTCTAGTCATTTCGATGACTCCTTCTCGAATCTGCGTACCTGAAACGTTCGGCGTACCATCATAAGCAGTGCCCCTAATATGCAAGGATGCAGTAGGAGAGGTAGTGCCTAAACCAAAATTTCCATGGTTGATAAATGAATTGGAGTTGGCATCAAAACGTATGCGGTCTGTACCGCTACTGGCTTGTTTTAAAGCAAGATAGCCGACGCCGGGGGCATTGTTGGCTGTACCAATAACCACGGATGGAAGGCCAGAGGCACCATAAGCCGAGACACGTATGATGTCGAAACCTCCACCGCCATTGGTCACATTCAACTTACCTCTGATGTCCAGTTTTTGGGTAGGACTGCTGGTACCAATACCTACATTACCGCTGTTCGAATTATAAATATTACTTCCGCTGAAATTCCATTGCGCTTGCAATGAGGCACTGAAGAAAAGTGACAGTGCCAAAATCGTCAATTTGATTTTGTTGGTTCTTGTCATGATAGAATTTGTTTAGTGTTATTAATAGTTAATCGTTGCTATAATGATCATTCCAGGTGCTTGCTAATCGATCAATCATCCTTTGAAAAAGTTGCCCTCTATATTATTTGATTATTCAAATTTTTATTGGCATTTTAAATGAAATATCTATAGCTCTTTATTCCTTTCAGATGACGTCATAGACATGCAAGAAGTGAAGACTTGAGGTATAATTCTACTTTTCCTGAACCAAGTTGGGTATCAGGTGATATAAAAAGCATATCAGTATGGATCTAAGACAGATGGAATTTGCGGTAGTATTGGCAGAAGAGCTAAACTTCAGGAAAGCAGCTTGCAGGTTAAATATTTCGCAACCTCCTTTTAGCCGCCAAATCAAGTTGTTGGAAGAGGAGTTGGGCACGAGTTTATTTAACAGAAATAGAAACCGAGTACAAATTACCTTAGCCGGAGAAGTGTTCGTCAGGGAGTCCAGACGCATTCTGGATAAAGCTCGTTTGCTCAAGAAAAATATGCGCGGGTTCCGAAACGACCGTTCCGGGAAATTAAAGATTGGTTTCGTCACCATGGCCGGGTTCGGGTTTATACCTCAACTTGCTGAAAACCTTAAAAATCTGGGGTATGAGCTTGAATTAGCAGATTATCTTGATAACCAGTCATTGGTGGAATCACTTGAAGAAAAAGAAATTCACTGCGCATTTCATCATCCGGTTCAGCTTTCGAGGCAATTATCGAGCGTTACCTTGTTTGAGGAACCGATTGTACTCATTACATGCGCCAACCACCCACTTTACAACAAGGAAAGTGTGACCATAAAAGACTTTGCACTGGAAAGCTGCCTTCTGCCACCCAGATCTACCAACCCTGTACTATGTGAAAGCCTCGAATATAAAATGCGAGAGTCAGACCATGGCTTCGCTTTTACTCAGCACATCAATGACTGTTATGGTAGGTTGAGCCTGGTAGCAAGCGGCATGGGAATCACATTTGACCGTATGGGTATATTGAAGCTGAATGTGCCAAACCTCGTGTACAGAGAGCAACACCCCTTTGATACCATTACCGTCAAGCTTACTTACTCATGGCGGCGAGATGAACCCCCTGCTGCTCACAGTCCGATTATTGACTTTTTCAGGAAAGGCAAGCGTATACCGGCAGTGTCTCGTATGCCAATACCAGCGTTAGCCTAATCCTAATGTGAGTAACTACGAAATAGAAAGAAGACGAAACTCAAATCCCATATTTCTCAATTTTCCTGTATAGCGTAGTGCGACCGACACCTAACTCCTTGGCGGCTTTACTCATATTGCCTCCGTTTTTCCTGATCACCTCAATGATGGCATCTTTCTCCATATTGTCCAGGTTGTAGTTTTTGTCTTTGGAAGTAGCTGGTGCTTTGCCATGACTGAGTAGAAAATCCGACTTGCGCAGTATATGATCATCGGCCATAATCACAGCTCGCTCTACCGCATGTTGTAACTCTCTGATATTGCCCGGCCAACGATGATTTTGGAGATGACCTACGGCTTCTTTGTTGATGGCAATGTCTGTCTTGCGGTATTTCTTGCCATACATTTCCAAAAAATGGTCGATCAGCAGTGGGATGTCCTCTTTTCTAGAACGGAGTGGCGGCAGTTCAATCTCCACGGTGTTGAAGCGGTACAACAGGTCTTCACGGAATTCTTTCCGCTCTGCCATGTCGTACAAAGGCATGTTGGTGGCACAAATGAGCCTGACATCAATCTCTAGTGGTTCATTGGTGCCAATGCGCGTCACCTGTCGGCTTTGCAATGCGGTTAGCAACTTGGCCTGAAGAGGTAGCGACAAGTTGCCGATTTCATCCAGAAACAACGTGCCTCCCGAGGCAATTTCAAAACGTCCTGGACGATCTTCTTTAGCGTCAGTAAAAGCGCCTCTTTTATGGCCGAAAAGCTCAGACTCAAACAATGTTTCCGAAATAGAGCCGAGATCCACCTTTACGAAGGCCTTCCCCTTGCGCTCGGAATGATTGTGAATGGCCTTAGCTACTAATTCCTTGCCTGTTCCGTTTTCTCCCAGAATGAGTACGTTGGCATCGGTGCCAGCCACTTTACGAATTACCTTAAACACTTCCTGAATCGTAGCGGATTCGCCTATGATCTCATTTTCAGGGGAAGCATAGACCTCGTTGAGTTTGGCATTGTGCGTTTTTAATCGCTCGATTTCCTTTTTAGACTGGCTGTGATTGAAAGCTGCTAGCACAGTGGCGTGAAGCTTTTCATTCTCCCAGGGTTTTACCACAAAGTCGGCTGCCCCAATCTTCATAGCTTCTACGGCCAATTTGATATCGCCGTAGGCGGTGATCATAATCACCTGCTGGTTTGGCTTAATCTCCCGAATCCGTTTGAGCCAAAAGAGTCCCTCCTTTCCGCTCGTAGCCCCCACGGTATAGTTCATGTCGAGTAGAATGACATCAAAATGTTCATTGCTGACCAAGTAGTTTATCTGCTGCGGATTGCTATCGGTCTTGACATCGGTAAAATGCTGCTTGAGGACGATTCGTGCCGTATGCAATACATCGGGATCGTCATCAATAATCAGTATACTGCCTTTGAGCTTCGACATGTTTGGTTCTTTGGACTGTATCGCAATTTATAAAATTGTTCCACAATGGAACATAAATTTGTTTCAAGCCGGAACAGTTTTGCTAAAGTACATTTTGTAAATTACTGTAAATCAATGTGTTGTACATGTGGCACATTTGTGGAGCATATATGGGCAGAAAGTAAACAGTAAGCAATGGGCAGTAGGCAAAACAATGATGAGTGTATGTTAGTAGATAGTATTAAGTATGCAGTATCTGCAATACAGTATCACCAATCCGAAACCCAGCATCCCGAGCCAGATTGCTTCGCTCCTTCGTCACCGCCTGTCCGTCCACTGACGGATCGCAATGACACTTCTTTCGTCTTTTGTCTTACCTCTTATGTCTAATATCTCATGCTAAAGAACTACCTCAAAATCGCCTTTCGCAACGCCGTCAAGAATGTAGGTTTCACCGTCATTAACATCACAGGATTGGCTTTGGGGTTAGGAAGCTGTCTGTTGATCTTCTTCTACATAACCTATGAGACTTCTTTCGACAGTTTTCATATGAACGGAGATCGGGTTTATAGAGTGGTCAATGAGCGCATAACGCAGCAAGGCAACAATGTCAGCACCTATTCTCCTGCCATTCTAGCCCGTACTATGGAAGAGGAAATACCGGAAGTTGAGCAGACATTGACCTTTTTCCAAGCCAAGAACACCTTGTTTAGAAAGGGTGGTGTATCCCTTTTTGAGGAGAATGGTATCTATGCCCAACCGACATTCTTCGATCTATTCACGCTACAATTTCTCTTGGGAAGCCCCGAAAAGGCATTGGTTGAGCCAAATACGTTGGTAATCACTGAGCAGCTGGCAGAAAAGTATTTCGGAGAGGGATGGAGAACACTCGATTTGCTCAATGAAACCATAGAATTAGGAGGGTATCGCACTTTCAAGATTACAGGCGTCATTGAAAACGCGCCTTATAATTTTCATTTGGATGTAGATTTCATTTGCTCCTTTGCATCATCGAAAAACTTCTTCAGCCAGCATACCTTACAAAGTTGGCGTTCAGCCAAGTTCTACAGCTATGTACTACTCAAGCCTGACGCATCGCAAACGCAGGCTCAATCCAAACTCTCAGATATTGCTGTTCGTTACGCCCACCCCAAAACAGAGCCTTATGGATATGTGCAAAACCCACAGCTCCAGGCGCTGGAGGATATCCATTTGCATTCAGTTGGTTATCGCCATGACCCTGCCAGAAAAGGTAACATAGATCATGTGCGGGCACTAGCCGTCATCGCCATTTTCTTGCTGGTCATAGCCTGCGTAAACTTCATAAATCTGGCCACTGCCAGAGCCTCCACAAGATTCAGGGAAGTAGGGCTGCGTAAGGTGGTTGGGGCTCATAGAAAACAGATCCTGATTCAGTTTTTGGGCGAGTCGGTGATCACAGCCATGTGTGCTTTGGTGCTGGCCGGCCTGATCGTAGAAGCCTTCCTGCCTGTGGTGAACTTTTCCTTTGGATTGCAACTCTCCATCAATTTCATAACAGACTATGAAGCGACGTTATTATTCATTGCTTTTGGCCTCTTGACTGGCGTATTGGCGGGGGCTTATCCTGCGTTATTCCTTTCTGCTCTCAAGCCCATCAAGATATTCAAAACCACAGCCAATAACCTAGGTAGAAAATGGTCGATGCGCAAAACATTGGTAGTGGTACAATTTACTATCACCGCTTTGCTCTTACTGGTAACATGGGTGGTTTCTCTCCAAACCGATTATTTGAAAACCAAAACATTGGGCTTTGAAAAAGAACAAGTAGTAGTCATGCCTATGGTGGGAAGGAGTACGCGTGAGCGCTATGAAACTTTCAAAAATGAGCTTGCCAGTGCTGACCATGTACAATCTGCCACGGCCTGTTTTGGCCTGCCTGGCTATTTTGTGGTAGGCGATGACATCCATCTGCCAGAGAAAGGCTTAGACTTTTCAACGCGTATGATGATTGTTGACCCTAGTTTCATTACCACTATGGGTATGAAAATGGCTGCGGGCAGGGACTTCGATATAGCCAACGTGGCTGACCCGTCAAATGCGTTTATTATCAATGAGACTGCGGCACTGACCATGGGTTATTCTGATCCACAAGAAGCCTTAGGGTTGAAGGTAGATTGGGGCGTCTGGTCTAGCGATACTGATTCTATCAAATCGGGGCAAATCATTGGTGTGGTGAAAGACTTTCACTTTCGCAGTTTGCACAATGATATTGAGCCTATAACGCTACACATCTCTCCAGAAGAGTTCAATACAATAGCGGTTAAGATTGACGCGCAGCACATTACTGAAGCACTGGCCGGTATTGAGCAGGTCTGGAATGATTGGCACGACTCTTATCCTTTTGACTATCACTTTCTCAATGAAGATTTTGAAAACCTGTATGCTTCTGAGACTCGCTTCAGTGATTTCTTTAGCGCCTTTACACTAATGGCTATTCTGGTAGCTTGTCTAGGGTTATTCGGACTGGCTGCTTTCATCACCGTGCAAAACGCAAAAGCCATCAGTATCAGAAAAGTTTTCGGTGCTACGGTTTCGGATATTCTGGTCATGCTCAATGGCCAATTCCTGAAGTTGATTTTAGTGGCTTTGTTGGTGGCATTTCCAATAGGTTTCTACCTATCCAACCAATGGCTGGAAGGATATCCCTACAGGATTGATCTTGGCTGGCAAATCGCCATGGGAACGGGTTTAGTTACCATTGGCGTGGCACTGCTAACCATAAGCTATATATCCATAAAAGCGGCTTTAGCGAACCCAGTGAATACTTTGAGGGACCATTAAGCAGTTGATAGTGAGCAGTAGGCAAAATAATGACAAGCATATGTTAGTAGATGGTATTGAGTATTTAGTATCTGGAATCCGGCTTCCACGAGATTGCTTCGCTCCTTCGTCGTCGCCTGTCCGTCTACTGACGGATCGCAATGACAGTGGAAAACTCGAATGTCAGTCTTTGTCTTTTGTCTCAATTCTTATGTCTGCATGCTACCTCACCCCCGGCCCCTCTCCGACATCAGAGAGGGGTGACGCCAGCACAAGTTTACCATTAACTGACCATGGCCATCATTCTGAAAGAATCTCACTGGCAAATGAACGGACTAAGGGTGGTCAATATTCAGGACTAGATTGCTTCGTCGTTCCTCCTCGCAATGACAGTAGAAAACGCGAATGTCAGTCTTATATCTTTTGTCTTACTTCTTATATCTAAGATCTCATGTTAAAGAACTACATTAAAATCGCATTCAGGTACTTCTGGAA
The DNA here is from genome assembly GCA_039819065.1 of Bacteroidota bacterium. Classification (GTDB taxonomy): domain Bacteria; phylum Bacteroidota; class Bacteroidia; order Cytophagales; family Cyclobacteriaceae; genus JBCBSS01. The sequence goes on from JBCBSS010000013.1 coordinate 52,199, forward strand.
GAGTAAGCTTTTTACTTCCATCAATGTGATGGGGCTTACTTTGGGTATGGCTTGTTGCTTCATGATCGGGTTGTTTGTTTGGGATGAACTATCATTCGATACCTTTCATGATGAGGGTGACCGTGTCTATCGGGTTTACACCGAGAGAGCTGATGACAATGGTGGTGCGTTTAATGCCATCGTGCCGCCGACGTTTGCTCCAACCATGAAAGCTGATTTTCCCGAGGTAGAAAGTACCTTGAGGATGCTTAATTTCTTTGGAAAGACACTCTTTAAGGTAGAGGATGAATCAAATTATGAGGAGAATGGCGTATATGCCGAGCCTTCCTTTTTCAACATGTTTTCAGTCGATTTGGACTTAGGTGATGAGAAAACTGCTTTGGTTGAACCTCAATCAATCATCATATCTAAAGCACTGGCCGAAAAATACTTTGGAGATGAAGATGCTTTGGGCAAGACCATAACCGTCTCTAACAGAGACTACAATGTGACCGGTGTATTGTCAACCCTACCAACACATTTTCATCTCAATCTGGACTTCATTTGCTCATTCTCTACACTGAACGAACTAGTGCGCCCAGAGAGGATGGAAAGTTGGGTATGGCAGCAGTTCTTTACTTATTTGAAACTAAAACCCGGTGCGGATGCTGCTGGCCTACAGGATAAATTCCCGGCTTTCGTAGAACAATATGCCTACGAGCACACCGATCCAAGAGGCTTTAGGTACTTGCCTTACTTACAGTCACTTAAAGACATTCATCTCCACTCTTCTGAACTGAATTGGGATATTGCCAAGCGAGGTAATATCAATTATGTGTACGCTTTATCGGCTACTGGTCTCATCATTCTATTAATTGCCGTAGCCAATTTCATCAATTTGACGACAGCGCGTTCTATCCGCCGTGCCCGCGAGGTAGGTATTAGAAAAGTGACAGGTGCCAGTCGAGGTCAGTTAATTCGCCAATTCATTGGAGAATCGGTTTTACTGTGCGGGTTTTCCCTGATTCTAGCCGGGTTGATCACCGAACTATCTATAGCTTACCTTAATGATTTCGCACAGAAAGAAATCCAGGTGAGCTTGCTTGGCAGTTCTTTGTTGATATCCATTCTCGTTTTGTTCGCCCTCTTTATTGGTACTTTGGCAGGTAGCTATCCCGCTTTGGTGATTTCCTCACATCGACCGGTGAAGGTGCTTAAAGGAAGTGGTTCCAGCAAGGGCAGTGGTTCCTCCATGTTTAGAAAGGGGCTAGTGATTTTCCAACTGGTAATGTCCGTAATGTTGATATTCTCTACTTTGATCGTTTATCAGCAGTTTAGTTTCCTGGAAAACAAGGACTTGGGATTCGAGAGAGACCATTTACTAGTCATATCGTTAAGTCGTCGGCTGAACGTAGACCATCAGGTTTTAAAAGAGACCTTTACTGCTCACACCGGCGTCGAATCAGCTACTATAGGTTATGGATTACCGGGTGACATAGTTGCCGGTGATGATATCATCAAACCTGGTCAAGAAGGGTCTACCCCTGCCAATGTATTTACGATTGATCATGATTATATCAAAACGATGGGCATGCAAATTATAGCAGGCCGTGACTTTTCCAAGGATTTGGCTAGCGACATCAGTGAAGGATTTGTGATCAACGAAACTGCGGTAGAACGATTAGGCTGGGATAGTGCAGAAGAAGCGATTGACCAACCATTACATTGGGCCATGTGGGGTACAGATTCACTCAAGAAAGGTAGTGTAATTGGCGTAGTTAAAGACTTTCACTTTAAGAGTTTACACCAACCTGTGGCTACAGCAGTTCTACACATATACCCACCCGTTTTTTCAACACTAACCCTTAAACTCAAGGGACAAGGCTTAAAAGAAACGATAGATTTCATCAAAACAGAATGGAAAAGTATTTCGCCTGATCGGCCTATCGATTATAAGTTTCTGGATACCAACTTTGACGCCATGTACAAAGATGAAGAAAAGCTGAGCCAGTTATTTATTGCCTTTACCGGGATGGCCATCTTTATCGCCTGCTTTGGCCTCTTCGGTTTAGTATCTTTTACTACCGCCCAGAAGAATAAGGAAATAGGCGTACGGAAGGTATTCGGAGCCACCACCATACAGGTACTCAGGTTGATTTTGAAAAGCTTTGTAGTACAGGTATTGATCGCGGCATTTTTAGGTATGCCCATCGCCTGGTACATCACAACGGAGTGGTTGGAAGGGTTTGCTTACCGTATCGATGTAGGGCCATTCGCATTTGTCATCTCCGGCATAGTGGTATTGATGATTGCCATAACCACAGTCAGTTATCAGTCGGTCAAAGCAGCACTAGCCAATCCAACTAATACCTTGAGAGATGAATAGGTTTTTTGCCGGTAGGCAGCTGTCTGTGGGAGGAAAGCAAAATGATAGTAACAAGTGTATGACGGTAGGTGGTATTGAGTATTTAGTATCTGGAACGCAGTATGAGCAATCCAAAACCGAACATACGACCTCGAAGATTGCTTCGTCATACCTCGACCCTGTCCGTCCACTGACGGATCGCAATGACACTTCTTTCGTCTTTTGTCTTACTTCTTATGTCTAACATCTGATATCCCATGTTAAAGAACTATTTCAAAATCGCACTTAGGAACCTTTATAAGAGTAAGGTTTATACTTTGATTAATGTCTTTGGACTATCCATTGGGATGGCTTGTGTTATTCTGATTGTATTGTTCTTGAAGGATGAATTGAGTTACGACCGATTTCATGAAGGTGCTGAAGATATTTACCGCGTTGCCTGGTTCAGCGGTAATCCACAAACCAGAACCCCTCACCCTATGGCACAGGCCTTAGTGGATGATTTCCCTGAGGTTGAAAGTGCTGTTTCCTTATCACCACTTTGGGGCCCGGGTTTAACCAAACGCACCTTTTCTGTCTACAATCCCGAAAACAATATTCGTTATGATGAAGAGCGTGTGCTCAGTGTAGACAGTACCTTCTTTGACGTTTTCTCCTTTGCATTAACGAAAGGCAATCCTCAAAAAATATTGCGAGAAGTCGGGGGTTTGGTCATTTCAGAATCCATAGCCGAAAAGTATTTCAAGGATGAAGACCCTTTAGGAAAAAGGCTGGCCATCAACAATGACCAGAATATGCTGGAGGTGACAGGTGTATTCAAAGATGTACCTGAGAACGCTCACTTCCACTTTGATTTCCTGATATCTTATGTAACCTTGAAGGCTATGGGGCCGGACAATCCTTATTACACATGGGCAGATTTTGGGCATTTCAACTACATACGGCTTCAGCCGGGTGCTGATGCCAAAACCCTTGAAGATCAAATGCTTGAATGGTCAACCCAATATACAAAGTTTACCGCCGAGCAAATGGAATTCATAACGGCTAATGATTATCGTTTCAAGCTACAGCCTATTACCGATATACATCTGAAATCACAGATCAGGTGGGAATTAGAGGCCAATGGTAACATCGAGTACATCTACATCATGTCGGCAGCGGCACTGTTCATTTTGATCATAGCTTGTGTCAATTTCATGAACATCACCACGGCCAAATCGGCTGAAAGGGCCAAGGAAATCGGCATTCGAAAATCAATTGGGGCTACCAGAGGTCAACTTTCTAAGCAATTCATTGGCGAATCGGTTATCATCTCTGTTCTGGCCGTAGTCGTGGCAGGATTGATAGTGGAAATTGCGCTACCTTCTTTTAATGTCTTTACCGGAAAGTCGTTAAGCCTAAGTTATCTAAGACAACCTTTCAACTTGATGATTTTGTTAGGCTCGGGCCTTACAGTTGGGTTATTATCTGGCCTCTATCCGGCGGCTTACCTTTCCTCCATGGAATCCAGCCATGTATTGAAAGGCCGGTTTGTTTCTAGTCCGAAAGGAATAGCCATGAGGAAGGCTTTGGTCATATTTCAGTTTGCTATTTCTATGGTCTTAATCACCGGAGGGATTATCATCTACAACCAGCTTAACTACATCAACACTAAAGATCTTGGTTTCGATAAGGAGGCCGTAGTTTCCATTCCTATTAAGTCCTCTGATTTCATGAATAAATTTGAGACTTTGAAAACAGAACTAACTGCCCTGCCAAATGTGGAAAGCGTTTCTGCCGCTTCTAACATACCGGGTAGACAGTTCAATCAGAACCCTGTCTATTTGGCATCCGATGAGCAAATCAGAACGGACCTTTCGGAGTGCTTTGCTGATTATGACCTCTTTGAAACTTTGGGTATAGAAATCATAGAGGGACGAGGCTTCTCACGAGACTTCTCCAGCGATACCATCACCTCCTTCATTATCAATCAAACAGCAGCTGAACAGTTACAACTGGAAGATCCGGTTGGTAAGGAAATCGTGCGGGATGCAGATGGTAATTTGATCAGGGGAACCATCATCGGTGTAGCACGCGACTTCCACTTTCAGTCACTTCATGAACCGGTAAGACCGTTGATTTTTCAATCGCTATCTGCCTATAATCATACTTTGGTAAAGGTGAAAACCCAGGATTTATCAGCGACACTGACGGCTGTAGAAGGGGTTTGGAAACAATTCGACAAGAACTTCGAATTTGAGTATGAGTTTCTGGACGAAATGATAGAACAGCAGTACCGGGCTGAACAAAAAATGGCCGGCGTATTCAGCGGGTTTTCTATTCTGGCGGCCATTATCGCCTGCCTCGGCTTACTCGGCCTGGCCATGCTCAATTTCCGATACAAAATGAAAGAAGTGGGCATTCGCAAAGTATTTGGCGCTTCTACCTCCGGATTAATGGTCTTGCTCATTAAGGATTTTACCAGGCTGGTGGCAGTGGCCATTATTCTGGCTGTTCCATTGGCTTGGGCAGTGATGAACAACTGGCTGGAAAACTTTACTTTCAGAATCAGCATAAACCCATTGATCTTTTTACTAACAGGAGGAATCGTGTTATTGCTTTCCTGGCTGACACTGGGCTATTTGACTTTTAATGCTGCCTCGTCCAATCCTACGAGTATACTTCGTAATGATTAAGAATGGGTGTTCCAGGTGTTCCGTTCTAGCTCATAAGGTTCTACCATAGTTTGTGCATTTACAAATAGTAGAATCAGTCTGTGTTTGATGTACGTGCAGCGCCCGAAGAAGTGTTCCGACCTGGAACATCATACTGTTCCGATGTGGAACAGATCCATTCGTAATGTAATTGTAAGTGGCTGAAATTCAGTCGATTAATTCAGTGGTACATTTCTTGGCAAATGGTAAGTGTCTTGATTATGATAAGTGAAGGAGAAATTAACCGTAAAACAAAGCCTTCAATAACATGCTAAAAAACTACTTCAAAATAGCAATCCGAAGCCTCAAAAAGGAAAAACTATACACACTGATCAACATCCTGGGGCTAAGTATAGGGCTGGCCAGTTGCCTGCTGATTTATGTCTATGTTTCAAATGAATTGAGCTTTGACAGGTTCCATAATGGTGCAGATCGTATTTACCGAATAGGCCATGAAGTAAGCCTTGGGACAGGCACCAAAATCATCGCCAGTACCTCTCATCGCCTAGCTCCAACGCTGGAAACTGACTTTCCCGAGCTTGAGCAAGTCGTTCATTTTAGCAGAATCTATGCCGGTGAGGTGACTTTTGGCAAGAAAAAATTCCGTGAAGAGAGAATCGCATTTGCGGACAGTTCCTTTTTTGAATTTTTCGATTTCCCGCTGCTTCAAGGAAACCCTGAAACGGCCACACTACATCCCAATACTGTGGTCATTACTGATCAAATAGCTCAAAAATACTTTGGGAAGGCCGACCCCATCGGGCAGACCATTAGAATCGAGGAGGCCTATGGGCCTGACGATATGGAGTTGACTGTCTCAGGGGTAATAGCTGAGATGCCAAACAATTCCCACTTTCATATCGACTTTCTTGTTTCTATGGCCACCGGTACTACTCATTTCCCCCCCATAATTTATAGGGCTTGGGGCTGGGACTCGCAATACACCTATGTGAAACTAGCAGAAGGCACTGATCCGCAGTCCTTTATATCCAGACTTGATGATTTTGGCAAGAAACATATTGAGGGTAAATGGTTTAAGCGGTTCTTCGCTCAACCCATGACCGATATTCACTTGCATTCACACCTGAATAGTGAAATAGAAGCCAATGGTGACATTAACAACATCTACATTTTTTCTTTCGTAGCGATTATCATTTTGGTGTTAGCGGTGGTGAATTACATGAATCTGGCAACAGCCAAATCCATCAACCGTAGCAAAGAGGTTGGGGTGAGGAAAGTGGTAGGAGCTGCCAGAACCAAGATCATTGCCCAATTGCTAAGTGAATCATTGATTTTCACATTCATGGCGCTGTTCATCGGAGGCTTTATTGCAGAAATATCTGCTTCTTGGTTTAATGAATTGAGTAATAATGCCATTCAAATAGGCATCTTGAAAGACTTAGAGCTGCTCAGCATTTATGTCTCGCTTGGCATACTGGTAGGTATTCTATCCGGAAGTTACCCAGCCTTTTATTTATCTTCATTCAAACCTGCAGCGATTCTAAAAATGAATTACAAATCGCGGGAGAAAGGCGTTCTATGGCTACGTAAAGGATTGGTCGTATTTCAGTTCGCCTTGTCAATAGCGCTGATCGCCGGGACGGTGGTGGCCAACCAGCAATTGCGATTCCTTCGCAATAAGAAACTAGGTATCTCTACCGACAACACCATAATGGTACAATCTTCATCAGCGATAAGAAACCAGTATGAATCTTTTAGAAATGAGCTGTTGACTCATCAGTCTGTTGTAAGCTCTGCTATTTCTAATCGCCGTGTGGGTAGGGACATCAACTCAGGCAACTTCTTCGGGGTAGAAAAAGACGGAGAGCTTGTCGATGCCCGTTTAAGTATGGTCATTGTTGGGTTTGATTTCTTAAAGCAATATGAAGCCAATCTGCTCGCTGGACGTCAATTCTCAAGGGACATTATGGCTGACACAGCAGGCGCTTTTATATTGAACCAGAGTGCATTGAAAGCCTTGGACATAGAAAGCGCTCAGGGCGTAGTATCCAAAACACTGAAAGCGGTTGATTTTGAATTGGAGGGGCCAATTGTCGGAGTAGTAGAAGATCTACACTTTGAAACGATACATAACAAGATCAAACCAATGGTCTTTATTCTTGGCCCCGAATCCATTGGCTGGATATCTGTTAAAGTGAAAGGCGATGACTTGAAAGCGGGCTTAGCGCACATCGAAAAGACCTGGAACAAGTTTGACAACCGAAGGGACTTCCGCTACAGTTTTCTGGACGAAGACCTGCACCAGTTGTACATCGCTGAAGAACGCTTTCTGAATATATTCTCCCTCTTTTCTATCATGGCTATCGGTATTGCTTGCCTGGGTATTTTCGGGCTGGTCACTTTCACCATTAGTCAAAGAGCCAAAGAAATAGGCATTCGCAAAGTACATGGTGCTTCTACCGTTGATATTTCTACCCTGCTCACCAGCAATTTCTTAAAACTGGTTATGATAGCCAATCTCTTTGCCTGGCCTATCGCTTATTGGGCTATGAATGGTTGGCTTAAAAACTTCGAATACAAGACCAATATGGACTGGTGGGTATTTCTGCTTTCAGGAATGGTTGCGCTGGTCGTAGCCCTGGTTCCATCCGGTATTCAATCGGTGAAGGCTGCATTGGCCAATCCCATAAAAGCGCTGAAAGAAGAGTAAGAACGAAAAAATTAAATCGCTGGAAACATGCTAAAAAATTACTTCAAAATAGCCCTTAGAAGCCTCATCAAACAACGGGTGTTTACGTTGATCAACACGCTTGGACTTACCATTGCTGTGGCAGTTTGCTTGATGATTTACCTTTATGTACAAAACGAAACCAACTATGATGGCTTCCACAAAAACTCTGAAAACATCTATCGCCTCCTCCGTGTAGGAGAGATCAACGATGAAAAATACCTTATCGGGGTTACCTCAGTCCCTTTTGCCGATGCCTTGGTCAACGATTTTCCCAATGAGATCGAGCAAACCACCAAGGTTTATCCAAATGATGGATTGGTCACTTTTGAAGACAAATCCTTTTTGGAAAATAAGCTGTTTTTAGCGGATTCTAACTTTCTACAAGTATTTTCATTTCCATTGGAAAGGGGCGATAGGAGTACTGCCTTGGATCTTCCTAACTCGGTCATTCTTACCAAAGCCACAGCAGAAAAGTACTTTGGCGAAGCTGATCCGATAGGCAAGATCATCCAGGTAGATGGGCAAATTGATCTGCAGGTGACCGGGGTATTGGGAGCTTTTCCAACACGTTCTCACCTTGATTTTGACCTGGTAACAAATATCGCAGTGGTAAGAAACAACAGAGGGTATAACGATTGGTGGAATAATAGACTGATCACTTATGTGGTGCTTAAAGATGGGGTATCCCAGGCGAGCCTGGAGCCTCAGTTTCCGTCATTCATGGACAAGTATTTTGGCGAAGACTTCGAGCGAAATCAGGCCAGAGTGGATATTACACTTCAACCATTGGCTAATGTGTATTTCGAGCACAACGTTCGCTATGATCGCATCCTGCATGGTAATCGATCCAGTGTAGTGATCTTCACTATCATAGGCTTGTTTATCATCGTAGTGGCTTGTGTGAATTTTATGAACCTGGCCACGGCCAAGTCGGTCTTACGAGCCAGGGAAGTGGGCGTTAGAAAAACCATGGGCTCTACGCGTGCCAGCTTGATAGGGCAATTTTTGGGCGAGTCAATGATCATATCCTTGCTGTCAGTGGTGCTAGGTGCTATGGTAGTAGAATTGGCGCTTCCTTTGTTCAATCAGCGCTTTGGGTTGGAACTGGTCTTTCACCCATGGGCACCGGAGATGTTACTCACCATGAGCTTGTTTGTAGCCTTGCTGGGTATATGTTCTGGTAGCTATCCAGCTTTCTTACTATCCAACTACAAGCCCGTAAAGGTGCTCAAGGGACAAATGAAAAGCGGCCCGAGCAGCAAGAACCTCAGAAAGGCATTGGTCATTCTACAATTCACTATCTCAGTATTTCTGATCATTTGTACTTTCTTCGTAGGGGATCAACTCGGCTTATTGAGAAACAAAGACTTAGGCTTTAGTGCGGAGCAAGTTGTACTTGTGGATGTCAACAACGCTCCTCTTTATCAAAATCGAGAAACGTTCAAAATACAACTTTTGCAAAGCCCCTACGTCAAGTCAGTCTCCAAAGCGACAGGTGAGCCTGGTGGCATGCATGATACCATGTCTTTTGATATAGAAGGCCAAGAAGAGGCCATCCGTATGAGAACCTTATTCTGCGATTATGACTACGCCCCGACCATGGACATTGATTTTGTTGCAGGGCGCAATTTCTCGGAAGAATATGGCACTGATCTATCTGGCGCGGCCATTATCAATGAACGCGCTGCTCGTGCGTTGGGGCTGACCCCGGATGAGGTCATAGGCAGATCATTGGTAAACGTGATGATGGATACTGTTCCTAAAACCATCGTTGGAGTGGTAAAAGACTACAACTTTGCTTCTTTGCACAACGAGATTCTACCGTTGGTAATTACTATGACACAAGGAGCCAGAGTCTTTGCCATCAAAGTGGATGGGCAGCAATTCAAAGGCGCGATCTCGGACATTGAATCGGCTTGGAAAGCAATCGCCCCACAGTATCCCTTTGATTATAGAATGTTGGACGAAAGCTTCTATGATCTTTATCAAAACGAGCGGATTCAGGGGCAGTTATTCTCACTGTTTTCTAAGGTGTCTATCTTCATTGCCTGCCTCGGAATTATCGGGCTGGCATCATTCTCAGCGGCTCAGCGCATCAAGGAGATTGGTATCCGTAAAGCACTAGGAGCCAGTGTGGCGAATATCTCATATCTGTTGAGCGGCGACTTTTTGAAGCTGATCATCATTGCCAATGTAATCGCCTGGCCACTTGCCTGGTGGGCAATGAACACTTGGTTAACGGATTTTGCTTATCGCATTAAGTTGGGTGCAGAAGTTTTTGTGATTTCTTGTATTATTTCACTGGTTATCGCCTTAGCTGCCATTAGCTACCAAACGGTTAGTGCGGCTTTGACCAATCCGGTGGATTCGTTGAAGGAAGACGGGTGACGATGTCAGGAGTTGGTTATTTGGCCTTTGGCTTTTTAGCTAACTTCTTGAAAATCAAATACCTAGAAAATGAGAGATTTTAAGCAGTCAAACACATTTGTGCAAAAAAAGAAAACTTAAAAGCTAATTGCCAAAGGTCAAATAGCCAGTCGCTAAACAGTTAAAAACCAATAAAATGCTCAGAAACTATCTTAAAACTTCCTACAGAACACTGATCAAAAACTGGTCATTTTCGGTAATCAATATTCTCGGGCTGACGCTAGGTGTGACCAGCTGTTTGCTCATTCTATTCTTCGTACAGGATGAATTAAGCTACGACAAGTTTCATGAAAAGGGTGATCGGATCTATCGTGTTGCTGGGTCGTTCCTACAAGGTGGGGATAAGCGCAATCAAAGTGCACAGACTACCTATCAGTTAGGGCCAGCGCTGCAAACGGCCTTGCCCATCATAGAAAATAAAGTCCGGATACAGCGTTTTTCAAATTTAGTAGAGTATGGGGAGAAGCGATTTATAGAAGAGCGTATTCTACATGCTGATAGCAGTTTCTTTGACGTGTTCACTTTTCCACTCATTCAGGGTAATCCGAAAAAGGTATTGGAAGGCACGAACACGGTAGTGATCAGTGAAGCCATGGCGCAAAAGTATTTCGGCGAAAAAGACCCTGTGGGTGAGTTTATTAAGTTAGAAGGACGCGATATGGAAGTGAGTGGTGTAATGCAAGATATGCCTTCCAATTCCCATATACAGGCCGATATGGTTATATCTACTCGAGGAGCTGAGTCATTCTATCCGAAATGGGTACTTGATAACTGGACGGGTACCAGTCACCATCTCTATATCCAACTTCCTGAGCAAACCGACCACACCCAGGTAGAGCAGCAAATTGCTGAATTTATATCTCAATTCTACAACGACGGACAAGGCCCGATTTATACATTACAACCTTTGCAGGATATCCACCTGCACTCCGAACTGACCGGTGAAATAGAACCGGCCGGAGACATTGCCTACATCTATGTGTTTTCGTGTGTGGCTTTGATTATCATCGTGATCGCGTGCATTAACTATATGAACCTTTCTACGGCTCGTTCTATCGATAGAGCAAAAGAAGTGGGTTTGAGAAAGTCCATTGGTGCACACAAGGGCCAACTGATCTTTCAATTTTTGAGTGAGTCCATCGTAATATCTTTGGTAGCCTTCACTCTGGCAGGGGTTTCTGCCGAACTGCTGCTACCTTATTTCAACCATCTTACAGGAAAAGAAATAGCCGGGGCTAGATTGATCAGGCTTGATTACATAGCGGCACTCTTTGGTTGTTCTTTATTCGTAGGTGTATTGTCGGGTTCCTATCCAGCGTTTTTCCTCTCTTCTTTCAAAGCTTCAGGAGTTCTAAAAGGATCACAGGTACAAATGGGCAAAGGGTATTTAAACCTCAGAAAGCTCTTGGTTATAATTCAGTTTTGTATTTCCATCACGCTGATCATTGGCACACTGGTAATTCAAAATCAGATATCTTTCATGCGCAATACCAAATTGGGTATGAACCCTGACTTACTGGTTAAAATACCACTCCAAACGCGAGAGATGGCAGAGCAGTATGAAAGCTTTAGAAATGTATTAGTTGCCAATCAAAGTATCACCCAGGTAACAGCATCCAGTAATGACATCACCTCTAGAATCGGTGGCTGGAGGCCTTACTATCTGGACGGGCAAGAGGAAGAAATACTGATTCCTACTATCATAGTAGAGCACGATTTTTTAAAAACACTGGAAGCAGACTTGGTACAAGGCCGGGACTTTAGCCGAGATCGATCTACCGATGAAATGGGTGCTTATATCCTCAATGAATCAGCGGTTGACTTTTTAGGTTTAGAAGAGCCTATCGGTACGCCTATTGTCGGTTCTGCCTTCACCGGCAGCCAATGGTCAAGAAAGAATGCACAAATCATAGGAGTAGTCAAAGACTTTCACTTTGCGTCCTTGCATTCTGAGATACAACCCATTGCCTTTTCGCTACACAGCGAGAATACCATGGGCTTAGGTTTTATAGTGGCCAGAATTAACGGAGATGACCTAAGCCAAACCATCAAATACATCGAAAACAAATGGAAGGAGTTCTCACCAAGCCGACCTTTCAACTATTCGTTTGTAGATGAAGACATTCATGACCTTTACATAGCCGAAGATAAATTCCACAAAGTATTCTCCATTTTCTCAATGTTGGCTGTGCTCATCGCCTGTTTAGGTATTCTAGGTTTAGCCGCTTTTACCATCCGAAAAAGGGTCAAGGAAATCGGCATCAGGAAGGTTTTGGGAGCCTCAATACCTGGAATAACGGTATTGCTATCGAAGGACTTCACCAAGCTGGTTTTGATTGCCAATGTTGTGGCCTGGCCTCTTGCCTGGTACATGATGGATAATTGGCTAGAAGACTTTGCCTACAAAATAGAATTGAATGTTTGGACATTCCTACTCGGTATGGTGATTACGCTGGCAATAGCTTTTGTTACCGTCAGTGTACAGTCGATAAGAGCAGCTGTAGCCAACCCGGTAGATGCGCTGAAGGAGACATAATGGGGTCGGGTATTAGTTATATCACGGAGGCTGTCTCAAAAGCTGTTCTGAGCGGTCATCCCGACAAGTCGGGACGATAAATCTATCTTACTAATAATCAATACTTTAAATCGAGAGAGATTTCTCCTAACGTCGAAATGACTGGCTTTTGAGACAGCCTCTTCTAGAAAATCAAATACCTACAACATGAGAGATTTTAAGCAATTGAAAGTTTGGCAAAATGCACATGAAGTAACAATGAAGATTTATCAAAGCACTATCAGCTTTCCAAAAGAAGAACAATATGGCCTGATATCTCAGATGAGAAGAAGCTCAGCTTCCGTGGCCACTAACATTGCCGAAGGATGCGGAAGAAGCACTGAAAAAGAACCAGCCAAATGCTTCGACATCGCTATGGGGTCAGCATCAGAATTGGAATATCAGCTTTTGCTTGCAAAAGACTTAAACTTCCTAAAGCCTGATGACTTTCAAGAGATCAACGAGGCACTAATAGCCAACGAAAAGCAGTTGAACGCATTTATTCAAAAATTAAGAAAAGCTAAAGGCCAAACAGCCTACCGCTAAACAGCTAAATAGCCACTAATATGATCAGAAACTACCTCCAAATAGCCCTAAGAACAATAAGCAGACAAGGCACCTACACTTTCATCAATATATCCGGTCTGTCACTGGCGATGGCATGTGCACTTATGATCATCCTTTGGGTAAGGCATGAACTGAGCTACGATCAATTTCACCAAAATAAAAACGACCTATACAGGATAATAGTAGAATGGGAGGAAACCGGCAACAAATCGGCTAATCTTCCCGGTTTATTGGCAGAAACGATCAAAGCCGAGGTACCCGAGGTGATAGAATCAGCTAGAATACATAAGGGGTCAAGAAGTTCATATGTATATGAGGACAAAGCATTCTACGAGGATCAAGTCGGGCTAGTAGATGCTTCTCTATTTAAGATGTTGAACATTCCGCTGAACACCGGTGATGCTGACGCGATGTTTCCGGATATGGGGGCATTGGTGCTGACACAATCTGCCAAAGAAAGGTACTTTGGTGGTCAATCTGCGGTAGGCCAAACGATCAACTGGAATAACTGGGCTGACTTATATGTCTCGGCTGTAGTGGAAGATATTCCTGGAAACTCACACCTTCAATTCAGTATATTCCAATCCCATCAACGCGCTGAAAGGTTTTGGAAGAATGGCTATAGCTGGACGAACTTCATTCATGAAACCTACATTCAGCTGACTTCTGGTGCGGATGTCAAGTTAACGGCTCAGAAAATTGCCGATGTATTAAGAGAAAACAGCCCTAAAGCTTACGAAAGGCTAAGTGACTTGTGGTTACAGCCTTTGACTGACATTCATCTCGAAACGGGTATAAATACACAACATGCCAAGGTTGGAGATATCAAATACGTTTACATTTTCTCCATAGTAGCTTTCTTCATTTTGCTCATTGCCTGCCTGAATTTCACCAACCTCGCTACTGCACAAGCACTGAAGCGAGTAAGAGAAGTGGGTGTAAGAAAGGCAATAGGAGCACAGAGAGGGCAGTTGGTTATTCAGTTTTTGGCAGAATCTCTATTCATGGTGACTGTTGCATTCGTTCTGGCCATGCTCTTGGTAGAAATATTCTTGCCCGCTTTCAACCTCATCACCGACAAGCAATTATTCATCAACTATAGTGACATCTGGCTTATTGGCATGGCCATAGTGGTAATACTGGCCACTACGGTATTGTCCGGCCTCTACCCGGCTTTCTACCTTTCAGGCTTCAAGCCTTCCGCTATTCTAAAAGGTGGCATTAGCAGTTCCAGAACAGGCTTCTTACGCAAAGGACTGGTCTTGATTCAGTTTGTTTTGTCGATCATCCTGATCACCGGAGCAATTGTGGTGAGGGTACAACTGGATTATATGAGAAATACTAACCTTGGTTTTGACAAAGAAAACATCATCTACATTCCGGCCAAGGGCGATATTGGTAAGCAGTACTTAACGGTTAGAAATGACCTTTTGTCGACACCGGCGGTAGAAGGTGTGACGATCAAGGAGTCTTTGCCTATGGTGAGCTTAAATTCTACCGAACTAACCTGGAAAGGACAGGACCAAAGTGTTCCTTATACCGTAGAAACCATTGCTATTGATGAGCACTTCTTTTCTATGATGAAAATGAATCTGGTTGACGGTCGCAATTTTAGCATTGATAACAAGGCTGACTTGTCCAATGCCGTTATTATTAACGAAGAAATTGCCGAAGCGATCAGTTTCGAATCCGTCATAGGAGAGCAAGTTACAGTCGCTGGAGGGAACGAAGTTACTATAGTCGGTGTAGTAGAAAACGCTCATTTCAAATCACTTCACCATGGGATAGGTCCGCAGGTATTCTACCTGATGGACGACTATGGGTCGAGTAACTCGCTTGATCTCTTTGGTATTGTGATGATGAAAATCTCGGATGCCTCAGCTATCGACGGCGTTCGGAAAGTTTGGCAGAAATTCAATCCGCAGACCCCCTTCGAATATCATTTTCTCGATGATACCATCAACCAGCAATATACTTTTGAAGAGAAGGTAAGTGCTGTAGCCAACTATTTCACCATCATTGCGGTCGTGATTTCGTGCTTGGGCTTATTCGGTCTTTCCGCGTTATCCGCCAAGCAAAAGACCAAAGAGGTCGGGATTAGAAAAGTGCTGGGCGCATCATTGATACACCTTATGCGAAGGCTTTCCTCTGAATTCATTAAAATCACTTTGCTGGCCAACCTGATTGCGCTCCCGCTGGCCTGGTTTATCATGAAAGATTGGCTCAATAGCTTTTCGTATCACATAGAAATCATGTTCTGGTGGCTATTTGTTGTAGCGATTACCACATGCTTACTAGCACTGTTTACAGTAACCACACATACCTATAGAACGGCCAGACTCGATCCGGTGAAAACGATCAGGAATGATTAGTAGAGGTAGCTGATTTCCTATGTTGAAGTAATTTATTCAACAAATGATGTGATTTTATAATCATTTGATGGTGTTATGGCTGAAATGGTTATAATCCCTCCGTCTTTCTGGAAGAATCTCATTGGCTACGGAGTACTTGCTTGAATAGAGTGAAGTTGAAACCTCGTGGCAGGCACTATCATGTTAATGATACGGTACACTATAAATAATTATATACTGGCCAATTAAGATTCTTCCAGGATGACTGCGTTAGGTAGAAATACCTGACCTACAATTCAAATAAAATCATCGAAAGAAACCACCGAACAGCAAGCCCCTATTGCCACGCGGTTTTAACCCGTGGCAACCCATAGCTCGAACAATAAGGCTTTAGCCGCTAATTCATAACAAACTCGAAACGCCGACGAAAGGAAAGGCTTCTTATTAGCAATAGCGAGAATAACTGGGTAATTTTCATTGTAGGAAGAACCGAGAAGAACCATGCACGAAAATCGCCCCTGGGAACAATTGAAAGAATTGATTGATGTCGATTCGGCTGAAGATATCAAAACCTACCTTGATGAGCTAAAATCTGAAGATATCGTTGGAGCGGTGAGCCATATAAATATTGATGACCGCCTCAAATTGCTCACATTGCTGCAGCCGGAAGATGCAGCTGACGTAGTGGAAGACCTCCCCTGGGTGCAGGCCTTTAGAATCCTGGAAGAATTGGAAACCAAGGAGGCTGCAGCCATCATTTCAGAAATGCGTAGTGATGAACAGGCAGACTTCCTTACTGAGATGGACGAAGAAGATGCCAGGGCTATCATCGAAGAGATGAAGCCTGAGGAAGCGGAGAACGTCCGAAAACTCATACAGTATGATTATGATACGGCCGGTGGTTTGATGATCACAGAGTTTCTCGCCTTTGATGAATCCAACATGGTGGGTAGTGTCATTGATGACTTGCGGGAGCATGCCAAGGAATACGAGACCTACAACCTGCAATACATCTATGTCACCAAGCAGAAAAAGTTTGTTGGCGTCCTGCGCATGCGGGATTTGCTGCTATCGAAACCTGATACACTTTTATCCAGAATCGTCATAGAGAATGCTCTGACCGTCAGAGATACCGATACGTTAGAGGATATGATCAGCTTCTTCGATGATCACGATTTCTATGGCGTACCCGTTCTCAACTCAACTCAGGAACTAATCGGTGTGGTACTGCGCAAGGAGGTTAGAGAAGCCGAGGCCGAACAGATCAATGTAGAACACCTGGAAACGCAAGGTATTGTTGGTGGGGAAGAATTGAGGACCATGCCGATTTGGATCCGTTCTAAAAGAAGGTTGTCATGGTTGAGCGTGAATATCCTGTTGAATATTGTAGCAGCCAGTATCATCGCCATCTACCAAGAAACCCTTTCGGCTGTGATCGCCTTAGCTGTCTTTCTACCCATTATATCCGATATGAGTGGCTGCTCCGGCAATCAGGCAGTTGCGGTGAGTTTAAGAGAATTGTCGCTAGGTGTGGTAAAGCCCTTCGAAGTGTTTAGGGTATGGATGCAGGAAGTATCGGTTGGCCTGATCAACGGTCTTGTACTGGGCGTACTGATTGGTGCTGCAGCCTGGCTCTGGCAAGGCAACGCCTATTTGGGAATGGTAGTCGGCGGGGCATTGGCGATCAATACGTTAGTGGCCGTTTCACTTGGAGGCACCATTCCATTAGTGCTCAAGCGAATGAAAGTAGACCCTGCACTGGCCTCTGGCCCTATACTCACTACTGTTACGGATATGTTTGGCTTTTTCCTGGCTTTGACTTTCGCAGGGATGATGTTGAGCCAGTTGGCGTAATTGAGATTTATGTGACATCACTAAAGTCTACTTGATAATTATTTTTCTGTAAAAACCACATTCAACTCCTTATAAAGTGCTTCTTGAGCATTCTATGATGGATTTTGAATCCTGAGATTTTCACTTTTATTGAGTTTTCGAGGTTTTGCACCATTGAGGATTAGCATAAGGTCAAATAAAATTGGAGGGCCTTGATCACCAGATAGCCTTCATCCCGACTTGTCGGGACGAGCAAAGAAAAATCAAGACAAAATTTAACCTTCAGCCCACAGGCTAACGCTGGCCTGGAATTTTGGCAGCCAGCCGCACTCGTACTAGCCAAATAATCTTTCGCAAGCACATCCTGAAGCAATTATCAATGACCGTCTCGTTTCCTGCTGATGGGTATTTTACCTTTTAAATCCGTCTCCTTTCGGACTCTCCAACTTTCCTGTTTTTATAGTGTGATTTCTTAAGTTTTCCGAAACTGTAGGAAGCTGAAAACCTTACATAATTAGTGTTAAAAGTATTGCCGTATACGATATCGGTTGTACCTGATCTGTAATTGCCGTCTGCTCTGATGGTATGAAAAATATCGTTGAAATCGAGATTACACCTCAAAACCCCATTTAAAAAGTCTTTCTCAAGGCCAATGTTAACCGTGGACTGGTTTTCTCTCAGATAAACACCGTCCTGCAAGTCGCTTAAATACCAACCGGTTAAATATATAGTGATCCAATCATCTACCTTAAAGCTGTTTTGAGAATAAAAGTAGAAGCTCGGTTCATTATCCCTGATTTCAAAAATTCCGCTCCCATCGATCAAGTTGTTATAGCTGGCACTTAAGTTATTAGTGGACTGCCACCATTTTAAGTTGATATTGCGAGATAATGAGATCAAAAAAGCATGTTCTTTATCAAAATTAGTGCTTTGTAAAACATATTCCCTTGACCCTTCTTCGAGTTGGAATGCGGCCCGGGTAATTCTATCAATGGTATAGGTATAACCCATTTTTAGATGCCAATCATCATAAGCCCCACCTATTTCCAAGCTGTGTATTCTGGAGGGTTGTAAGTCAGGGTTTCCACGAATGGAGGTGAACTCATCCTGGTAGATCACGAAGGGATTTAACGATTCATAAGAAGGCCTAAGGATTCTTGAGGAATAGGTAAAGAATACGTTTGTCCGATTTGAAATTCTAGTGTCGAATGAAGCATTCGGGAATATATTGATGTAGTTATCTTCTATGACCGAACCTTCATCCACACTGGTCGCCAAAGTGTAGTCGGTCAGTTCTGTTCTAAACCCCAGACTGTAATTGGTATTGTCATTGATTCGTTTCTTGAAATTCACGTAGGCTGCCGGTACTCTCTCGTAGTATTGAAAACTATTGGACAAACCAATGTTTCTAACCAATGCCCCTCCTTCCTGTAAATCGAAAAAGTCGGTGAATGAGGTATTATCCACGTAAGAAAACTTCCCTCCCATTTCGAGGCTAATCTTATCGCTGTAAACTTTGGTATAGTCGGCCTGAACACTAAAAATCTGAATATCTCCTTCTCCCACATTGTTGATCATGGCAATAGTTTCTATTCCATCTACCGTACTCGATTCAGTGATATCGTTATCAAAGTCGTTCCGATAAGAAGCATATTGACTTCCGATGAATAGGTTACTGCCTAAGCTGTCCATTCGGTCAAAGTAATTGATGTTGAAGATGTTTTTACGATTCAGGTCATCCATTATCAAAAGACTATTGTAGACACCTGTTCCTCCATCTATGATGGTATTGTTACTTAATTGGTCTCCTCCCATATCTTCATAGGCGCCATTGTACTCCAAGGAGAGGTATGAGTCATCAGTCAGATCATATTGACCCCCAAAGCTGTAGTTAGAAAAATTATTGCGCTCGTATAGCCAGTCCAGGGCTATGTCAGAGCTAAAAAAATCATCTGATTCATTTCTGGTTCTAGTAGTCGTTTTTGACCATCGGTCATTGCCTATCAGTAGGCCATAGGATGCATTCAAAGACCATTTGCCCTTTTTATAATTCAAGTCCGTGTTTATCCTATTCTCATACCCGGCAAAGTCGTTGTAGCTGTAATAGTTTTTTACCACGCCTTTTGTACCCTCATCCAGGTTTCGTTTGGTGATCACATTGATGACCGCATTACCTGCTGCATCATATCGAGGGCCCGGATTGGTAATGATTTCGATGGATGCAATGGTAGAGGGTGATATGGTGGACAAACGCTGATTGTCAGCCTTTATCCCATTGATAAATATGACGGCATTTCCTTTGCCAAATATGCTTATCTCATCATTTTCATCCACCAAGACGCCTGGTGATTTACCAATTATCTCTAGGGCAGAGGTGCTGGATGCCAGGGCTGTATTTGCTATTTTTAATTCTATAGAACCATCAGGCCTTTGTGCTACAATGGGGGCTTGAGCAGCTACTACCACCTCTTCCAATTTGATAGGCGCATCTGATACCATGATATCACCCAGATCAATGTTTGGTTCGCCCTCGAACACAATGGTGATAAATAGATCTTCAAATTCTAAAGAGGTCAGTTTTAAGAATAAGCTTGTCGTATTCAGATTAGACAGTTCAAAGTATCCTTCTATGAAGCTCGTACCAGTGATAATGGTGGAGTCTTTAGGAGATAGTACAATTACATTTCCGAATGTAGGTTCATTGCTGGAGTTGATCACACGACCTGATACAGATTGTATGGTTTGCCCCATAGTCGACTCCCTGAAAATTAATAATGAGCCAATGACCAAAATGGCTACTTTTAGACTTCTTGATAGATTCAGTGCTTTACCTCTAAACATGCTCTGACTTGTATTGATTGTTGAGAGGCAAGTTGAAGTAAGTAGCCTAAAAAAGGGTTCTGGATTGTATAATCGAAGTTCGGTTATGTATTTCCGAACTTAACAAGAGAAACTATTTCGCTTGTGCTTTGAAGTTGGCGGGGGTTAGGCCTGTGATGCTCTTGAATGTGGTAAAAAAGGTCGATTTTGAATTAAATCCGCATTCATAACCGATTACTTCGAGCGTGTATTTATTGTTTTGCGCTAACGCTTCCTTGGCCGCTTCAATCCTATACTCATTGATGTAAAGCGAGAAACTTTTACCGAGATTATCATTCAAGAATTGTGATAAACGCTGAGTAGGTATTGGCAGTTGCTCCGCCACTTCAGCAATTTTCAAGTTTGGATTCCTAAATAGTTCTTTCTCACTAAATAACTCATCTAGTTTCATGGCTATGGTTTGAGCTTCAGCCGCGTCTATCTTTTTGGTCGCGTATTTTATCTGAGGGTCGAAAAAACCGGATGTTTTGCGAAACTTAAAAACCCATAGAAATACAAGGGTATAGAAAATCATTGAAAAAGACAGGGCACCGACCATGTAAGTAGTATGGGTAGTAACGAGAGGGCCTAGCCAGAAAACGGCAATAGCCATAAACAGGCTCACCAACCAGGTTTCTTCGTTGTTCAGTTTAAACCCACTTTTCAAGACATTTCGAAAACCGTCTTTCAATAGTAAAGCGGTCAAAATCAAGTAAACAAACCACTGGAAATGGACTAATGCCGCGATATACTGAGATAGTTTAGTAACCCCATCAGCATAACTAAAGGCAGCAGGATATAAAGCGCCAATTAAGGATATGGCAGTGGCCGACACAACAACGTGTAACCACCAGTATTTGTCAACGCGACTTTTCTCAGTAATGGATGATTTCACATACAGGTAGAAGAAAGGGCCAATAAGCATGTTAGCCAAAAAACCAACGATAACTATCTTCTCGGAAAGGCTATGATTAAAATTGAGAAAGACAGATATGATGATTTTAAACCCAATGACAAATAGTAAGGCGGAAAGAAAATAGTTGGCTTTGTTTCTGTGCTTAACAAAAAATGCAAAGTAGACACTCAGAAAGAGCCCATTGAAAGCACCTACCACTGCTAAGAAGAATAATATTTGAGAATAAGGCTCCAAATGCTGTAAACTGTTTCAAATATCAATATTTTGAAAAGTTATTCAAGGTTAACTTATCTATGCCCAATTAATTTTATGTTAAGCTCGGCAACCTTAGTAATTGGCTGGTTGTCCAAGATTTTCGCCCAGGGATTTTGCCGACGATCTTTCAATTAAGTATTATGGAGTATCTTGGATTTTTAATCAGTTAGTTGAGAATATTACTTTATCAAAAAATGCTTTAAACACACTGAAGGACACCTTCTTATTCTCTGTAGCGTTCGATAACACCCTTAATCCACTCTTTTAAGGTATTCGTTTGCTCCAGCCGGTCTTTGTACAAACTAATTTCGTTTTCCATTTTTTTAATATTCCGCTCGTACGGTTCAGATTTTTCATTCACCTCGGCTTTATGGTGGGCGTCACTCTGAATCATTTCGGTTATAACCTGACCTATTTTTACTTGCTTAATTTTAGGAGGTCCAATTGAATTGATAGCTTGGTTGAGATTGTTTACTTCTTCTCTGATATTCCCTTCTAATGTGGTTATACTATTTTCGAAATCACTAATTTCAGTATTTAAGATGTTTAAGCACTCACTCAATTTTTGCTGTGGGTAGCCAGAAGATCCTGGTATTTCAAAAGCAATCATGCCTTGAATCATCATTGCACTGAAAGACAAAGCGTCGGAATAGTCATGCTCTGTTTTTTCCAATAAAATTTTACTTCTTTCGAGTTCGTTAATGGCTTGAGTCAGCCGAATACTTCTAAATAACTTTTGGTCTCTTTGGTCCCGTGGAAGTACGAGCGACTCTTCGATTAAACGCAAGGCTAAATCAAAAGAATGTAATGAGATTTTGTCTACGGACTTTTCAATACTATCAAGCCGCGATTCCAAACGATCCAATCTTTTTGCTACTGTACTAGTAATTTTTAATACAATTCGAAGGAGAGGACCCACGGCCAAACCCGCAATTTCTTTCAAGACTTCGGTTCCCACATCTTCAAGCATCTTCATACCATCTTCTATCAAGTCTGATTTTAAGCCGTCTGCGATGTTGCCTGCTGAACCTTTTGTTGCTGCTTTACCTAAGATGTATACCGTATCTTTCAAAGCGGATTGATGTTTAGTCTTTTTATTCATCAGGATATAATAACTTGGGACAGTTCATTGATAATTTAATCATAACGAGGGTAAAGAAGAAAGCATTAATCTTACAACTTTAGCTCCATGGCCTATCCTCTTATTCCACACACATTTGTCGCTTTCTGATCCACAGTCGGATGTCTATTTCTGTTGCATGGCAATTCTTCGTTTAAGAGAAGTAGTAAAAAAGTGTTTCAAACACCCCCCTTGGCCGTATAACTCTCCTTCCTTTAAGAAAAACTGTAAGGCCTACCGAAGAATCAAAGTTATATTGACATAACGAAGGGCATTATATAGCATTTATTAGGATGCGGATCCAGATGTATAGCGGACATTCAGATGAAATCATTTATCATCATTGCCAGGCCACGTTATTAGGAGCAAATATGATGCACTAACATACAACTAACTCAACTCGGGTATAACGATTTCGAATGTACTTCCTTTACCGACTTGGCTGTGTAGCGTAATCTCGCCTTTTAGCTTCTCCACTAAGGTTTTAACCAGTGATAACCCTAGTCCATTGGAGGCTTCACCTCCGGTAGGTTTGGCCGAGAGTGTTTTAAATTTAGTATAGAGGCTCTTTTTATCTTCCTCTGTAAAGCCGGGGCCTTCATCTTTGACTGTTAATTTGAGTCGATGATCGTCCAAAACAGATTCTACATTGACAGTCGCGTTTGAAGGGGAGTATTTAATGGCATTTGAAATCAGATTATCAACAATGCGCTCAAGGTATAATTGATTGGTAACAAAATTACCATCAGTGGAAATGTGGCTTTTCAGTTCAATCTGTTTGTTTTGAGCATCTTCTGAGTAGTGGTTGAGTTTCTCTCTCAATAAGTACTCTAAATCTACCTGTACTATGTTTTCCCTGGCTTCTCCAGCCTCCAGCTTGTTGACTTCCAATACGTTTTTAATCAGTTCGACTCCACTAAGGCTCATTTGATCAATCATTTGTATGTATTGGCCCTGGTTAGCTTTGTCAATTTTGATTAAATCAACCAGGCCAGTGATTCTGTTGAATGGCGCCTTTAGATCGTGAGCCATGATATTCATGAGCGTGTCCTTCTGCAGATTAATATCCGCCAGCTTATTTTTTTGTTTGAGGAGCTTTGCATTGGCTCTTTTCTTTTTGTTAGCATTTCTTTGAAACGTAAGGGCAAGAATGATTAACACAAAGATTAATGCCGTAAGCGCAAAATTTCGGATCTTTTGCTCTTCTAAAAGCTCATCATTTTTCTTTTTTTCAATTTTTAAAAGTTCATTTTCCCTGGCCCTTTTTTCGAGCGCTATTCTAGATTCATGCTGTTGCACTAACCTGGCTTTCTCGATATCCAGGAATTTAATTTCAATCTCATTGTACTCTTTGAAGTATTCAAATGCCTTTTGGGTATCTCCTTTCGCTTCATAATTCTTCGATAAATACAGATATGATTGTTTGAGCTCTGTCCAAAAGGCTGATTTTTCAGCGGCACTCACTACTTTTTCATGAAAACTAATCGCTTGATCATAATCACCCAGATCATAGCTCAATAGGCCATAGTGGTTATAAACTTTCATAAACAAGTTCTGATTGGTGATGCCTTCTGCGATATTCTTTGAGTCTTCCATCAGGCGCTTGGCCTCATCGAACTGTCGATTTTTTCTATGTAGATCAGCAATTTCAGTATTTACCTCAGCTTTGAGCACAAGATTCACTTCTATACTATCACTATGTGACTTTGCCTTCGTCAGTGTTTCGAATGCCAAATCATTTTTATTTGAAGCCGCGTAGATTTTGGCCAATTCTAAATAACTAAAAGCCACACCTACCCAAAGGCCCTCACCAATCCGGATGTTTAGCGCTCGCTTTGACATCTCTTCCGCCTTTGCATATGATTTTTGGCTTTGATAGAAAGTGGCCAGACTGGAGTATATATAGGCTAGACCGACTTTGTCATCTAATTTCAGGAATATGTCTAATGCTTGATTATAATAGTTTATGGCCTTATCATAGGCTGCTGTCCCTTCAAAAAGCCTACCCAGACTATTGAGTGCGTGAGCATATTGTAAGCTGTCTTTCTTCGCTAAGGCTAGGTCTTTCGCCTTTTCATGATAATCATAGGAGTTTAAATAGTCTCCTTTATAAAGATAGGCTACGCCCAGGTAGTTATAGGTTGTCGGTAAGAGTTGATCGTCTTTGGAGCGTTCTACTAATTCGACTGAGTTTTCCAGAAAATAAATAGAGCTGTCAGGGTACATTTTACGGTATTCCCAACCTAGCTGATTATAAGCTTCAATTTTTTCAGTTGGCTGACCCTCTTTGATGACTTTTTTTGCCTTAGCAATAACATCAGGACTCTGACCACTAGCTTTCACACATAATATGAGGAATAATATGCTAAGGATATATATGTTTCTATTCAACCTCATTATCTGTCAATAAAGCAATAATATGAGACATTAATTGTCTAAAAAGTAACTTTCAGAACCATTAAACCAACCGTGATTAGACTTTTCATTGTCATCACACTTATAATCAGTTTCCGCACGGTCAAAGAAACAAAAGAATCAAGAGAAAATAAATCTGAATTATGCGTGTTGACTTTGGATAGCGCTTTTTGTTGCACCCATACTTGCCCTTGCCTTATGGATAGTTAAAATCAGATAGCCCCACCAGAAACAGATATCCGCAGCATTTCGCAATTAAAACTACATTTAGGAAAAATACTTTGTTCGATTCACGGATAAAAACTACTTTTAGGAAATAAATAGTTGCAATGAAGAAATATCAACTGGGAGAGTTTGAAGAAATCGTGCTTTTAACCGTGGGTGTACTCTATGGAGATGCTTACGGTGTGGCCATTAAAGAAGAAATTGAAAAACGTATACAAAGAAAGGTTTCTGTGGGTGCTCTTCAGTCCGCACTCAGACGCATGGAAGATAAGGGCTTCCTCTCTTCAGCACTGGGAGAAGCCACAAAAACCAGAGGTGGCAAGCGCAAACGCTACTTTAAGATCACGGCCTTCGGTAAAGAGGCCTTGGACTTCAATATGCAAACGCGTTTGGACTTGTGGAAAGAAATTCCTGACATCGCTTTTCAATTTAAGCCATGCTAAAAAGGTTCGCAACACGATTATTCGAGCTCTATTGCCATTCTGATTATCAAGAAGATATTCTGGGTGATCTTGACGAATACTATGAACAAAACCTGAAAGCCAAAGGAAGGTTTTATGCTAATGTCAAGTTTTGCATAGACGTTCTTTTGCTATTCAGACTCTCTCTTCTTCGAGATAAATGGTTCTATCAAAACTCAATTTATTTAGCAATGTTCAATACCATATTTAAAACAAGCCTCCGTGCATTTTGGAAAGAACGCGGATATACACTACTCAACGTTTTAGGCCTTACTGTTGGTCTTACAGCCAGCATTTTACTACTCCTTTATGTAGAATCTGAGCGATCGGTTAATGGGTTTCACAAAGACGTTGATCAGATTTATCAGGTGTTAGAACATCAAACTTTTTCAGGTACGATCATGACTACGGAATCCACTCCGGGACCGCTCAACACTGCCTTTAAAGATGATTTTCCAGAGGTGGAGGCGATAACGGCATATACTTGGCCGTATGAACTCCTTTTTATCAATGAAGACCAAAGGCATAAAGGAAGTGGTCGTTGGGCCAGTGAAGACTTTTTTAGTGTGTTTAGTGTAGAGTTCATTGAGGGAAGCGCTGAAAATGCCTTGACTTCGCCATCGCAGCTCTACTTGTCAAAAAGTACCAAGGAACGTCTTTTCGGAGAGGAACCAGCGCTGTCACGAACACTCGAAATAGACGGGTTCGGTAGTTTTCAGGTAGCTGGCGTTTTTGAAGATATTCCAGACGAAAGTACCATTGATTTTGATTTCATTGCACCTTACCAAGTTTGGAAAGAGCGGAACGATTGGGTGAATGAATGGGAGAATAATGGTGTAAGAGGCCTTACGAAGCTACAACCGGGTGTTGATATCGATCAATTCAATACTAAAATTGAAGGTTATGTAAAGGAGAAGATAGGCAATGAAGAAGCGATAGCTACCATTTTTTTACAACCCCTTAGCGATCGTTACCTATTTAATATTTATGAAAATGGACAATTGACCGGAGGTCGAATCACCTACATTCGATTGCTTACGGTAGTGGCCATTTTTATCCTCTTAATCGCTTCTATCAATTTTATAAATTTAGCTACTGCTCGATCAACGAAAAGAGCAAAGGAAGTAGGGGTCAAAAAAGTGGTCGGCTCTGGTCGCGGGCATTTGTTACTACAATTCATGACAGAGTCGACGTTATTAGGCATCTTCTCGGCCCTGTTGGCTGGCATCCTTGTTATGGTACTTATAGCCCCCGTGAACCTTTTGGTGGGTAAAACCATGGCCTTTTCCCTGATCAACGTCGATCAAGCTGCCAAACTCCTGACTGCAGGATTGGTAGTAGGTATTGTTTCCGGAATATATCCTTCGATAGTGCTTTCCAATTTTAAAGCGATAAGTGTGTTAAAGGGCAAACTCAAATCACACAATAGCTCAAAGGGACTAAGAAAAGGTTTGGTTGTTTTTCAATTCATGATTTCTACCATACTCATTATTGCTACTTTGGTGGTTCAGAAACAGCTTAACTTCGTTAAAAATAAAGACCTTGGATACACCAAAGAAAATATGATATTGGTTCCGGTAGAAGGCAACTTGTACGACAGCGATGTTCGTGCTCAATTAAAGTCCAGGTTATTGTCCAACCCTGATTTTACGCATCTTGCTTTTTCCAGTGAGTCTACCATGATCAACTCAGGAACATCTACTGCGAGCGGCTTTTCCTGGCCGGAGAAAGAAAATGAGCTTGGAACAAATTTCAATATTCTTTTTGCAGAACATGGACTTCTTGAAACCTATAATATTGAATTACTGAAAGGAAGATCGTTCGACCCTCTATTGGCTACAGATTCTATGCATGTGATCATTAATGAGCAGACGGCTAAAATCATGAATTTGGAAGAGCCTGTGGGTCACACTGTAACTTTTTGGGGCAGAACAGGAAGGATTATCGGCATTGTACAAGACTTTCATTTCAATTCACTACATTCTGGAATTGAACCATTGGTCATTAGTTTAAGGCCTGGAAACAGCCAAGTAATCAACATAAGAACAACTGGTCAGAATAATCAAGCAAGCCTGGCATATCTGGAAGCGACCCTGAAAGAGTTAAACCCGGACTACCCATTTGAATATCAGTTTCTGGATGATAACTACGAAGCACAATACCAAAGTGAATTGGTCATTGGTACTCTGAGTAACTACTTTTCCGGGATTGCGATTTTCATCTCACTACTCGGGTTATTTGGTTTGGCCAGTTTTGCTGCCGAGCAAAGGATTAAAGAGATCGGTGTCAGAAAAGTATTAGGGGCGAGTGTCTCGCATATTATTCTCCAGATGACCAGAGGTTTTATCTTATTAGTTGGTATCGGCTTTTTGCTAGCAATACCCATCAGTTACCTTTTTATGAGTGAATGGCTTACCACTTTTACATATCGCACGGAAGTAGGTGTTTCTACATTTCTGATCGCTGGTATAGCCTCTCTCCTCATCACAATCGCAACCATTGGCTATCATGCTGTAAGCGCTGCCAATACGAATCCTGTGAAAAGCTTAAGGTATGAGTAGGTGTGATGGGTTAAAGGAATTTAAGAGAGGGTGGGCTCTCAACGATTCACTGGATCATTTTTTAACGTTTGAAACTTTCTGGTTTAGGAAAGAATGAGTTTTCAAAAACCTGCCTGTAGGCGGGGCTTCTACGGTGTCCCGGTTGTTGCACAAAAATGCCTACTTGGGATTAGTGGTGGGAGAGGTATTAGCTATAAACACAATTGGTGGCCGTTTCACTAGGAGGTAACAGTGTATAATATGTCTGTTACTGAATTGGTGGAATCTCATCTTGTGATTTTGACCCTTGGGTGAAGAACTCCCATATCTGTTTGATTATCCAATAAATGATAAATGTTGCCAGGAGAAAGGCAAATACGTGTAAAATTATTCTTGAGGCTATCCTAAGAATTTTACCGGCTCCCAGTAAGATAAAAGCACTGGCATTGGTAAGAATACTCAAAATTCCAATTACCGTATAGTTTGAATAGATGTAATCTATATATTGAATATTCTGAGCATCTGCCTTACCTACGAAATATGCGATTACCACACCATTGATTAATAACCAATTTAGTAGAGTTAATTTCTTTCTAGTTGGAGCTACTGCTTTTTTGACGTTTCGTCTTATTATCCTGCCTAAGAACCTCTCAAACTGCTTGATCTTAGATCTGACAAATTCATTTTGATAAACCCTTTTGACTGCTGGTAATTCCTTTGCTTGCTCAATAGTATTAATTACGTCATCAAACATTACGAACCTCCTTTTTAAACGCGTAATATCCGACGAATCCCTTCATAGCAGATTTAAGGTTTTCTGGATAACATAAAGGTTTTCAGAGAGTAAGAAAGCGGTTTTCATAATGGTGTTTGCCAGTTGGTCTAGTTTGGACACCAGGCGGAGTTGAGACCAGTTTTTCATTTAGGCCCCTCGGTAATAGGAGATAAGCGGAGGGTGTTCTTTTTCGTCAGGCGTCATATACCTTTCGAAGATATCAAGATCAGAATCACCCTCTGGTTCTATAAACTCCTTGTCCACAATTATAAACTGATGGCTTGAAAGGTCTTCTTTATTGAGTTTGTATAGAATTTTGTAGAATTTTTCAAAAATGTCTTTGTTCACCTCTTCACCAATGTTCTTCATTGGAGTGTCAATAATCAAGAATTTGGGAAGAGGTAAATTATTCCGAGCTGCAACTAAATGAAGTGCCAATCCATAGCATACTTTAAACAGTGTCTTTTTCCCGCCGCTTCCGGCATTGTTAAAATTCCAAGCAAAGACTTCCTCTCCATCAGGTAGAACCGACACATCCCATGTCTTCTTATTGATGATTATCTCATCATTACCATTAACTCCCGGAAGTCCAACAGCAATCATAATTCTTAAGAATTCATCTTGAATTTCTTCAATATAGTCCCCGGCTTTTGTCAGCTTTGACTTTTCTGCTTCAATTTTACGTTTTAGTTCTAGATCATCAGCTACAAGTTGATCAGCCTCCTTTTCAAGGCGTGCAATTTCTTCTGGAATTAATTTGACATTTTCGTAATTACTTAGCCTTTCTTTGTACGTAGCTATTCTTCGGTCAATATCCCTATAAGTCGAGAGGAGTGTAGATTCGTACCGCTCAACTTGTGACCTAAGCTTCAAATCCAAGTCATATTTTGTTCGCTTTAGCTTTACCAGTAAGTTTTTTTGTCTATTGTACGCCCTTTTATGCTCCTTTATTGAGAGTTCCAATTCGTTTATTCGTGCATCTAAATCAAGCCTAAAAGCTTCTTCGTGTGGTACAGAGGCCGACCCCTTCTCAGCTTCAACTTCCGATTGACAGAGCCCACAATGTCCTTTCTTTTTCTCCCTTTTTTGAATATCAGTTCCACAGCTCGGGCACTTTTCGAAGGCTACATTGGCGAAAATGTCCACTACTGATTTTGAGCGTGCCAATTTAAACTTGGATGACATCAACTCTGCTCTCAATGTCTCTTGTTCATTTATCTTATAATCGAGGTCATTTAACGCTGTTTCAGTTCTATCAATTCTCCTTATCAGATTTCTTATGCTTTGACGTAAATCATCACTTGAATGTGTATCTATATTATATCCCTTTTGGACTTTGGACTGCTCTTCTTGAGCTTCCTTTAGTTTTTTTTGGGTAAACTCTATATCAGCACTAATCTGACCTTCTCCCCCGTAACCAAACTTATCTAAGAAAGACTCTAATTCTTTGGCAGAATTTCTTTTAGCAAGTTTTTCATCTTTTTTCTGTTCTCTTAACTTTTCTAGAGTGCTGAGCTGCTCGGAGAAGTAGCCTACTACGAATTTCATTACATCTCTACTTTTGTTTTGAAGAATAGGATCATTGAATCTATAAAATGATGAATCTAGGTGATCTTGATCCAGATAACAGAAAGTCATGAAATCGCGAAAACTGAGTCTGATTAAAGGGGAATCCTCATGATTCTTACTTCTCTTAACTTTCAGTGGATCAAGCTCCAGAAGGTAAAAGAATAGGTCTGATAAATTGAAAATATTGTCATTCCAAACAGGTACAGTTTCTTGGCTCTTGGCTGGAGCCAAAACCGTGGCAGATTCACCCTTCGAATTCTCCCAAGTTACTTTGACTTTGCTAGCATGTGTTTCCCTTTCTAGTAAAACTTGATTTCCTTTAATTCTACATACCAGAGAAGCAGATACTAGCTCTTGTTGAATAGCAGTTGTTTTCTCTAAATCAGCCCCCATTAGAAAGTTAATAAGTCTGACTAGAGATGACTTTCCAGAGCTGATTTTACCATGAAAAAAGGACAATGAATGAGATAGATCAATGACCTCTCTGGATTTTCTGCATTGCAGTGTTAGTGTTTCAAATCTTATCTCCATAGTCTATCTCTTGTCCAAAATTTAGGCTTCCTATTTCTGGAAATGTCTGATATATGAAGTTCTTTAATCTCGTTCCTCCCATATTGAAATTGATCCTAAGCACTCTAGCTCGTTCAAAAAAGTCTGCTTGAGCATTACTTTCTTTCAAATCTCGGTATACTTTTAAGCCCTTCTCAGTTATTGCGATCATAATCGCGTTACGATCAGTTCTTATGTTAATAAGCCCTTTACCTATAAGGAGATTTAGAAATTTTCTATACCTAAAATCCCAAGGCCCATATTTAAAGCGAACCATTTTCGACTCAACACTTTGCCGCTCATAATCCTTAAGTTCACCATTAGTTTTTAGTTCTTTTCCAATCGCCTTAAGAGCTCTTTCTAAATAGAGTGGGTAGCGTAGAAGAAAATCGAGTTTGGCAAGTTTTGTTATTCCCTTTATCTCTTCTCGACCGTCTTTTGAAAACT
>JBCBSS010000014.1:0-80633 GCA_039819065.1 Bacteroidota bacterium
TATCAAACAAATTTTTATGGTCACGGAGTATTTGAGTTTGCTTAGAAACCAAAACTGAGGCAGAGGAAGAGCAAAATGACCAACAGCCTTTCGTTTTAGACATTAACCCTCCCGTAGCCCAACCTTCAACACCATCAATACAGATCAATAAAATCCATTCTGAAGAACCTGATATAGAAGACATAACCCACGAGGATGAAGATGAGGATTCTTTATCCTTGGAAAAGAAAGAGAAGGAGTTGATAATCAAAGCCTTACGTAAGAATAATAATAAAAGAAAGTATGCAGCTCAGGATCTGGGCATTTCGGAACGAACTTTGTACAGAAAAATTAAACAGTACGAACTTGAAGACAATTAAGCCTCTTTTATGCTGCGCCTTATTTTTCAGTACATTATGGATATGCTCATCATGCGGTGTTTATTCTTTCACAGGAGTGAATATCACTGCGGATAACATTTCTATCCAGAACTTCTACAATGACGCCGATGGAGGTCCTCCCAACCTTTCCCAAACTTTCACCGACCGGTTACGGGATTATTACCAGCAGAATACTAACCTGGCTGTAGTTCAAGATGATGGCGAGCTACAAATAGAAGGAAATATTGTTGGGTACACACTCACTCCTGTAGCCCCTACAGCATCTCAAGATTCGGAATTTGGAGATGCTGCGGCACTTACCAGGCTTACTATCACCGTTAATGTAAGCTACACCAACATAGAAAACGATGAGTTTGACTTCGAAAACCGCCGGTTTTCATTTTATACGGACTTTGACAATTCACAAAATATATCAGCTATAGAGGCAGATTTGATTGAAGAGATATTTGACCAGATCACGCTCGACATATTCAACGCTACGGTTGCCAATTGGTGATTTTTATCTATTTTTATAATAAAAAAACCGATTCCCGATCTTGAATAAGCAAAAGTTTTTAAAGGCTGCAGAGCAATACAACGCTATAAGCTCCAGTGACTTAGGAAAGTTAGAAGAGCTGGCTGTAGAATACCCTTACAGTCAAATTATCCATGCACTTGTTGCCAAAGGAAATTACGATAACAAAACTCCTGAGACCAAGAGTAAATTGAACTATGCGGCAATGTATTCTACAGATCGCAAGGTTTTAAAGCACTTAATCGACAACCTGTTACCTCATTCATTTGATACTCAAACAGAACCGGAAGAACCCGAAGTAGAAACGGGTAATGACACAGTGGTAAGTGATCAGGAAGAGATTTTGAATCAGGAAGAGGTAAAAGATCAAGAAGAAGCACAAGCTACTCCAGAGGAAACTATTGACCAACCGGTTGAAGAGACCAAAGTAGCTCACGAATACATTGATAATTCTAAAGTAGAAATCTCAAAGGAACCTCCTGGGCACTTCGAGGTGAAAGAACCGAGTCACAGTGAGGCTGATAGACTGAGAAAAGAGGTTTTCAAAAACTTGCAGCAGCTTAAAGAGTCGTTACACTCAAAGGACTCACCTCACAATAAAATATATACCGAATACCATCAATCTCCTCAAAATCCTACCAATACAGTAGAATCAAAAGAAGCGGTACTTGATGCCTCCACGGAATTAACTGTGGTAGAGAATGTCGATCAGTACATAGAAGAGCTGAAGGAAAAAGAGGAGATTAGTCAAGAGGACGATAAGAGAAAAGAGCAAAATGAACTGATTGACAAATTCATCAATGAAGAACCACAGTTAAAGCGAAGGTTTGAAAAACAGCCTGAGGACGAATCGGAGATCAAGGAAGACCTATCTTTGGAGAGTGTGGAGTTCAATGAAGAGTTCATTACTGAAAACTTAGCACTGATCTTTATTAAGCAAGGTAAGAAGGAAAAGGCTATCGACATTTACAAAAAATTAATTTGGAAGTTTCCTCAAAAAAAGGCTTACTTTGCAGACCAAATTGAAAAGTTGAAATATAATTAGTGCAGTATGGTATTTGTAATTACGCTCATTATTGTTGTATGCGTTCTTTTAGTATTGGTGATTCTTGCTCAAAACTCAAAAGGAGGCGGTCTTTCTAGTCAGTTCGGAGGATCTAGCGCTAGTAACATGATAGGCGTCAAGAAGACAAGTGATTTATTAGAGAAAATAACTTGGGGCTTGGCCATTGCTTTATTAGCATTAACACTTTCAACTAAATTCCTCATCCCGAAAGAAGAATCTTTAGTTAATCCGGCAAGGAATAATAACCCAACACCTGCTAGTACACTTCCTGCCCCAATTGATGGTGGAGGTGACAACTCAGGTGTAGATGCCGGCGGAACCGATGGTGGAGGTACAGGTGGTGATCCTACTCCTGTTGAATAAGTATTGAATAGATTTAATTGATATATAAAGCTCCTTCATCGGAGCTTTTTTTGTTTATGTAGGTGTTTACAAAGGCCCTATATCGTTTACACCATTAGATGCTTCACTAACAACCTTTTCGCCACAGGCATAAATGTTTGACGTAAAGGAAAATGGAGTTTTGAAATGATTAGGTAAGTAGCCGGGTTCGGCAAATCCTTAAACTGCTTGATCAGGTTCAGTTTGATATCCTCATACCTACCAAAAGCCGCTCGCCAAAAGGTATCTATAAAAGTGGTATTGATACCCCTAAGTTTTTCATCTGCACTTTCAAAAACAGTTACCTGATATCGATATACCATCGTTTCATGCTCGGGTGGTAATGTGACAAACAAATACCCTTCATTAGTGTAGAGAGAAGATAATCCTACTTCATTCAACTCACAATTTGATTCTACAAATTCATATATATCCTTTCCCTCTTTCAAGGCACTTTTGAATAGTGGTATGGAAAATTCAATAATGTCCCTTATCTCATTCATTGTCTCATCATCCTCCACGATTTTCTTATAGCTCATTTTGAGCTTTTTAATATCTTCCTTTGATATCTCTTTTGGGAACTCACTGTCTATGATCTCTTGGTTGTTCTTAACGTCTATCAAGTTTTTATAATGAAAAATCAAATCTGACATAAAGGGATATAATTCAACCTTGCTGAATGATTCTTTCACTGTTTTCAAGTAACCCAAAATGACATATTTCTTGTACTCAAAGTCGATCAGATCATTCGTCAACCAATCCTTGTGCAACACTTTCATATCAATTCTGTCTAGTTTAAATGAAGAAATTAATTATTAATCCCTAAATATTCAACGTTGACAGACTGACATTTCTTACATCGTGAAAATTTGTCAGTACTTACAGAGGCTAATTATGCTACTGATATGACAAGAACTGCAATTATGTCTTGAAAAATGTCATAGGCTTAGTATTCTTCAAATTGGCACAAGAAGTGATAAATAGTTGATCGATGATTTTTTGTGTAACGAAACCAAAAACTTACAAAAGACATGTCAGTTAACATTAAGCCACTTGCAGACAGAGTTCTAATCGAGCCTGCTGAATCTGAAGAAAAGACAGCTTCGGGTATTATCATTCCCGACACTGCTAAAGAAAAACCTCAAAGAGGTAAAGTAGTTGCTGTTGGTAACGGTAAAAAAGATGAGCCTCTTACAGTAAGCGTGGGTGACGAAGTGCTTTATGGAAAATATGCCGGTACAGAAATCACTGTTGAAGGCAGCGAGTATTTGATCATGAGAGAATCAGACATCTTCGCTATCGTATAACGACCTTTCCTGAATGTACAAGCATATTGATTTAATGACCAAAATCTAAAACTAATTAACAATGGCAAAAGAAATATTTTTCGATACTACCGCTAGAGACAGTCTGAAAAAAGGAGTAGACACTTTGGCAGAAGCAGTAAAGGTTACTTTAGGCCCTAAGGGAAGAAATGTAATCCTTGACAAGAAATTTGGTGCCCCTAACATCACTAAGGATGGTGTGTCTGTGGCCAAAGAAATTGAATTAAAAGAGCCTTTAGAGAACATGGGTGCTCAGTTGGTGAAAGAAGTGGCTTCTAAAACAGCTGACGACGCTGGTGATGGTACTACGACTGCAACTGTTTTGACTCAGTCAATATTCTCACACGGTATCAAAAACGTAGCAGCAGGTGCCAACCCAATGGATCTTAAAAGAGGCATTGATAAGGCTGTAGAATCTGTTGTTGCTGATTTGAAAGCACAATCAAAGACTATCAATGATTCAAGTGAAATCGCTCAGGTAGCTACTATTTCTGCTAACAACGATGCTGAAATAGGTAATATGATCGCTGATGCGATGGATAAAGTGGGTAAAGACGGTGTGATCACTGTTGAAGAAGCAAAAGGAACTGAAACTGAAGTTAAAACTGTAGAAGGTATGCAGTTCGACAGAGGTTATCTTTCACCTTACTTCGTGACCAATACTGAGAAAATGGAGGCTGAACTAGAAAGCCCTTACATTTTGATTCACGACAAGAAGGTTTCTTCTATGAAAGAACTTCTTCCTGTGCTTGAAGCAGTTTCTCAAACAGGTAAGCCCCTAGTTATCATTGCTGAGGATGTAGATGGAGAAGCGCTTGCTACGTTAGTAGTAAACAAGATCAGAGGTGCACTGAGAGTAGCTGCTGTTAAAGCGCCTGGCTTCGGAGACAGAAGAAAAGCTATGCTTGAGGATATCGCTATCCTAACAGGTGGTACTGTAATTTCTGAAGAAAGAGGTTACAAACTAGAGAACGCTACGCTTGATTACTTAGGTACGGCTGAGAAGGTTAACATCGACAAAGACAATACTACGATCGTTAACGGTAGCGGTACAAAAGAAGACATCGACGCTAGAGTAAACCAAATCAAAGCTCAGATCGAGACTACTACATCTGACTACGATAAAGAAAAACTTCAGGAAAGACTAGCTAAACTTTCTGGTGGTGTGGCCATCCTTTACATAGGTGCTGCTACTGAGGTAGAAATGAAAGAGAAAAAAGATAGAGTGGATGATGCATTGCACGCAACAAGAGCTGCTGTTCAGGAAGGTGTTGTTGCTGGTGGTGGTGTGGCACTTATCCGTGCTTCTGCTTCTCTTGACAGTGTAAAAACTGATAACGATGATCAAGCTACTGGTGTGAGCATTGTTAAGCAAGCATTGGAGTCTCCTCTTAGAACTATAGTAGAGAACGCTGGTCAAGAAGGTTCTGTAGTTGTACAAAAGGTAAAAGAAGGAAAAGACGACTTCGGGTACAACGCCAGAGAAAACGAATATGAAAACATGATTGCTGCTGGTGTTATCGATCCAACTAAAGTGACTCGATTGGCACTAGAAAACGCTGCTTCTATTGCTGGATTACTACTAACTACTGAAGCTGTAGTAGTAGAAGAGCCAGAAAAAGAAGGTGGTGCTCCTGCTATGCCTCCTGCAGGTATGGGCGGCGGCATGGGCGGCATGATGTAATAAATTATTAACGCAACATTTAAAAAGGCTTCATGTTATTATGAAGCCTTTTTTTTATATTTAACAGCATACATCAATCTTCATCAGATCATGTCATCAACGATTAGCTTTAGTTCCTTTTCAGAATTCGTTCTTTTCCTCTACATACATATGGCCTATGCCGACAATAACGTGGATGATTCGGAGCGTGAGCTCATACTCAAAAAAATGAAGAAGGTCTTTCCTCATGAAAGTGACTATCCAGGTAAGTATGAGGCGGCGAAAAAGGAATACGAAACTGTTGATTCATCCGACATAGATGCGGTTATAAGGGATAATTTCAAGCAGTTTTCTAACATTAGCTTCTCTCAGAAATACAGAATCTTCAGCGACCTTTATGACATTATTAACGCTGATGGTGTCGTTGATGAGTCAGAGACCGAAGCGGTAGAAAAGCTGAAAAAGATAATTAATTACGAAGTGGAGAGTAACTAAAGAAAACTCAGAATAGCCCTACCCTCTTCACACCTTAATTACCTTAGTTATTGCAATCTTGATAGAGCGGCAGCTACTTACCGTTCGTATTAATTTGCCTGATTGTTATTTATACATACCATTTTTTGATTAGTTTTAGCGCTTTAAAAGCGATAAATCCATGTATATAGCAGTTACCCTAGGCTACTTATTAATTCTCACAGGTATCATTATTTATAAAGCCCTTGCAGTCAAAACCCAGGAAGATTTTGTAGTCGCAGGGCGAAATGTTCCCATCTATTTGTTAGTTGGAACGCTCGTTTGTACATGGATAGGGTCAGGTAGTTTGTTCGGTACAGCTGGTTTGACCTTCCGTACCGGTTTTTCCGAGCTATGGTTTTCAATGGGTGCATGGATAGGTATCATAGTGATATACTTTATCGCTGCCCGAGTTAGAAAAATTTCACAGTATACCCTGACTGATTTACTTGAAAAGCGCTATAACCGAGCCGCCAGGGTACTAGGTACTGTAACCATTATCATCGCTTATATGGTTATCGCCGGTTATCAGTTCAAGGGCGGAGGTAGATTTTTAAGTATCCTTACTCAAGGGAGCGTCTCGCCTGAAACAGGTATGATCTACGCCTGTATTGTCATCGTAAGTTTCACAGCATTAGCTGGTATGGTGTCAATCGTTTCTATAGACATATTCAACGGCATCATTATGACCGTAGCCATGCTCTTTGCACTGCCATTTGCCATTAATACCCATGGTGGTTGGGGCGAAGTGATAAATACAATCAATGCTAAGAGTCCTGAATACCTCTCCATGTTTGAAGGGCATGATTTACCTTGGATCATTGGCATTATACTACCTACCTTTTTGCTACTCATGAGTGAGAGTAGTATGTACCAGAAATTCTCCTCAGCGAAAGACGCCAAGTCAGCGAAGAAAGCGGTTATTGGTATGTTCCTGGGTGTAGTGATCATAGAAGCGTTAATGTGTACAGTGGCGGTTGTAGGTTATGCTATATATTCAAGTGACCCGCGGTTCTTCATGGCTGATGGCTCAGTAAACCGACAAATGGCCGAGGAGATCATTCTTAGAATTGGGTATGAGCAAATACCTCCTATGGCCGGTTCTCTACTATTTGCCGCCGGAGTAGCGATCATTCTATCAACGGGGAATACGTTTTTGATGGTGACATCTACTAATGTGACAAGAGACCTAATACAACCGTTTTTCTTTAAAAACGCCAGTTCCGGTTCACTAATGTGGGTTCAACGAATTAGCATTGTGCTCCTGGGAGGGTTAGCCCTATTGTTGGTATCTCAGTTTGAAACCATTCTGGAGATGGCCCTGATATCTTACACTATGATCGGCGCGTCATTGGCTCCGGTTCTTTTGGCTGCATTTTTCTGGAAACGGGTTACAGCTGCTGGTGGAGTAGCCTCTATTCTGGCCGGAATGACAGTGCCTGTCATTAACAAGCTGCTGGAAACCTCAGAGACTTCTATCGCCTTTCTTGGTATCAACATCCGCGCTATAGATAGCGACTACATCGCAATTCCATCATTGGTACTGTCTCTGATCATGTTGATATCTGTAAGTTTACTGACGCCCCCTCCACCTGAGGAGAAATGGAAACCATTCTTCTCTAAGGACTAGGTTAAGTCGCTTTCTTTCTGGTTATATTTCAATAGTCATCATTCATTTCATCTATGACAGCCCTGTTATTACTTAGGTGCTGATTCCATTTGCAAACGTTTGAAATACCAGATATATATCTATTTTCGAAGATCATATTTTATTAGCTTTGCCATAGGCTTATAAAATAGTTAATCCTTATTAATCAATCTCAACATGCAAGAATTCGGAATCAAGTCTTCGGTGAACGACCTTTCCACCTATGGCATCAAAAGCTCGGGTAATGTCTATTGGAATTTACCTCCTGCTGACCTTATTGAAAGAGCAACCCTAAATGGTGAAGGACACTTATCGTCAACCGGAGCCATCGCCTGTGATACCGGTAAATTCACAGGAAGATCTCCCAAAGATCGTTTCATAGTAAAAGATGAAAAGACGGAAAACACCGTTTGGTGGGGCGATATAAATATGCCCATTGAACCAGCAAAGTTTGATCAATTGTATAACAAAATGATCGACTTTATTGCTGATAAAGACTTATACGTTCGTGATGCATATGCTGGGGCTGATAAAACTTACAGACTTAATCTAAGAGTGATTAACACCAAGGCTTTCCACAACTTATTCTGCTACAATATGTTCCTAAGGCCTGAGCAGTATAAGCTGGAAAAATTTGATCCTAATTTCACTATACTATGTGTTCCGGAATTCCAAGCCGACCCAGAGGTTGATGGTACCAGACAAGCCAATTTTGCTATCATCAACTTCACCAAAAAGATGATATTAATAGGTGGTACAGGTTATACCGGTGAAATGAAAAAAGGTATTTTCTCGGTGCTGAATTACAAGTTACCTCAAGAGGACGGCGTGCTTTCCATGCACTGTTCAGCGAACATCGGCAAAAACCTTGACACAGCCATATTCTTCGGTCTTTCAGGCACAGGTAAAACGACTTTATCTGCAGACCCACAAAGAGGACTTATTGGAGATGATGAGCATGGCTGGACTGAAAAAAGTGTGTTCAACTTCGAAGGAGGATGCTACGCCAAAGTAGTAGACCTTTCCAGAGAAAAAGAACCAGAAATCTTCGATGCTATTAAGTTTGGGGCTATTCTGGAAAACATCAGGTTCAAAGAAAATTCGAGAGACGTAGATTACGAAGATATCAGTGTCACTGAAAATACCAGGGCATCGTACCCTATATATAATATAGCTAATGCAGTCACTCCTTCGATCGGAGGAATACCCAAGAATATTTTCTTCTTGACCTGTGATGCCTACGGCGTGCTCCCTCCTATTTCAAAGCTTACTAAAGGCCAGGCTATGTACCACTTCATTTCAGGGTACACGGCAAAAGTAGCCGGTACAGAAGCTGGTATTGATGAGCCACAAACAGCATTCAGTGCTTGTTTCGGAGCGCCTTTCCTACCGTTACATCCAACCAAGTATGCAGAAATGCTCGGTAAGAAAATGGAGCAACACAATGTTAATGTATGGCTGGTGAATACAGGATGGACCGGAGGCCCTTACGGCAAAGGTTCCAGAATGAAGTTACCTTATACGCGAGCTATGATTACTGCCGCTTTAAACGGAGATCTTGACAAAGTAGGTTATAGAAACCACTCCATCTTTGGCGTGTCTATCCCGGCAACCTGTCCTGGTGTACCTTCTGAGGTATTAAGCCCAAGAGAAACATGGAAGGATGACGATGGTTACTACAAGAAAGCTGATGAGCTTGCCAATGCTTTTGTTAAAAACTTCACTAAGTATAAAGAATTTGCCAACGAAGATATAATGGGTGGACAACCCACACCGCGGGTGTTATCCGTCTAGCAACATAA
This sequence comes from Bacteroidota bacterium, assembly GCA_039819065.1. Taxonomy (GTDB): domain Bacteria; phylum Bacteroidota; class Bacteroidia; order Cytophagales; family Cyclobacteriaceae; genus JBCBSS01. The sequence goes on from JBCBSS010000014.1 coordinate 9,293, forward strand.
TTATCAGGCGTTCGGTATCACTGCCGAACGCCTTTTTTATTCTCCTCCCTCTCTTCTCCATCATTGTCAGTTACATAACCTAGAATAAGCGGAGATACACTTATTTTTTTGCCCCTAATTCAGTATTTATGCAGTTGCGTTATTGATAACTGGATGTTCCTCTTATGAAAAAGGCTTTTCTTAAGCTGGCCATAATGACCGTGTTCATTGTGGTCCTACCGTTTAGATCATACTCATATACTCCCGACCTACTTGACCAAGACGACTCTACTACCGTAGAAGCAAACTACTTAGGGCAGGACTCACTGATTATCATATTCAAAGGAGACACCATTAAACAGGCCATTGGCAAGGACAGTGGCACGAAGGATGAAAAGAAAGAGGATAAAAAAGACCTGATAAAAGTCGAGGTATCCTATGGTTTTAATCTAGAAGGCCTATTTAGGGGTATCCTGGGTATGTTTGTCATAGTAATCATCTCCTATTTATTCAGCGCCAACCGCAAAGCGATTTCATGGAGGTTAGTAGGTGTTGGCCTTGGCGGACAGTTACTGATCGCATTAGGTATATTATTCGTTCCTGGGGTGAGGGATTTCTTTGAATTCGTAGGAAAGCTTTTCGTGGTAGTACTCGATTTCACCAAACAAGGAAGCGAATTCCTGTTCCGTGACATGATGAATACCGACTCATTTGGTTTCATTTTCGCCTTACAGATTTTGCCAACGGTGATATTCTTTTCTGCACTCACCTCAGTATTGTTCTATCTCGGCATCATTCAGAAGGTGGTTTACGGTCTGGCCTGGCTAATGACCAAAGCCATGAGACTTTCAGGAGCAGAAAGCCTTTCAGTAGCTGGTAATATCTTTCTGGGGCAAACTGAAGCGCCTCTGATGGTAAAGGCTTATTTGGAAAAAATGAATAAGTCTGAAATACTACTAGTCATGATCGGTGGCATGGCCACTGTGGCTGGTGGCGTATTAGCTGCGTACATAGGATTTCTTGGAGGGGATGATCCAGAACAACGATTGATTTTTGCCAAGCATCTACTAACCGCCTCAGTCATGGCAGCGCCGGGTGCAGTTGTTGTTTCCAAAATATTGATGCCCCAGACCGAAGATATCGATATGAATATCACAATCACTCAAGATAAGGTTGGTAATAATCTACTGGATGCCATGGCCAATGGTACTTCTGAGGGGTTAAAGCTAGCATTGAACATTGGTGCCATGTTGTTGGTCTTTTTCGCCTTTATCGCCATGTTCAACTTCGTATTTATCAAAATTGGAGACTATACCAGCCTCAACCCTCAAATTGCCAAACTCACGGATGGTCAATATCAAAGGCTTTCCCTTGAATTCATACTGGGCTATACTTTTGCTCCGCTAATGTACATAATTGGTGTCCCCTCCGCTGATATTACCTATGCAGGACAATTGCTCGGAGAAAAACTAATTGCCAGTGAGTTTGTCGGTTACGAGAGTCTAGCCAAGTTGAAAGCCTCAGACTCTTTTACTAGCCAAAAATCCATCATCATGGCCACCTATATGCTTTGTGGGTTTGCCAATTTTGCCTCAATTGGTATTCAAATTGGTGGTATAGGCAGTCTGGCACCAGGACAGAAAGTTCAGTTATCCAAGTTTGGTATGAGGGCTTTGCTGGGCGGAACACTAGCGTCACTACTATCAGCCACTATTGTAGGCATGATGATACTGGATTAACAGCCAGATAAAAAGCCATACTTAATCAGTTGCTGTTGGCAATGTGGTTCAAGCATAACTCAATTCAAGAGCACAAAAAAAGCTGCTCGATTACCAAGCAGCTTTCAATGAAATATCTTTAGCTTAATGCTTATTAGTTTCTTCTGCTGAGCTCGTCTCGAATAACTGCAGCTCTTTCGTAGTCTTCTTTTTCAATGGCCTCAGTCAGCATCTTATTCAACTTATCAACCGAAAAGTTTTTAAGGTCTTCTTCAGCCTTCTTAACTACCTCTTTTGGCGATGCTGAAGCCACCTCTTGTTTCATTTCGGTGATATCATCTTCCGATTCATCTGTCAGTACTATGCCAGCTTCAGTCATGATGCTCTCATAAGTGTAAATCGGACAATTGAACCTTAAACCGATGGCAATAGCATCTGAAGGCCGGGCATCAATTTCCAGAGAATTGTTGCCGTCAGAGCAAACAATTTTAGCGAAGAAAACGCCTTCCTTCAAATCAGAAATAACGATTTCTTCAATATTGAATTTAAAGCTATGAGCAAAAGATTTAAATAGATCATGCGTCATTGGGCGATTGGGTATGATCTTTTCGATCTCGATAGCAATCGCTTGTGCTTCGAACATTCCAATTATGATAGGTAACCTTCTGTTTCCTTCGGTTTCTCCTAACACCAACGCAAATGATCCTGATTGGGACTGACTCGAGGAAAGCCCCAATATTTCTAGTTTGATCTTATCCACAATTAGCTTTTTGCCGCTCGTATAGCCTCTGTTAATTTAGGTACCACATCAAAAGCATCGCCTATTATACCGTAATCAGCTGCTTTGAAGAATGGTGCTTCTCCATCTTTGTTGATCACGACGATAACTTTGGAAGAGTTTACTCCTGCAAGATGCTGAATTGCGCCCGAAATACCAACCGCGATATACAAATTGGGACTCACTTTCACACCAGTCTGACCGACGTGTTCGTGGTGGGGTCTCCAATCCATATCTGAAACTGGCTTACTACATCCGGTGGCAGCACCTAGCTCTTTGGCCAATTCTTCGATAATACTCCAGTGCTCAGGACCTTTCAAGCCTCGACCACCCGAAACGACAAGTTCAGCTTCTGGTAAAAGGATATCACCAGTGGCTTTATCAGTAGATGTTATTTTTGTTTGGAATAGTGAGTCATCCAAATCAGCTGCAAAAGTCTCAACAGCAGCTGAACCTCCTGTTTCTTTGACCTCTACTGCATTCTTTTTAAGCGCTAATATTTTGTTAGTTTTGGTTAATTCAACTGCGGCAAATGCCTTACCTGTGTAAATGCTTCTTTTCACAGAGAACCCTGCTGAAGTGTCAGGTAATTCTACCACGTTAGAAACAAGACTGGCGTCCATTTTAATAGATACTCTCGCAGCAACCGGTGCACCAAGTGAAGTGTTAGCCAGAATGAGTGTGTTAGCACCTTCGCTTTGCATAGCCTGCGCTATCACGTTGGCATAGGGTTGAATAAGACCGTTACTCAGTCTTTCATCATTGGCATGAAGCACTTTACCCGCACCGTAGTTGCCCAGACTTTCTAATTCACTTGAATCGATATTACCTATAGCAATGGCAGTTACATCTCCACCCATAGCAGCAGCATAAGCTACAGCTTCTATGGATGTTTTCTTGATACTGCCCTCTGCACTTTCTACAAATACTAAAATTGACATTTATCTAATATGCTTTCTGTTAGGAATCAATTAATGGAAGAATTGTAAACTGACTAAAGCACTTTGGCTTCATTCTTAAGTAAGGAAACCAACTCCCCTACGTTGTCAGCATCAATCATTTTCACAGAGCCTTTCGCTTGTGGTAATTCGAATTGCTTAAGTGTGGCACCCGCTTCATCACCTGCCGGTTCAACGACATTCAGAGGCTTAGTTCTGGCAGACATAATACCCCTCATGTTCGGTATCTTCCATTCGGCAATAGGCTCTTGACACCCTGCTACGAATGGCATTTTAACGTCTAAATACTCTTTTCCTCCTTCGATCTCTCTAGCCAATTTAGCTGTATCACCCTCGATATCTAGTTTCATTACCGGTGAAATGGCAGGCATACCTAATAATTCACCAACCATGCCATGCACCATACCGCCATTAAAATCAATAGATTCACGACCCATAAGGATCATATCATACCCACCATCCTTAGCAACATTTGCGATTTGCTTCGCTACGAACAAAGAGTCTGTGGGTTCAGCGTTGACTCTGATCGCGTCATCTGCACCTATAGCCAATGCTTTTCTGATAGTAGGCTCTGTATCTGCTTCGCCTACATTCAATACAGTAATAGAACCACCGCTTTGTTCTTTTATCTCAACTGCTCGAGCCAACGCGTAATCATCATATGGACCGATAATAAACTGGACTCCGGTTTTATCAAACTTCGTGTCTCCATCCGTGAAGGCTATCTTAGAAGTCGTATCCGGCACGTGTGTAATGCATACTAAAATCTTCATCTATATCTTCTGCTTTTCTTATAGATTAAACCAATAAATTATCTAAAGGTTAAAATGTAACTTTGCCGTGAAGATAAATAATAATGAAGCAAATAAAAATGTAATAACTGATGAATTCTCAGCGCCTTAAGCAACTTTACGAATTCCTTAAAGACGACCCAAATGACCCATTTACGTTATATGCAATAGCTACAGAATACAATAATTTTGACCTAGAAAAGGCGCGTGAATTTTACGATAAACTACTAGAAGAACATGAAGATTATGTAGCTACGTATTACCATGCTGCTCAACTTTATGTTGATTTGGGTATCAGGGATAGGGCTGAGTCCATCTACGAGAAAGGGATAAAAATTGCACTAAATCAAGGTAATCATCACGCGCACCGAGAACTCCAGGGCGCTTTCAACAATTTTCTTTTCGAAGAAGATGATTAATGAATGACCACCATCTTTAGAATGGTGGTTCCTCCTCATCAGGTGCGTTGTATCCGAAGCCCGGATTCTTATCTTCCTGATCAGGTTGGTTGAGCTTGCTTGGTATGGTCACGGTACCGGTCTGGGCATCAAACTGCGAGCTGAAATCAGCATCCCCAAACGGATTGTTAAAACCTGCGTCAAGGTCACCGAACTTGGTGAACTTACCGATGAATTTCAATGGCACAGTGTCTAGCGAACCATTTCTGTGCTTGGCTATGATTACCTCTCCAATACCTTCAGTAGGCATACCGTTTTCGTCCTCGGTGATACCATAATACGAAGGTCTATAAAGGAACATTACCATATCGGCATCTTGCTCGATGGAACCAGATTCCCTAAGGTCAGATAACTGAGGTCGCTTATCTCCTCCCCTGGTTTCCACAGCCCTACTTAACTGCGACAGTGCCAGTACCGGCACATTCAGTTCCTTGGCAATACCTTTAAGTGATCGGGATATCGAGGCAATTTCCTGCTCCCTATTACCACCAGATGAGTCACCACTCATGAGCTGCAAATAGTCAATTACCACCAGTTGAATGTCATGCTGAGCTTTCAACCTTCTACACTTGGCTCTCAATTCTAGAATGGATATGGCGGGCGTATCGTCAATAAAAATAGGTGCATTGGTGAGTTTGTTGGTTTTCTCAACCAACTGCTGCCACTCATGCTCCGCTAAGTTACCTTTCTTGATCTTTTCACTCTCCAATTCTGCCTCGGCAGAGATAAGCCTGTTGACCAACTGAATAGATGCCATCTCCAGTGAGAAAATCGCTACGGCATGTCCGAAATCAACTGCCGCATTCCTCAATGCAGAAACCACAAATGCCGTTTTACCCATACCAGGACGAGCCGCTATAATAACCAAGTCCGAACGTTGCCAACCTGAAGTAAGTCTGTCTAGGGCGGTGAATCCACTGGCGACACCTGTCAAACCATCTTTGTGATTCTTTCTTTCTTCCAGCTCCCGAATGGCTTGCCCCATCAGAGTCCGCATGTTGTCATAGTTCTTACGGATGTTGGCCTCTGAAACCTCAAATAATGATTGTTCAGTTTTATCTAAAAGATTGAAAACATCAGTTGTGTCTTCATAAGCATCGTCATGGATCTCTGATGCTATTCTGATAAGCTCACGCTTGATCGCCATCTCCGAGATGATACGGGCGTGGTGCTCAATATTGGCTGCAGAACTCACTTTGGACGTTAATTCTGCTATGTAATAAGCCCCTCCTACAAACTCTAGCTTACCCATCTTCCTGAGCTGGTTGGCTACAGTTCGCATGTCTACAGGTTCAGAACTATTGAAAAGAAATACGATAGCCTGATAGATTTCCTTGTTGGCGTCGTGGTAGAAGCTTTCAGGTTTAAGAATGTCTATAATGGTCGATAATGCATCTTTTTCGAGCATTAACGCACCCAACACTACTTCTTCCAGATCAAGGGCTTGGGGAGGCAGTTTGCCAAGGCTATCAGAGATGCCTTTAGTTATATTTTTTGACTTATAGCCTACACGAATAGAAGCTGCCCTATTTTGTTCCATATGAAGTGTTATTGTTTATCTACGCCCAATTCAGAACCTCAAACCTACTAAGAAAAATGGCACACGTCAATGTGATGACCTTTGGACACCACGCAGTGACTATCAACAACCACTAATAGTTAAAAACGAAAATTGAGTCTGATAAGGTGTACTTGTACACAAGTTATCTACAAGTTGTGGATAACACATAAAACAACTTGTGCCCAACTTGTTTAGAAATCGGTGCTTTATAAACAAAAAAACTTGTTATCCACAAGCTTTATCCACAACGAGGTTTGATTCGCCAAATTATCGTTTATACATTTTTTCAATTATTTTTGATCGAATTAAAAGTTCATTGGATGCATAAAAACTGGCGTAAAATACACTTCATTGCAATCGGGGGCAGTGTCATGCACAGCCTAGCCATCGCGCTTAAAGAAAAAGGTTTAACAATTACAGGTTCAGATGATCAGATCTTTGAACCTTCAAAGTCAAGATTAGAAAAGCACGGGTTGTTGCCTGACCACGAGGGATGGAATGAAGACAGAATCACTTCTGACATTGATGTAGTCATATTAGGTATGCACGCCAGAGATGACAACCCTGAATTGAAGAAAGCCAAAGAACTGGGTTTGACTATTTATTCCTTTCCGGAATTCATCTACCATCAAAGTGAGGATAAACAACGCGTGGTGATCGCGGGAAGTCATGGTAAGACTACCATTGCTTCTATGGTCATTCACGTTCTGAACTATTATCACCGTACTTTTGATTATGCCGTAGGTGCCACCATCAAAGGCATTACAAATACCGTCAAACTCACAGACGAAGCTCCAATAATTATTATTGAAGGTGATGAATATTTGTCCTCCTCTATCGATAAAACACCAAAATTCCTCCATTACAAGCATCATATTGGACTGATAAGTGGCATAGCTTGGGATCATATTAACGTATTCCCGACGGAAGATGAGTATGTCAAGCAATTTGATTTGTTTGCTGACGCATCTCCCAAAGCTGGTTTTCTCATCTATTGTGAAGAAGATGCCATGGCATCTATCATTTGCAGTAAAGAAAGAAGTGATGTCAATACAATCAGTTATAAAACACACCCTTATATAGTAGACGGCGGTGTTGCTTACCTGCTCAACAAAGACAAAAACATTCCTTTGAAGGTTTTCGGTAAGCACAACATGCAGAATATCAGCGGAGCGAAGGAAATCCTTAAGCGCACAGGCATATCGGAAGAGCAGTTCAATACAGCCATTCAAACCTTCGAAGGCGCTAACAACCGCTTAGAGCAGGTGGCTCAAAACAGCAGCTTCACTTTGTATAAAGACTATGCTCATGCACCTTCTAAAGTAAAAGCTACCACGCTGGCTTTAAAAGAACAATACCCAGAAAGGGACTTAGTAGCCTGTCTTGAATTGCATACATTCAGTAGCTTGAATAAGAAGTTTCTATCAGAATACAGTGGCAGCCTGAAATACGCTAATGAACCAATAGTGTATTATAACCCTGCTACTATAAAACATAAAAACCTGGATCCGATTTCACAGGAAGACATCCAACAAGGTTTTGCCAACAAAGACATTAAGGTATTCGATGATGTCGATGCACTGACTAACCATCTAAGTTCATTATCGTGGGATGATAAGAATTTAGTCTTGATGTCTTCAGGTAACTTTGACGGGCTCGATTATCAAAAACTATTCTCAGACATAACTTAATTGAACAAAACCAACTGACAAGAACAATTAAACCATGCATCTTAAACTAAAGAACCCACTTGCCTTTTTTGACCTTGAAACAACAGGTACCAACATTGTAAAAGATAGAATAGTCGAAATCTCCGTAGTGAAAGTAATGCCCAATCACGAGGTCATTACCAAAACCATGCGCGTGAACCCGGAAATGCCTATACCAGCCGAGGTAAGTGTCATTCACGGCATTTACGACGAAGACATTAAGGACGCCCCGACATTCAAGGAGATTGGGAAGAACATTGCCAAGTTTTTAGAGGGAGCCGATTTAGCCGGGTTCAATATCATCAAATTTGATGTACCCATGTTAGTAGAGGAGTTTTTGCGAGTTGGCATTGAATTTAATCTGGGTACCAGAAAGCTCATCGATGCCCAAAAAATCTTTCACTTGATGGAAAAAAGAACGCTTTCTGCTGCTTATAAATTCTACTGTGATAAAAAACTAGATGGTGCACACAGTGCTGAAGCGGATACCCTCGCTACACTTGAGGTATTAGATGCTCAGGTAAAAAGGTACGAGGGGCAAGACGTTTTGAGTAGCACCGGTGATAAGCTGGGGAAAATAGAGAACAATATGGAAACGCTCCACCAGATTACAGCGGTCAACATGGTCGACCTGGCAGGGCGTTTTGTTTTTAACAATCAAGGTGTTGAGGTTTTCAACTTTGGTAAGCACCGCCATAAACCTGTTCTACAAGTGCTCAAGAAAGAGCCTACTTATTACGATTGGATGATGAATGGTGACTTCCCTTTGGACACCAAAAGGAAGCTTACCGAAATCAAGCTCAAAGGATTCAATATGCAACGCTAGTACGCTTGATTTAGCCGAAAACAGGGCTTAAATCCCATTCTGATTTTTGGTTATACACCAGGTTTCCATTGTGGATTTGCAAGGGTGAAGAAATATTGTTTTGGTAAATCTGCCCTGTTCCCAATCCCTGCGGCATATCTACATTGGCCAAGGCTGTGTATTGGCTTATGGCATTCAATCCAATATTCGATTCTAATGCGGAAGTAATCCACCAACCGATACCTTGATCTTCAGCCGTGTTTATCCATTCTGACGAAGCACTTAATCCGCCAACTAAAGTTGGTTTAAGGATGATGTACTGTGGGTTTATCTTTGATAGCAGTTCAGATTTCGCATTTGGATCGTCTATGCCGATCAGTTCCTCATCAAGCGCGATCGGTAGAATTTGGCTGTCACATAGGGATCGCATTGCTTCATCCTGTCCAGGCTGGATGGGCTGTTCGATAGAATGTATGTCATAGGATGCGAGTTTTTCCAACTTAGAAGGAGCTTCTTCAACACTGAAGGCGCCATTGGCATCCACTCTGAGGGTGATTTGCTCTGGTGTAAAATTATCTCGAATATGAGCCAAAACGGACAACTCTTCGTCGAAATTGAGTGCACCAATTTTGACCTTAATACAGTCAAAACCCTGCTTTATCTTTTTGTCAATCTGTTCTAGCATGAAATCGATATCACCCATCCATACCAGGCCATTGATGGGTATTGTAAAAGTCGAATCCTTAAACGCATTAGGGTATATGATCCTTTCCCCGCCGTTGACCATATCCATCAATGCTGTTTCCAAAGCGAATCGGATAGCCGGAAAGCCACTACCCGCTAGTTTGGATACTATGCTTTGGTATTCGTTATTAAAAGCCTGTAAATCAAACTGCTCCAGTTGGCTACATACTTCACTGAGCTTAGGTTCAAAATCATCCCGATCATCTACACTTAATCCAACCAAAGGCCCAGCTTCTCCCAAACCGAATATCTCCGGATTAGCAGTATCCCAGACCTTGAGGAAATAAGTATGCTTCTCCTTAAGCATGCCACGGGAGGTGCCAGCATCAAAGTTGAACTTGAGTTTGTATTTATAATATCTTGATCTTAAAGCCATGAAATGGATTTTAAACGTTCGCTTTTGTCTTTCAAAGTTATCTTTGCCGAAAATAGAGCGGCAGGTCAAATTACCTGCGCACTATTACGATATTCATAAATAAGTCAACAGGTTTTATCAATCAGGGTTTAAAGTTAATCTATGAAAGCGTTGCAACTTGACCAGTTCAATTACGATTTGCCAGAAGAACGCATTGCTAAATATCCACTGAAAGAGCGGGATCAATCCAAGTTATTGGTTTATGAGCATGGGGAAATATCACATCATAGATTTCACGAAGCAGACACCTTGCTACCAGAGGATACTCTCCTCTTTTTCAACGACACTAAAGTAATACCAGCACGTATTTTCCTTCAAAAAGAGACTGGCGCAACGATTGAAATATTTCTACTTAACCCTGTGGCTCCCACCACTGAAGTCAACGCCATCATGCATGTAACCGAAAAGGTCGTGTGGCATTGTATGATAGGCAACTTGAAAAAGTGGAAAGATGACAATGTGCTCAGTCAGGCGTTGGAAATTGATGGTCGTTCCACTACCTTATCAGCCAGATTGATCAATCGACAGCGCATGGAGGTAGAGTTCTCATGGCCTGATAATGATGTTTTGTTCGTGGATATCATTCATGCTCTGGGACAAATCCCGCTACCCCCTTATTTCCATAGGGAGCCTGAAGAACACGACAAAGAGCGTTATCAAACCGTCTATTCAAAGTTTGATGGTGCCGTAGCTGCCCCTACCGCCGGATTGCACTTTTCAGAAAATCTCCTATCCAGAATGAAAGAAAAAGGTGTTCGGCAAGATTTCCTGACACTACATGTGAGTGCAGGCACTTTTCAGCCCATTAAGAATGATAATATCACCGAGCACCCGATGCACTCTGAACAAGTGGTGGTTTCCCGAGAAAACATTGAGAGAATAGCTGAGGCTGAGGGTAGAATCATTGCGGTGGGTACCACCTCTATGCGCACCCTCGAAAGCTTGTATTGGTTTGGTGTGAAAGTCATGCAAGACGAAAAAGCCACATTCGATATTGAAAAACTATTTCCCTACGAAAAACGCGATTTCGATTTACCAAATCGCAAAGAAGTAGCAGAGCAGTTGATCCTATATATGGATAAAAAAGGTATTGATAAGATAGTAGGAACGACAAAGATTTTCATTTTCCCAGGATATGAATTCCGTATTTGCTCTGGGCTTTTCACCAATTACCATCTACCCAAGTCCACATTGATTTTATTGGTGGCTGCCTTTATCGGTGATGATTGGAAGGAGGTATATGAAGAGGCTCTAGAAAAAGATTACCGCTTTCTTAGCTACGGTGATTCGTCATTACTATTACCAAAAAATAAAGGCTGATTGGTTATCCCAATCAGCCTTTACGTATCTATTTCCTTACTTTAATTAATGGTATTAAACCCCAGGGTAGAACTCTGGCCCCAAGGAATCAAACCACAACTCTTTCGTCTGCCATAGCAGCCGCCAAGGCAGATTAAAGGGCTCTACCGACTTTTTGCAAGTCCACTAGCCTTACTTCTACCCTTCTACTTTCTTCTGCCGAAGACTTCTCTTCCTTCGTTTCTCCATAACCTCTGGCTACAATTCTACGGCGTACAATACCTTTGAAGTTGAGGTAATTGAGTACTGAAATCGCTCTTTTATTAGAAAGCTCTCTGTTGAAGTCTTCGTCTCCTTCAGCCGAGGCATATCCTGATATTTGAACACCCAATCCTTTATTTGCTTTTAACAACTTGAGCATCTCATCTAATTGGCCATTGTATTTGCCATCAAGATCGCTCTTACCCACTGCGAAATATACCTTCAACTCTTTACCCAGCAACTCAGGATCATAGCTTTTCACTGGCTCTTTCGGTTGTTGCTTTCTCTTTTCTGCTTCTTCAGTTACGAAGAAAGTTGGAAGTGATAAGATGGTTTCTCCGCCTACATCTTTCTTCTCAAATTTGCTCTCGTCCGTCTCATCATAATAATAGGTTCTTGCTGCCGCTTCCAAGTTTTCATTTTCAATCTCATCGAAATTGATTTCATCAATCGGGTTGGTAGCAAACATCAACTCAAGCAAGTAATCTATACCATCCTGGTCACCGGCTTTAATCAAGTCCTCCATCAAATCATAAGGGTCTACATCACCGTCTCGAAGCAATTTAGCTTCATGCTGCTTTCTCTCAGTTTCCAGTTTTTCCTTATTGGTATCGTAGAATGCATTCTTCACTTCCACTTCTTGCCCCACCTTCACGCCAAACTGGGTGATGGTCTTCAGCAGTATCTGCTGATAAAGCTCATAGAAGTAAGTTTGGTTCGGTACGTTGATGTTCAACGTATATGGCAAGAAGCCATCCGACTCTATAATAATGTCGTAATTCTTGGCTGGTGGTAAAATGATCAAGTAATCACCGCTTTCCGCATCAGGATTGTATACGAAATCCAACTTCTTATGCGTCTCATTATCGACCACATAGATCTTAGTTGGTAGCGCCTTCTTCGTCTCGGCATCTAAGATTCTTCCTTTTATTAAAGTAAGTGGGATATTGGCATCTTCATCAGGCATTTCAACCGAGTAAATATCCTGACCACCTGAGCCTCCTTTTCTGTCAGAAGAAAAGTATGCTTTACGGCCATCAGCTGTTAATGTGAAGTAGTCATCATTCAAGGTAGTATTGATAGGATAACCCATGTTTTCAGGCGTCGACCATGCTCCCTCTGTTAACCTTGATCTAAAAATGTCTTTACCCCCAATGGTGTTATGCCCATTAGAATTAAAGAATAATGTCACTTGATCCGGATGGATGAAAGGTGCGTCATCATCGTACTTAGTATTGATCTTTTCTCCCAGGTTTTTTGGTCGGCTCCATGTGCCATCGTCTTGCTTTTCTACTTTGTAGATATCAAAACCTCCAAATCCACCTGGACGGTTACTGGCAAAATAGATCGTCTTCCCATCTGGCGTTACACTAGCTGTACTTTCCAGGTGACGAGATCTGATTTCATCAATAATGGTTGGTTCTGACCACTTTTCACCTGACTTATCAATTGTAAAAATGTTACCGGTATTATTCTCTCCTCCCATAAAGATCAGCATACGCTGTCCATCTGGTGATAAACCGGCTGTTCCTACATTGTAATCACTATTGATGGGTATCTTTTTAGGTAGCGTCCAGTTCCCGGCGCTTTTATAAGACACGTATATCTCTTCTATAAATTCCTCACTAGATCTATTCTTGTTAGTGTTAGGGCGTAGTGCTGTAAAAGCCATGATGCTTTCGTCGGCTGATACTACAGGGTTGTATTCCGTATTATCGGTATTGATATTAGTGCCTAGGTTCACTACGCTAATATCTTTCTTCCGGCTGATTGCCTTTTTGGCATTATTGCTTATCTCAATGGCTCGATTGACCTCTGCTTTGGCCTTGGCATCATTGCCACTTTTGGCCTTGTATTTCGTGTAGCTTTCAAGGGCTTTATCGATCTGCTCATCCATGTGATAAACCCTTCCCAATTCTAAATGAGCAGTAGATGGCAATTTGGCAGCGTTATCGGCTACTGCAAATTCCAGGTATGAGATAGCTTTGATCTTGTCCTCCACTTTAAAAGAGTTGAGATAACATTTACCCAACCTATAGTAAGTTATCGCATCTTTTTCTCCAGCTTCAACTACTTCTAAATAAAGAGGTAAGGCCTCTTTGTAGTTTTTAATACTGAAGAATTTATCAGCACGAAACAATTGCTTTTTTACATCACCGCCTTGTGACCATGCAGGTGCTGCCAGCACGATGGCCAATATTAAAGTCAATAATGTAGAATGGCTTATTTTCCTCATAACGCTCAATTATTCTAAATCCAAAAATAGATATCTTATCAATACGATGCTTGAACGGTAAGCATCTATTGTACCAAAAGCTGGTTTATGTAAGATATCGGCTGCTTTTTAAAAATATCTAAAACGATAACTATCAATAATCACTTAAAATTAAAGAGTATTTCACTTTAATCTAAACAAACCGCCTTTAAATGGCAATGTAATTTTAAGTAAAACTCTCAGTATAATAATCTAAATGTTTGATTTTTAGACATCTATCTAATATCAAACGATCAAATACCGGTTCGACTCGATCAATGACTTTCTATACCAGATCACCTTACAACAAGACCATTTCAGAAGCTAGGTTGCCAAGATTGCCATCTTGAATAAATCCTTTTCAAAAAATAAAATGGAAGTAGAACACAAAACTTATATCTTGGCATCAGATGAGCGCCTTATCCGATATTCTCGATTCTATCTCCGGCTTTTTTGAAGAGTTTGGAGACGTGTTCACCCAAACGCTCTTCAAAATCGGCAACTCCGAAATAAGCCTTTCCTCGATCATATATTTTATAGTTGCCACATTTTTACTGATCTACCTCTCAGGTAAGCTCAAAAAGATTCTGATCAAACGTATTGGATCTAAGTATCCGGAAGATAAGGGAACGCTTCAATCCGTATCGACCATTATCAGGTACGTTGTATTAGTAGTTGGATTACTTGTGATTATCCAATCGGCCGGTATTGACCTTAGTGCACTGAGCATTCTCGCAGGTGCCCTTGGCGTAGGTATAGGATTCGGCCTTCAAAACATCACTAATAACTTCATTTCCGGGATCATCATTTTGTTAGAAAGGCCCATTAAGGCGGGTGATCGCATTGAAGTGGGAGATGTTAAAGGTGATGTAGTAGACATACGAGCAAGATCTACTACGGTGATCACTAATGACAATATCACCTTGATCGTACCTAACTCCGAGTTTATATCTTCCACCGTCATTAACTGGAGCCATAATGATCGCAACGTACGCTTTCGATTTCCGGTAGGTGTGGCTTACAAAGAGGATCCTGCCCAGGTCAAACAATTGCTACTCGAAGTGGCCAAGGAAAATACCGATGTTCTATCAATACCAGAACCAGATGTGCTTTTTGATGAGTTTGGTGACAGTTCTCTCAACTTCACTTTGATGGTTTGGACTACCGAATATATCGATCGCCCCAATATTCTCAAGAGCCAGCTGTATTTCGCGATTTTTGAGAAATTCAAGGAATACGATATCGAGATACCTTTTCCTCAACGAGATTTGCACGTTAAGTCTGGCATCAACCCCTTAGAAAGTCACAGTTAAATAAGATGATTTTCTGGTCTTGCAGAATGAGGAAATTATATCATTTGTGATACTTGTCTATTAACCGTTTGAATCGGTCATCCTTTCTCACTTCTTCCCACAGCGGATGAATCATAATATAAATACCGCCTATTTTGTTGATCAACCCTTTTTCAAGGTATTGATAGGCTTTATCGGTTTCTCCCATACCCATATATAATACCGCAAAATCCATGTCCAAATTGATCACTTCATCCACCTCCATTCTACGATGCATTCTATCCAGAATATCCCTTGCCTCATCCCACCGATCGGCCATGGCGTAGGCATAACCTAAGCCTGTAATGCCTTTCAGTTCATGCCCAACCTTATCATGGTATGCTTGAAATACCTCAATAGCCTTTTGATAATCACCTAATACTATGTAAACCCAACCTTTGCTCTCAATAGCACCCCTGAATTCAGGGTCGAGCGATAAAGTACGGTCATACTGGGCTATGGCATTTTCATATTTACCACTGAATAAATAGGCGTCACCCATGGATTTGTTAATCGGCAAGGACAAAGGATCAACCTTAATGGCTTTCTTGACAGACTCAAAAGCACCGTCTACATCGCCTATGGCACATTGATATAGCGAGTAGTAGTGAAGTGCATCTGCTTTATCAGGATTGATTTCCAAGGCTTTTTCAAGACACGCTTTGGCCTTATCCCAATCAAAGTCATAGAATAGACTGATCATCGATTGAGCAATATGTCCGCCTTCATGTTCAGGAGCCAGTTCCAGTGCCTTTTCGGCATATACCAAAGCTTCCGGATATCCTGTTTTGGGAGGTATTTGCCCTGTGACACTTAAATAGGAATAGCCGTATGAGGCGCCTACGTGTGCTAAAACAAAATCTGGTTCTAACGCAATAGCAGTTTTAAAATGTTCAATTGAAGCCTTTACTTCCACTGGCATCCACTTATTATAATGGTACACGCCTTTAAGGTAGTAATTGTATGCCTCCATATTCTCCGTACGGGAGGTGGTTACAGTTTCACTGGCCGTGTTATCGGTAGATAGCGCTGCCCTCAATTTATTGGCTATGATGCTGGAAATCTCATCCTGCACTTCGAATATATCATCCAGGCTGCGATCAAAAACTTCAGACCATATGTGAAATCCATCATATGTATCAATCAACTGAGCTGTAATACGTACCTTATTTCCAGCCCTTCTCACACTACCTTCCAGTACGGTATTCACTCCCAGTTGCCTGCCTATCTGCCGCACATCCTCATTGCGGTTCTTAAAAGCAAAAGAGGAAGTTCTGGACGTAACCATTAAACCATCCACTCTGGTGAGTGCGTTGAGTAATTCCTCAGAAATTCCATCGCTGAAATATTCATTGTCCGGATTGCTACTCATATTCACAAAAGGCAGTACAGCAATAGAATTAACTTGATCTACTTTCTTTCCTTTTAATTGTCGTTTGTGTGGTACTGCCAGGCAATCATTATCAATGGCATAAACCTCCACAGGTTTGTCGACATTCTTAAGTTCGAATCTCCCCATTGGAGCCGTTTGAAATTCTACATGACTTTTGAGGTCATCGTAAACTTTTTCGGATATGAGTACCGCACCTGGTACGGAAATAGACTCGATTCTTGACGCTATGTTCACACCATCTCCGTATATGCCTTCATTATCATAAACAACATCGCCTGAGTGCAAACCTATCCTCAACGGAATAGAGGGTTCCTCTCTCAGATTTCGCTGAATTTCTATGGCACATTTGGTCGCCTGTATAGAACTGTTAAAGACAATCATAGTACCATCCCCAAAGTATTGCAGTATTTGACCTTGGTACTTTTTGGTGGTGGATCTCAGAATTGAACGATGTCTGTCTCTATTCTCCTTCGCACGCGCTTCATCCTTCTGCATCAAGGCAGTATAACCCACCATATCGGTGAACATAATAGCAGCTAGTTGGCGTTTTCTGGTTTCTAACATTCTCAGTTCTGATCGAATCGACCTCTATTAACTATAGCCTTTGTACAAGAGGCTGATCTTAGTGGCGACCTAATAGGTCATCGGCTTTCCGTTTAAACGAGAAGCAATCGACTAAGTTGAGCCTAGTTATAATATTAGTCTGATATTGGCTGGATATATTTTAAGCTTTCTGGCAAAAAAAGAATATTTATAGGTTTAGAAAGATTAATCATATAAAATTCATGTAATTGCCCTCTAGCTCTCGATATGACGGTTTATGAAATGCGCCTTGGTTGCTTAAACGAAATATTAAAGCTATTTTGAGGTGTTTTTGGATGAATATAATTCAATTACTGGTAAGCGCTAAAGATACTCGGTGAAGGAAACTATACTTAGAATTCTAAATGTGGAGCCGCAAGAGTCCGGGCGGGTCTTTATGCTCCTGATTCTGGGCTTTTTCATGGGTATCTTTTTGGCCACATTCTCTGTGGCTGCATCTTCCCTATTTATAGACAGCTCACCTGATGAATTGCCTGTAGCTATACTGTCATCTGGAGTACTTGGTATTGTAGCTACTTCTATCTACAACTACTTTCAAAGCAAGATCAGATTCAGCTGGTTAGCTTCCATTTCGTTGATATTGATCACTGTTTTGGCTGCTGGCTTAGAGATGGGTCTCGAACGGGCATCAGATCCCAAGCCATTCTATTTCGCCGCTTTCATTTGCATTCTTCCCTTTAGTTATATCATGCTCCTGATCTTCTGGGGTATTTTCGGAAGGCTGTTTAACCTAAGGCAATCGAAAAGGATCATCGGTAGTATAGATACAGGTCAATTGGTAGCTTCAATTATTGCCTTATTCTCTATTCCACTAATTCTGCGTAACGAGGCTTTCAAAACTACCGACCTATTCACTATCAGCCTTTCATGTGTAATAGGCTACTTAGTCGTACTACTCTTTATATCTAATAGATTCCGTTTCAAAGAGTCCAACGTGGAAGAGGGAAAGCGCGCAAAGAACAGGCTATCCTACGTTAATTTAATCAAGAACAAATACATGGGGCTGATGGCCTTGTTCATCGTAATTTCGATGGTTACCGTCACCTTTATCGATTATTCTTTCCTGACTGCAACCAGTGAGCAGTTTGAAGCAAAGGAATTGGCGAACTTCTTGAGTCTTTTCGAAGCGGCAGTAGTTGTTTTCAGTTTCCTCTTCCAGACTTTCGTTACAGACAGAATCATTGCCCTTTATGGTCTTCGAGTTGCCCTTATCATCAATCCAATCCTAATCGTAATTCTTACCGGTATTACGCTCATTATTGGCCTTACCTTCGGTTACACAAAAGAAGATAATGACTTCTTCTTGTTCTTCCTGCTGTTCATAGCCATGAGCAAACTGTTCGTGGATTCCCTCAAGGATGCTTTGGATGGGCCTTCTTTCAAGCTGTATTTTTTGCCGGTCAGCAGCGACATACGGTTCGATGTACAAACCAAGATAGAAGGTGTGATTACAGCTTTTGCCGGACTTATTGCTGGTGGGCTCATTTTGCTCATTAGCAACATAGGAATATTCGGACTGATCTACATTACCGTATTCACACTACCGTTGCTAGGGCTGTGGTACTGGACTACTAATAGAATGCATCACAGCTACAAGGACACTTTGAGGGAAACACTCGAGTCCAACAAAGATGAAAAGAAGTCTGAGAGGCAATATGCGATCGACCGCGTTTTGGAGAATGAGATCAACAGTGGTACAGAGGAAAAAATACTCTACGGATTAAAACTGATGGAGAAGTTGGAGCCTGCCATGTTTGAAACCTCTATTGTGAAATTCCTCGACAGTCGGTCTCTTAAAATAAGAGATTATGCCAAGAGCAAGGTCAAGACTTTAGATGTCGACTTTGATCGCAATAACGAGGAAGTACAGCGGCTGGCTTTCGACGCAAAAGATTATGTAGAGGATAGCGAGATCATCTCCGTATCATCTGACAAACTTTGGAAACTCAGCAAATCAATAAAAAGAGAAGACCGGATTTTGGCGGCCAAGTTATTGAGAAGGCTGACTGAGCAAAAAAATATCTTTGTTCTACTTGAACTACTACGCGACGCAGACCCGAAAGTCAGGAAAACCGCCATAGTCACGGCCAGAAAGGTCAAGAAGCCAGAAACCTGGGGTATTCTAATAGAACTGCTCAACTCCCCTACTTTCAATCATGCTGCTTCAGAAGCACTGCGCCAGAGTGGCGAAGAGATACTGCCATACCTGGAAACCGCCTTCCACAAATCTGGACAGACCTACCAGGTGATGCTAAGGATTGTGCAAATCATTGGTAGAATTGGCGGGCCTCAGGCTATGCAATTACTGTGGAAAAAAATCGACTATCCCGACAGGAAAATTGTACGTCAAATTCTGCTTTCATTCCGGTATTTCAACTACCAAGCCAAAGACACGGAGATACAAAAGTTGACCGACTTACTGGAAGAAGAGATTGCCAAATCGCTTTGGAACTTGACCTCCCTGACAGAAATACCAAAGGAAGATCATTTTCATTACTTAAGAGAGGCCATTCACCAGGAAGTACTGGACAACTTCGATCAAATATTCATCCTGCTTTCAATTATCTATGATCCTCAGTCAGTACAGCTTGTAAGAGAAAATGTTGAGAGTGAAACAGAGGATGGTACCGCTTTCGCCCTGGAACTGTTGGATATCTTCCTTGCCCCGGAGTTGAAACCCAAGCTTTTCCCATTGTTTGACGATATTTCTGTAGCTGAGAAACTCAGACAGCTCCAAGTGCATTTTCCAAGGCAACAGTATGAGCTTCATGAAACACTGAATTTCTTACTCAACAGGAATTTCAACCAAACCAACCGATGGACCAAGGCATGCGTACTTCACGCTATTGCTTTCATGAATGATTTTGGTGTGACGCGTCCACTGATTGCCCAAATGTTCAACCCGGACAGATTCCTTCAAGAAACAGCCAGTTGGGTAATCTATCATAAAGACCCGCCAACATTTACCAAGGTTTCAAAAAGACTTTCTGAAGAGGATCGCAGATTCCTGGTAGACTCCATTTCGAAGAACAGTTTAGAAGATGGCCTCGATGATGGTTTCTACTTAAACATTGAGATGGCCATGCTTTTCAAGAAGATTCCGGTCTTCGCCAACATCAAGGGGACACTGATTTGCAATTTGGTGGATAAGATGAATACCATCAACTTGGAAAAATATGATCAGATAACCCTGGATATTAATGAAGATAACAAACCTATTTTTATCATTGCGGAAGGTTTGGTAAGCCTTAGGGATGGAGAGGTTGAAAAAGGTAAACTGAAAGAAAGGGAGTTATTCGGAGAGCTATTTATCATGGGCTCCGGATTGGAGGTTTCCACCATCAAAGCTTTAGAGAGAACAGTTATATTTGAGATCAACACAAACGATTTCTATACAGTGATGGCTGACGATCACGAACTCGCACATGAATTCATCAATAATGTGAGTATGAACCTCGTCGCTGAAACCATCAACGAATTAAAATGAACACAAAACAAACCTGAATGGCTATTGATATAGATGTACTAATTTCTTTTGCGGATCGAGATAATGAGAAACTCAAAGAAGGTGAGATTGGATGGGTTTCACACTTTAAGAAGTTTCTTGAGTTCTTGATGGTTCAGATATTAGGAGAAAAGCCTAACATCCTGCTCAAGCCAGATCACGATTCGCTGACCGGCTCTAACCTCGACCAGGTCGGTGTGCTGATATCGGTGCTTTCTCCGGAAATGATACAATCTGGCTCTTGCCTTGACCTGATAGAAGACTTCTACCAGGCATCTCAGAAAGGCAAAGTAATCAATAGACTCTTCAAGGTGCTTAAATCACCAATCCATATTGAGGATCAGCCACCTAGAATGAAGCCTCTCCTAGGGTACGAGCTATACCAAATAGACGACGCCACCGGTGAGATCAAAGAATTCGTAGAGTTTTTCAGCCCTGAGGCGGAAAGAAACTACTGGATGAAAATGGTTGATCTTGCCTATGATATCCATGAAGCGTTATTGTCTTTAAAAGAGAAGACCTCTGAGGCAGAAGTTAAGCCGTTATTCTCCAGGAAGTCCATTTATCTTGCTGAGACGGGGCATGACCTGATCGTGCAACGTAATATCATCAGGCGCGAATTGCAGAGGCACGGCTACAATATTCTACCCAACCAGACATTACCTACAAATGTGGTAGACCTTGAACAACGCATTGAAGGTGATCTCGAGGAATGTAGTTTGTCAATCCACTTGATTGGAAGTGCTTACGGGGAAATACCTGAAGGCGGTAGCAAGTCAGTGGTGGATATTCAAAACCAGATGGCCTCAAATCGCAGTAAGGTGGTTAACGAAAAGATACGAGATCAATTTTCTCGATTAATATGGATATCTCCTAACCTGCAAAACGCCAGTGAAAAGCAGCGAACGTTTGTGGAAAACATAAAGCGTGACATGTCCGCGCTTGAAGGGGCAGAGATTCTACAAACTCCTATAGAAGACTTTAAAAATACCATTCGTGAAGAATTGATAGAGGTTGGTATCGACAAGAAGATGGGTTCTTCTCTACAGATAGATAACGATAAACCTACGGTCTATCTGGTTCATGATAGAATAGATGATTCCGAAGCCAGTCAAATTAAGCATCTAATCGAGAAAAGCGGGTTTAATGCCTGTATCCCAGCATTTGAAGGTGACCTGCTTTCCATGAGGCAAGTGCATATAGATAACTTGAAAAAATTTGACATTGCTATCATTTACTTTGGTAGGGTGAATGAGCAATGGGTTCGAATGAAAATGCTGGATATTCTCAAAGCACCGGGTTTTGGTCGTACCAAGCCCATTTTAGGCCAAGCTATAGTCGTCAAAGAAGGAAACATTCTGGTCAATAAGAACTATCGCAATCAGGATTTAACTATCATTGACGGTGATGACAATAAGATCAATGACTCTGTTAAGCAATTACTAGAAGAACTAAAGCCTTGAGCTGATGAAAGAGTTTGTTGAAACACACGTCGAGGCATCTGAATCTAACCCCTTCCCGGGTTTAAGGCCATTTACAATAGATGAGAGCCATTTGTTTTTTGGTAGAGAAGGCCAGAGTGACGAAGTGCTGGTCAAGCTTTCTAAAAATAGGTTTGTTGCTGTAATTGGTCCTTCAGGAAGTGGTAAGTCTTCATTTATCTATTGTGGCGTACTCCCTATTCTCTATGGAGGGTTTCTGACAGAAACAGGCCCCAATTGGGATGTGGTAGTAACAAGACCGGGTGTTGGGCCTATCGAGAATCTTGCCGAATCCTTACTACAAACCGATCCATCCTACGTGGTGGCTGATGCAGAAGAGCAGAAAATCAAAAGGACAATCATCACAACACTCCTTAAAAGTAGCTCTCTTGGTCTAGTAGAAGCGATTCAACAGACTGCCAGAACGGAAGACAAGAACTATTTGATTCTTGTCGACCAATTCGAAGAGTTATTCAGATTCAAAGACAGTAAAGACCGTCAATCGGTCAATGAAACTTTGGCCTTTGTTAACCTGCTTAATGAAGCCAGCAACTATCCAGACGCATCTATCTACGTTGCTATTACGATGCGCTCGGATTTCATCGGGGATTGTGCCCAGTTTCCAGAGCTAACGAAGAAGATCAACGATAGCCACTACCTGATTCCTCAGCTTACGCGTGAGCAAAAAAGGCGCGCTATAACCGGTCCGGTGGCGGTCGGAGGTGCGCATATCACCCAGCCACTCATACAACAACTGTTGAATGACCTTGGTGATAACCCTGACCAATTGCCGATACTTCAGCACTCATTGATGAGAACCTGGAGTTATTGGGCAAGGCACCAAGAATATGAAGATGAGCCATTAGACCTGAAGCATTACGATGCCATTGGTACAATGACAGAAGCTTTGTCATTGCACGCCAATGAAGCATACGATGAACTTAACGAAGATCAGAAGAGAATTTGTGAAGTCCTATTCAGGGCTATTACCGAAAAACGTGGGGAGAACTTTGGTATCAGAAGACCTACAACGCTGGGCGATATAGCGGCCATAGCGGGGGTGGCAGAAGAAGACCTCATCAGTGTAATCGATAAGTTCAGGGAAGAAGGGCGTTCATTGGTCACACCGAATGCACTCATCCCACTTTCGTCAAACTCCATGATCGATATTTCCCATGAGAGTTTGATGCGTATATGGGTGAGGTTAAAGACATGGGTGGACGAAGAGGCCGATGCTGTCCAAATGTATTTGCGCCTGTCTGAAGCGGCCGCCATGTACCAGGTTGGAAAAGCCGGACTCTGGAGACCACCTGACTTACAACTGGCACTTAACTGGCAAGTGAAGCACAACCCCACACTAGTTTGGGGGCAACGATATCACCCGGCATTTGAGCGTACGATAGAATTTCTCGAATACTCCAAAAAAGAATTTGAGACCGAGCAGCAGATCAAAGAGTTGCAGCAGAAGAGAGCACTTAAACGGGCTCGAGTAACTGCGCTGATTCTAGGTGCTGCGACTGTGATCAGTATTGCGTTTCTATTATACGCATTTGTGGAAAGAGCTAATGCTAACAGGGAAAGAGACAATGCGATTGTACAACAAACCAGAGCGGATTCGCTTAAGCTCGTCGCTTTCGATCAAAGAGAGTTAGCTGTAGTACGTCAAAAAGAAGCTGAAGAGGCTCGTGACCAAGCAGATAGTGCCAAGAATGAAGCTGTGCGCGCTTTAACACTGGCAGAAGAACGTAGAATACAGGCGGAGCAAGCAGAGTCGAGAGCTAAAGCCGGTGAAGCTGCAGCTAATTTTCAAAAGCTTGTGGCGGATACTGCCAAACTAAAGGCTCAGGAAAATGAGCGGCTTGCTAAACAACAAACCCAGATCGCACAGGAACAAAAAGAACTAGCCGATAGACTAAGGTATCTCGCCATTTCCAAAGCCATGGCGATCAAATCGACTCAGATTGAAGAAGGGAACTTGAAGGGATTGTTAGCCCAACAAGCCTATGTATTCAATAAGGAATATGACGGTTATTCCTACGACAATGATGTTTATGACGGTCTTTATTACGCCATAAAAACACTTGGAGATCCTTTGGTGAATAACCTTGACGGTCACCCTAAATCCGTAAGGTCTCTAGTCGCCAACCCTAACGGTAACTATCTGTATTCTGCCGGTTCTGAGGGTAAAATTCTGCGTTGGAAGGTAGAAGGTGCCCAAAGGGTAGCAGATACTATCGCTATGGTACGTGACAACCACGTGCTACGCGCTTTGGCCATTGACGAGAATAACAAATGGTTAGCCGCCGGTGGTGAAATTGCCATCAAAGGAAGTGATGCATCAATAGTCGAAGTGTATGATTTAAGTTCACCTGGTTCAAAGCCTACCATATTGCGAGGTTACAACCGCGAAGTATGGAACTTGATATTCACCAAAAACAACGATAAAGACGCCCTTATTTCTCTGGATAACCTTGGTAAGTCCATTAAGATGTCAGATTTGACCACTGTCACGGAAGTGGCAGTTCCATCTGTCAGGCTTAATGAAATAGCGCTGAGCTACGATGGCAAATGGTTAATAGGAGCTGGTAGTGATGGGAAAATCTATATGTATGACGTAGCTAATGGCTTCGAAGAGTCAGAGATATTTGACAACGGTGAGAATATCCTTGCCATTGCCTTCAGCAACAAGAGCTACCGATTTGCCATCGGCGACCAACGAGGTGGCGTAAAAGTGCTGGAATTATCAAACCAGCAGCCATTATCCTTTATAGGACACAAATCACAAATTGACGATATTAAATTCAGCAACGACGACCAGTTCCTGGCTACCGCGAGTAAGGATAAGAGCGTAAGACTGTGGAATCTTGATAAACCCAATGAACAGCCTATCACACTAAGAGATCACCCTGATTGGGTTTGGACTATCGCTTTTAGTCCGGACAACCAACAGATTCTGGCAGGTACACAAGAAAGGATCATCAGAGCGTGGCCTACCCAGATAGAAACTATGTCAGACAAAATATGTGGTAAGATAAGTGAAAATTTCTCGCAGGATCAGTGGGACGTATATGTGGCGGAAGACCTGGACTACCAGGTCACTTGTGAAAATTTGCCTGCGAATAATAAGTAGTATGAACGTTAGTAAAGTCGTCTTTTTTAGGTTTCAGGCTGCCTTGGTTATTCTCATATTATGCACACTGAGTGCAGGATATGGGCAAAATATCTGTACGCAAACGTTGCGTACTGCCAGAAACACCTATGAGCAAGGAAGGTTGCACGAATTGCCGGATATCCTTGCTTCTTGCTTGCGTAATGGATTTACAACTGAGGAAAAAGTAGAAGCATACAAGCTGCTGACCTTGGCTTACATCTATCTTGATGAGCCAGATAAGGCCGATGAGTCTATGTTAAGTCTACTAAGGACTAACCCTGAATTTGCCATCAATGAAGCAGTTGATCCTGCTGAGTTCATCAACCTATACCGTACGTTTAGAACCAACCCTATCTTTAGTGTAGGCGGGGTGATAGGTCCAAACCTTACCGGAGTTAACTTAACCGAAGCCAACAGTACCAATGATTTAAATGGAAATGCAGGAAACTTACCAGGCTCTTATGACTTGAATGTCGCTGCTCATATCGGCCTCGCTTTCGATTTTACGCTCACGGATAAGTTGAGCTTCGCGCCCGAGTTACATTATTCTATACAGTCATTTAAGTTTTCTAACGACGCCATCACTACTATAATTAATACAGACGGAACAGTAATACCTTTTACCAACAATCAACTCACTGAAATACAAAACAGGGTGGAGTTACCGCTTATGCTGCGTTACACCATTCTGAATAACAGATTTAAACCCTATGTAAGCTTCGGCTTCTCAGTGAACTACCTGATCAATGCTAATATCAGAGCTGAACGCTTTGTCTTAGATAACCAGGACATTCGGGAGCGGACTATTGATGTGACTGACTTGAGGGAAAACCTGACGTTTTCTGCATTAGTCGGAGCTGGCATTAAAATGAAGTTTAATCGGGGGCTGATTTTAGCCGGTGTGACTTACGCTTATGGCATCAATGATGTCACGGCATCAGAAAATGCGTTTGTCGATCCGGAATTGGTTTTCAATTACAGGTATGTGGACAGTGTATTCAGTACCAACAGCTTAAGGCTATCCATTGGATATGTTGCACACATCTACAATCCTAAAAAAAGAAGGTAAACGCTGAATGAATAAAATATCGTCCCTGGTTTTAGTAATCTTCTGGCTAAGCGTCCTTGTCAGTTGCCAAACACTGGATTCTGTCGAGCCTAGTGAGCGAAGTACTTTTATCAAGTTCTTCAACGACTCAGGCAGTGACGTAGGTGCTGCGATAGAGCCTACCCCAGATG
This sequence comes from Bacteroidota bacterium, assembly GCA_039819065.1. GTDB lineage: Bacteria > Bacteroidota > Bacteroidia > Cytophagales > Cyclobacteriaceae > JBCBSS01. The sequence continues at coordinate 35,727 of JBCBSS010000014.1, forward strand.
GTGGATTTATCAGCCTTGGCACTTCTGAATCCGGACAATTGAGTCGTGCAGTATTGGTTAAAACCGACAGGCTTGGTAATACGGAATGGACACAATCTTTTGAAAATGCCTCGGGATGCGCCTTGCTTGTGCAAGAGGACGGTTACTTGATTGTTGGCGACAGTATCAACATCTTAGATGCTAACGAAACATTGGCTAAAATCTATCTCTTCAAGACCGATTTACAAGGTAACATGATTGCCAATACCACCATCGCAAACCCCAACGGCCAACTGGATGTTCATGGCAAGGCGGTCACTGTGGATCTTAATGGTGATATTCTGGTGACCGGAGATGCTGAAGATGATTCTGACCTCGAAGAAACCGTGTTAGCCAACATATCAGCAGCGGATTTCTCTTTAAATTGGATACAACGCTACGAGCTGGACATCAGAAGCTACGACAATGGCAAATCACTTCATCAGAACCCTGACGGTTCTATCATATGGTGTTCCTCTGTATTCAGAGAACTTGATGATGATAGGACTGAAACTTATGTCAGTGTGAATGTTGTACCACCAGATTCAGAATCTGAAAGCAACGCTTTATTTGGCAGAAATGTGCCAGAAAACTTCAGCGGTGTAGATATAAGACCAGGCCTGTTCGGTTTTGGCGTCATAGGAACGATGACCGATTTTGATAACCAAAACGGCGAAATATTTTTCATCAGAGTTGACCAAAGTGGGCTGGTGATTGACAATTCAGAATTAATGTTTGGCAACTCCGGCGATGATTTTGGATATTCTCTTAGCTTGACTAGCGACGGAGGCTTCATTCTATTAGGTGGGTTAGCCACCACTCCTGAAAGTGGAAATGGTGGACTGGATTATTACCTGGTTAAAATCGATGCTTTCGGAAATATCCAATGGGACAGCCTTATTGGCGGAGCCGGCGACGAGATCGGTGGTACAGTTCGACAGACGGCCGATGGAGGATATGTAATTTTCGGTACTTCCCTACTCCAAGGTGTATCATCAATGGTATTGGTCAAAACCAATTCCTTAGGGCAACTAGTCGATCCACTTTAAACGGATCATCTTAAGCAGATTAAAATGATGAGTTTGAAGTCATATATCGCACACGATAAAGCATAGACAAACAGAACCAAAGAACGAAATTGAAATTTAGAACAGGTTGGATATGAACGGGAATTTAAAGGCTATCAAACTAAGCACATCACTGCAAGGCCTTTTGGTGTTCTTATGTATACTATTTTCTGGCAGTAGGGCCATCGGACAGCCCAATAACCCTACCTCATTTTCAGTAGATTGTGCCAGTGCCAATGAAATCCAATTAAGCTGGACACGTCCTACCGGCGTGTTTGGTACAGATTGGGATGGCGTGATCGTTTATGCCCGGGAAGGGAGTGCTACGGTGGGACAGACCTTCACTAGCGAAGACATTCCTGGTAGTGATGGCAATGGCGTTTTTGGTGCTGGTGATGCAGCAGATAATAGTGCCTTCGTTGTGGCCATCGTAGATACCGATGTAGATGGTGACGTGGTGATCTCAGGACTAACTGCAGGATCTACCTATCATTTTATCGCTTATGCCTATGATGAAATAACCGGGGCCAACAATGATGATTTCAGTACTGGTACCAGTATCGAAAATGGAACAGCCAATGGTATTACAGGTGCAAGCGTGACCACCAATGGAAGTGGGCAGGTTACGATCAACTGGACCAACCCCTCTCCTGCCACTTGTGTAGAACGGGTGGTTATAGTAGCGCGTAGCGGCTCTGCTGTAGAGGCTGCTGTCAATCAGGCCAACCTCAACCTGGAAACCGATGCAACCAACTACGTGGCGGCGGCCAGTTGGTCTGCCAGAACAGACGCTAATGATGTTCGAGACATCACACCCAGCAATGTTGGTACAGATAACACCAATTATGTAGTGGCCAATGTCAGCAATGCCACCAATAGTGCGGTCATTACCGGTTTGGATAGTGAAACGAATTTCCACTTCAGAGTATTCTTAATGGGATCCGGAAGTAATGCCTCGGTATCAGAAGGAGTAGATGTTAACGCCTTTACCTTTTCCAGTGCACCGGCAGCACATCCGGCGGCCTTTTCGGCCACAACCGCTGGCTCAGATCAGATTGATTTAAACTTCTCCGATGCAGGTTCAATCACCAATGCAGATGGATATATCATTCTACGCAGAATGGACGGAAGTAACCCTACGGCATCCGGTGTAGTAGATGGCAATGCCCCTGGTTCATTGAGTCTTCCGGCGGGTACTACGTTAGTAACGACCATTACCAATGGTACAACAACTTCATTTTCAAATACCGGACTAAATGCCGAAACCTCCTACAACTATGCCATCATACCCTTTAATTCTGATGGCTCTAACGATGAAACTTTCAATTATAGAACGAGTGCTACCATTCAGGTAGATGACGCATTTACATTATCAGATGAGCCTGCTGCCCATCCAGCCGCGTTTACTGCCACACCAAACGGATCTACCCAGGTTGACTTGAGCTTCTCGGCCGCCAGTACTATTACTGACGCTGATGGCTATATCATCTTAAGACGTCAGGACGGTAGCAATCCTACGGCCTCCGGCATAGTAGATGGCAGTAACCCTGGTTCATTAAGCCTTCCAGCCGGCACTACGTTAGTAACAACCATTACCAATGGTGCAACTACTTCGTTTCCAAATACAGGCCTTACGGCTGGAACCAGTTACAATTATGCCATCATACCCTTCAATTTTGATGGCTCCAACAATGAAACTTATAATTATAGGACGAGTGCGACCATACAAACCGCTTCATCGTCAACAGGTATTACTGTTACCATAGGCAATAATACCAGCAATACGGCATCCAATGCTGCCGCATTAGAAAATGACGATACCAACTTAGCACTATTGGGTTTCTCTTTAACGTCAGATGGTACGCCTTCTTTAACCGGAATAAACATACAAGCGAGTTCAAACCCGCCCGTCAGTATAACCAATATCAGGCTATTCATATCAACTGATAATACGTTTTCACTAGCAGATACAGACCTGGGTGCCACCGTAAACTTGACCGCTTCGGAAATACAGATAAGTGGAATAAGTCAAACTGTTTCTTCAAGTGTAAGATTTTATTTTCTAGTCGCCGATATAGCCGGTACCGTCAATAGTAGTACACCCAACCTTCAACTATCATTTGATCAAAATGATTTGAGTATCGGAGGTTCTGTGACCGCTAATACGATAACAGGCAGAGACTACTCATTCGCGGATGTAATTAACCCTGTGGCTACCGCTTTTAGTCCCATGGATAATGCGACTAATGTACCGGCCAGCACCAACCTACTACAAATTACATTTGATGAAGATGTTGTAATTGACCCTCCGCCAATTATCGATGATACTGATAGAATTCGTATTCGGATAGGTTCAACAACAGTGCGCTCCATTGATAAGGATGACCCAGCGGTCACAACCAGTGGTAACGTTGCTACCATAGATTTGTCGGCGCTATCACCGTCTTTTTCATTAAGTGCCAATACTTCGTATAACATTAGGATCGGTGGCGATGTATTTGAAGATACAGAAAACCCTGAAGGAAACAACTACGCAGGTATCGCATCAAGCACAACATGGAATTTCACAACCACCGGTTCTTCAGTGACAGCCGCCAACCTGGATGTCTGTCAAAATACTGGTTTTGTTCCTTTAGGGGACATAAGAATAAACGAAGGTAGTGATGATGATTTCAGCGATACGAATACTACTGTATCTCTTATTCTATCTCTGAGTAACACTGGTTTTTCTTTTCAACCGGGTGTGGGCACAATTGATGTAGACCCATCTCCGCCTGGAACAGGAAGTAATGATATTGACAATATTAATATTTCCGTAGGTGCTCAAGATCTGTTGATCACCTACACAATGGACAATAATGGTAATGGCGATCAAGAATCTATAGTGATCAGTGGTCTGATGGTTCAGGCTAATGGAAGTCAAGCATCAGCATCCTTGTTGAGAACCGGTGGAACAGCCAATCAAAGCGGTAATGCCGTATCTGATGCCAATGTGCATGCCGCATTAACGCTAGGAACGCCAGCTATTACCTTTACCAATGATGCTACCGCTAACACCATCTGTGAAGGAGAAGCAATAATATTCACAGTGGGTAATAATACGGGGTATACAGGCTACAACTTCATGGTTGATGGTGTTACTGCTCAAAACAATGGCAGTAATCAATTTACAACCTCTGCCTTAACGAATGGCCAAATAGTGAGTGTCGTGGCGACCGGGCCAGCGGTTTGTTCTGATTTCGATGAATTTACCATTACGGTAAACGATTCACCAGTAGCAGATATCAATATTACATCGGGAAGCAATCCTTCTTGTGTTGGAGATGATATCGAATTTACAGCCTCTCCTTCTGGTGCCGATAACTATACTTTCAATCGATACAATTCGGCTAATGTTTTCATCAGTTCTGTCAACAACGGAACCAACCCAAGCTTGACCATTAACAATACCACCCTTAATAATGGTGACAGGATCTCAGTAACAGTAACTGAGAGTGGTTGTACAGATGAAAGTGCCAGAATATCACAGACCATTAATTCACTACCCAGTGTCACACTCGATACTGACGATGGCCTCAGAAACTACAGTGAAACCGCGGCGGCAGTCACATTGGTCGGTACCCCGTCTACACCGGTTGGTGTATACAGCGGTCCCGGAGTAATAGGGGATCAATTTTTTCCTAACATCGCTGGAATAACTTCTGGTACACCGCATACTTTAACTTATACCTATACAGATCCAAGTACTGGTTGCTCATCCTCTGATATTATTCTGGTGGATGTTTTCGACCCTAACGCCACATTTAACAACTTGAGTGCCTCTTATTGCGCGGATGACGGTTCTGAAGGGATACTATCACTTAGCCCTAGCGCTCCCATAATCCCTCCTGGATTTGAGTTTGTTGATTTTGTTGGTCCAGGAGTTCAGTTCTTAGGCGGTTCAAACTATCGATTTGTTCCTGGTTTGGCTGGGGATGGCTCACACACGGTTAGTATGAGAATCAGGTTCTCTGGTATTCCTCCTGTTATACCTCCTGGGGCCCCAATAATTTTTATTTCCCAAATTACAACAGTTAATCCAGTGCCGGATGCCAGTTTCGAACCCATCAACTTCGCGTTTTGTGATAACGAGGGAGCGGTAGATTTGACCCCAACCAATACCATTGAATCCGGGGCGGTTTTCAATTTCAGCGCTTCTCAGGGAATTACGGGCAACCAAACCACTGGTTTCGATTTTGACCCATCACTGGTTACTGTCACGGGGGCAGGACCAGAGGTGATCACCATAACCTACACTTACACCAGCCCTGATAATTGCGATGACGTAGCTACCCAAACTGTAAGGGTATTTGCACAACCACCTGCACCTACTGCACCGGACGTGGAGCAATGTGAAAGAAATGTAGATCCATTCCTTTCAGTGAGCGGACAATCAGGGGCAATATTTACCTGGTACACAAGTCTAGGCGATGTGGGTATCAACCCGGCTGGTGGTGGAGAGAATTTTGATACTGGATTAGACGATACTTCTCCTCCGGTTACTAATACATTCTACGTAACACAAACACTTAACAATTGCGAAAGTGACCCTACAGAAGTCGATCTTATTATCAGATCTACTCCACTGCCAACCCTGGCCTTGTCCCCAACCGTTCCAGCAGCTGGCTATTGTGAAGATGAAGGAGTAATTGATATAATACTCAGCCCCACCTTAGGTTCCCCTTCTTTAACTACCGAATTGTTTTTTGATGGTCAGTTAATCAATACGGATGAATTTAACACAGATACCATACCGGTGGGTGCTCATCTATTAAGGTACAGAGTGACCAACGTGTTCAATTGTGTAGATTCTGTAGAAGTCCCATTTGTGATACAACCACTTCCGGTTTTAAGTTTTGAAGGCCTTAATGCGGCCTTAGCCTATTGTGAGAATGATGCACCCGTAGAACTGACCGCCAACCAATCGGGTGGGTTGTTTTCAGGTAATGGAGTAGTCAATACAGGAGTTGGTACTGCTACTTTCAATCCTGCTTCTCCTGCGGTAACCACCAGTGGTGTAAATACTATTACCTATACCTTTACCGAACCTACTACCAACTGCTCAAATACGATAACCAGGGACATAACTGTCTTTCCTATTGACCCACCTAATTTCGTTAACATTACCAATGGATTGACTGAGTTCTGTATCACTGATGGTCCGGTAACCCTTCAAGGAAACCAGGGCACGCTAGGCAATTATACTGGCCCTGGCCTCACTGACAATATGGATGGTACTGCCACTTTTGACCCACGCGATTTTGATACAGGAGGAGATTTTGATATCTCTTTCTCGTATCAGAACGCCAATCAGTGTTCCGAATCAATCACCCAAACATTTACCATCAACGAGCTACCGATTGTAAGCATATTTGGTTTCAACAATCCTGCTGTGTATTGTGTCAATGAAACGCCGGGCACAGTGGCGCTAAGCAGTAACCAAACGGCCGGTACATTTGTAGGTGATGGTATTACGGACAATGGTGATGGTACAGCATCATGGAATATCATAACGGCAGCTGGTAGTGATGATCCCGCCAGTCAATCTTCACACGATATTACTTTCACCTTTACGGATCCGGTAACAGGGTGTACTAATTCTATCACTCAGACTGTGTTGATCGACCCTAAACCCGATGTAAGTGTTTTTGGACTGGACCCTTCTTTGGCTTACTGTAAGACCGATTCTATTTTCTCGCTCCAAGGCGCACCAGGTGAAATAACAGGAATATTTGTTGGTGGTACGGCGGACAATGCCATCACCAATGGGCCACGTGGGTTGGCATTATTCGACCCTGGTGCCATTGGTTTGACACCTGGATCAGATTTCACTATTCGTTACGAATACACAAACCCTGAAACAAGTTGTGTTAATGACACTGTTACTACAATCAGTATTCTACCTAATTATACATTAGCATTCAATACGGTTAACCCTGAAAACTGCGATGGTGATCTGGTAGAGTTTCAAAGCCGTTTTACTCCTATTCCAATGTCTGCTGCCATAACACTAGACTTCTTCACGTGGGATTTTGGCGACGGTAGCGCCCAGGTAATGGGTCCTTCAGATGATCCAATACCAGCAGGTACGAATGGAGGGCGTACGACCGGTACATATCGTAATCCAATACACCAGTTTTTGGGTACTGGGGATTTCACTGTCACTGCAGCAGCAAGGTCGAGCACCAGTTGCGATGTGGCACAATCCGAGGTTGTAAGAATTGGTGTGATTCCGGAAATCGATTTTCAATGGACTAATGTATGCGTAGAACAGCCTGTCTCATTTACCAGTATAGTAAGTAACCTTGACAAAAATTTGGATATAAGGTTATGGGCATGGGACTTCGATAACGACGGCACTCCCGATGATAGTAGCCCTGACCCGACTTTCACTTTCCCAGCTCCCGGGGTATACCCAATTACTTTGGTAGCAGTCACAAATGATGGTTGTCGGCAAGTATTCAGTGAAGATATATTTGTAGTACCTACTATCACTTTTGATCCTGATAACAGGACCTATAAAGAAGACTTTGATCAAGGAACTGGTGACTGGGTCGCTGGTGGCACCAGTCCTTCATGGCAGCATGGCACACCGACGGGGGGTAGAATAGACTTTGATGGCTCGGTTGATGGTAACGGTCAGGCATGGAAGACCACTAATATAGATGGTACATACAATGCCGGGGAGAATTCATGGGTACATAGCCCCTGTTTTGATATGACCGGAATTAATAGACCTGTAATTCAGTTCAGTTTGATTTATTCCACGCGTACCCAGTTAGATGGCCTGGTCCTTCAAGTTAATCCAACCGATAATACAGATGATGAATCTCTATGGGAAGTAGTGGGTGAAATAGATCAGGGAAGACAATGGTATAACACCTTCGGTATTCAAGGAAGCCCGGGTCAGCAGACGATATCCGGTGATATTGGATGGTCAGGGTCTAACAATGTGGACACGATCAACTTGAGTTACGATACGGTGGCTTTCAACCTTGATCCTTGGGCCAATGAGCCTCGTCTACGATTTAGGCTAGCCTTTGGTAGTATCGCCGCTCCACCATCTGATGATTTTGATGGTGTGGCTTTTGATAATATATCAATTGGTGAACGAACCAGAACGGTGCTATTGGAGAACTTCACCAATACTTCACTTGCCAGTGCCGTAGCACATAATCAGGCCTACAGAAACTTCGGGCCTAGTACCCAAGAAGTGGTGAGAATACAATACCATACTTCATTCCCGGGTGATGATCCGATAGCGGATGATGATCCATTCTCTCCCAACGCCAGGGCCTCGTTCTACGGTATAACCGACGTACCGGCCGCAAGAGTCGATGGCTCTTTTCAAGATGGTGCGCTAGATACATGGCTAAATGAAGCTTTTAATAATGCTACATTGCTTCCTGCCGAGTTAGACATAGACATTCAAACCTTGGATACACTTCAAGATCAGCTCTTTGTCAGGGCTACCATGACGGCTTTAGCGGAGATCAAGCCCAATGCCGTGGTGCATATAGCTTTTGTTGAGAGAGAAATCACTGCACAGGAAGCTGCAGGCACAAACGGTGAAACAGAATTTGACTATGTAGTGAAGGATATGCTTCCTTCAGCTGCTGGAACCAAGTTTACACAAGCCTTCCAGGAAGGTGACCAATTCACAGCAGAAGCCTTTGGTGATATCAATAACTTCTACGATTTGAGTCAGGTAGCGGTAGTGGTATTCGTACAAAATGAAGATTTAAGAACTATTCTTCAAGCCAGTATATTAGAAAACCCATTGAATGTACCTGGTGTGGTGACTGACGTGGATGATGCCCTGAATTCAAATGCGGATATCACCATTTACCCGAACCCGGCCAACCAAAACTTCACAGTCGTCTTTCCAGAGATTACCAACGAGGCATTGGATATACAAGTGATTGATCCGGTGGGTAAATTAATTCACCAACAAAACATTCCGGTGGGTGTCGAGCGCATTGAAATAGATTCCGAGGATTTCGCTGCTGGGTTATATCACATTACGATTAGCAACAAACAGGAAATCATTAGCAGGAAAAGGTTGATGATCATGCATCAGTAATCTGCTAACAAAAAAGAGGGCTGTCGATTGATAGCCCTCTTTTTTATGCTGAGCGTAGGCAGTCGATAAACCTATTGCTTAAGCAAGTTGCTGTCATTGCGAACGACGTAGAAGTGAAGCAATCCAGTTGTTCTACAGAGTCCCCCTTAATCTTAGGCTGAATACGAAGGAATAAACTTCGCTCATATGCCGTCGTTTGTGCCTTCCGACTAACAAAGTCAACTCCTCACAAACGACGAAAATAAACAAAGCGCCCGGGTCCCTAGCACAGTGGCGATATGAGAGTATTACTAGGGGTGACAGCTACGTTATGAGGGCTTTTAATACAAAGGCTTCTTCTTATGTGTCTACCTCTTTCTATTCGTATCGCAGGGATTCTATGGGGTCAAGCTTGGAAGCTTTATAGGCAGGATAAAAACCGCTAAGCAGACCAACTCCTACACATATCATCACTCCGACCAACATCCAATTCCATCTTATTCCTGGTGCTCCTACACCCATCAAATTGGCAACGACATTACCTATCGAAAGTCCCAGGATAATGCCTAAGGCACCACCCATCAGACACACAACAATGGCTTCAATAATGAATTGCTCCCTGATCTTGGCAGGATTCGCACCCAACGCCTTGCGTACTCCTATCTCCCTTGTTCTTTCTGTGACTGAAACCAGCATAATATTCATCAAGGCTACAGAAGCGCCCAGTAAGGTGACTATGCCAATTCCGAACCCACCTAGCTGAAGGCCGTTGGTAATGCTTGAAAGTCTTTCCGCCAAGGTCTGGCTTTTCACGATCTCGAATGAGTTGTCTGAACCGATTTGATCTTGCCTGATTGAACGCATCAGCCCTGTCGCCTCACCAATAGCAAAATCCATTTCGGCCGGGTTAGATATGCCAATACTCAAAGTATATCTCAAATCTCGGTTGGCAATTCTACTGGCATTGAGTACAGGGATCACCACAGCGTTATCCGTATTATCACCCGAAAAGCCCCCTTTCTCCTCCAGTATACCTATGATCTTATACTTGTTGCCTAACAGCACAAGATCGTCTCCAACCGCCGCCTCTTTATTCTCGAAAAGTGCCTCTTTTACTTTGATGCCAATAATGGCGACATTGGTACCATAATCTACTTCTATCGAAGAGAAGTTCCGACCTTTGTCAATATTTAGCCCTTCCAAGGCGATGAACTCTTCGTTTCCGCCAAAAACCGTGACATTGGGGTTAGTCTTTTTTGAAAGTCGCTTGATTTCTGCGGATTGGCTCACCCTGGCGGAGAGGCTGAGATTAGCATCATACTTATACAAATCCATGAACCGTACCATTTCCTTCAGCTTAACCGGAGGATATGACTTTTGAGAAACACCACGATTACGACCTCCCCGGTTCCTTTTAGAATAAATATCGAATGTATTTACACCAAGTTCTGAAAGACTGTCGTTAACAGAGAGTTGAATACCATCAATAGCCGTAAGAATTCCGACCAGAGAAGTAATGCCGATAGCTACGATCAAAGCCGTGAGCACACTGCGAAGAAGATTGGCCCTAATAGACCGTAAACCTTCTTTAATATTTTCAACTATCTGCATGATATGATTGTTAAGGATTTACACAACTAAATTAAGTTAACCCCGTGTTCATTAAGACATAATTTATTTAAATTCACTTTTGTGATGTGTGATCGGTCGGTCGTAATGCTGAAATTCTAGGGATATGAAGAAACTGCTTTTTTTACTGATTCTGTTCGTTGGTTTATCCAAAAGCTACGCTAGCTATATACTGGTTCCAATGGACGATAAGCAAGCTAACCACCTGAAATCTTATGGTATAGCTTATTGGATACTTGAAAGCGATATAGAAGTGGATTGGCTACTCAATTACAGAGGTGGCAGCTTCATGTTCAAATACTATCAAGCTTTTGAAAATGAGCTCATTATTAGAGGAGTGACCTACGAAGTTATTTCGGATGCACAGTCCAACCAGATCGTGAGCCAGATTGCCAGCCCGTCATCCAATACTGATGTAATGAAGCTGGAGAAAGCACCTAAAATTGCCGTTTACTCTCCCAAAAGCAAACAGCCTTGGGATGACGCGGTGACACTTGTGCTCAGCTATGCAGAAATACCCTACGATGTCATTTTCGACGACGAAGTAATGACTGATGAACTACCCAAGTACGATTGGCTCCATCTGCACCATGAAGACTTCACCGGGCAATATGGTAAATTCTATCGCTCATTTAAAAACATGCCCTGGTATATAGAACAGCAGAAAGAATTCGAAGCTTCAGCCAGGAAGCATGGATTTAACAAAGTGTCCCACCTTAAACTAGCAGTAGCCAAGCGCATTAAAGCCTACGTCGCCAGTGGAGGTTTCCTCTTCGCTATGTGCTCAGCTACCGATTCTTACGATATAGCACTGGCCTCTGAAGGTGTTGATATTTGCGAGAGAATGTATGATGGAGATGGCGCAGATCCGAATGCTCAGTCCAAACTTAAATACGAGCATACCTTTGCTTTCACTGATTTCATCATCTCTAGAAATGCCTACGAATACGAGTTCTCTAATATTGATAATCAAATGCACGAGCGCGGCTTGAGGGAAGAAAACGATTACTTCAATCTTTTCAAGTTTTCAGCCAAATGGGATCCTATTCCCACCATGCTTACCCAAAATCACACTCAGGTGATCAAAGGCTTCTACGGTCAAACCACAGGCTATAAGAAAAACCTGATTAAACCAGACGTATTAATCATGGGTGAGAACAAGTCAATCAAAGAAGTGAAGTACATGCACGGTATCATGGGCAAGGGCTTCTGGACATTCTATGGAGGTCACGACCCTGAAGATTACCAGCATTTGGTTGGTGAAGAACCTACAGACCTGAACCTACACCCGAATTCGCCAGGTTACAGGCTTATCTTGAATAATATTCTGTTCCCTGCGGCTAAGAAGAAAAAGCAGAAGACTTAATGCATACGGTCTCCGCGGACTTCTAGTCCTTCTAGAATCTCAGCTTCTGCAGCTAACAGTTCTTTCCAGCGTTGCGTAACTCGCTCTTCTGGCATGTATTCCTTGGCCAGTTGTAGAAAGTTCTTGTAGTGTCCGGCTTCGGAAACCATTAGTTCATAGTAGAATTTACTTAACTCCTGATCATCTATATATTTCCAAAGTAGGCGAAAACGCTCACAGCTGCGTGCCTCAATCAATGCATTGATCAACAACTTTTCCATCAGTTGTTCTTCTCTGCTCCCGCCCTTCTTTTCAATCTTGTTCAGAGCCTTTACGTATTCGTCTGTTCGCTTTTTGCCTAAAGAATAACCCCTTTTCCTCATTTCTTCTAAAACGCGCTCAAAGTGGCTCCATTCTTCTGCTACAACCGGCGTGAGCATATCTACCAACTCCTCCTTATCTGGAAACTGAACAATCAAAGAAATGCATGATGAAGCCGCTTTCTGCTCACAATAGGCATGATCGACCAGAATATCTTCAATATTCTTTTCTGCTATATTGACCCATCTTGGGTCGGTTGGTAGTTCCAGTCCTAAAACGTGTTTTTCCATCTTATGCTAATCGTAAAAGCCCCATTGAAATCCGAAATCTACCACACTGGCCTGCCCGGGGTAGAATGGCGTGGTGAAGTAACCAGACCCTCTTATCACCTGCACAAGGTTGTGGTACTTCAGAAATAACCTCGCTCGGTTGATTTTGAAGTTACCAAAGATATCAGTAAGCGGATAGGCATTCACCTCAAAAGGGTCTTGCCCCTGGATATAAAACTGTTGAATGGCAGGATCGTAGGCAGGCGCATTATACGCTGGCCGCCAGATAAAATCAACACCCAACTGTAATTCTAAATTGCCATCAAACAGGATGTTTTCATAATACAATTTAGAATTGACAAAAATATCCGGGATGCTGAATGCCTCTCGTTCTTCCCCGGTCACTTCTGTGTAAATGATTTCGTTCATCCAATGGAAGCGTTTGGCAAAGTCGAAGTTGACTTTTACGCTAGGTGAAAGGATTTGTGCACTACCACTGGTTTGCACAGGCAAAACCTGCTGCCCTTCTCTGAGGGTATCCTCCTGGAAGTAAACGTAGCTTCCCACCCTTTGTATGCTTGCACCAGGTATTACTTCCAGCCTGCCCAGTTTCAATTTTAGCGATCCTTTAAGTTCATCTGTGGTAACTGATGAGAAGTCGTTTTCCCAAAAGTCATGGCTACCCCGATACAACCTTTGAACAAAGGTTGGTTGATAATTTACCCTTCTTAGGGAGACATCATACCAAGTACCCTTTAAAGAGCCGCCTATTTTAAAGTTTCCACTAGAAAGGTACTCTCCGAAGCCGGAAACAATATTGGTTGAGTCAATGGTAATCCTGATGTTAAAGCCCCCGTATTCTTCAAAAAGGTCATTTTCAATACCAGTCGTATCAGGATCGATATATCGATAAAGTAACTGCACGTCTCTGCCTTTTAGGTAGAAATTGTAGAAAACATCGGCCGCTTCCCCTTTCACACCTACTTCATTGGTAGTCGTCCTGAATATGGATCGGTCTGCCACAGGTATGGTATCCACCTCCACGAAGTCGAAGAATGGGTCGTCTATAGCACCGTCATCTCTGAAATCAGCTACCTGTCTATACTTGTCAAAGCTGTGATATACCTGTAATAGCTTTGAGAATTTGTACTCGTGGTATAAATGAAAGTTGGTGCGTAATTCTTCTGTGCGGGCGTCGTTCAAAAATATAGGTGCATTGTCATCAAATGGGTCTTGCGTAAGGGCCACATTGACACCACCAAATTCGTTCACCTCATGGTTCATTCGAATGAAATTACCAAACAACTGGTACTTCAAGTTTTTGGAAACATAGTGCGTGTAAAGATCATAGTATGTATTGTCCACATTTCGGTCTCCACGCCCTGACCGTTGAATCTGCTTGTCAATGGATAATCGTCTGAAGTCAAAACCCACATTCCACAACGGATCGATATTCCGGCTGTATGAGATATCGGTTACGGCCCTATTACTACCGCCAAGTGTAATACCGAGGCTGGAATAAGCGGAAAGAGTATTGTAATATTTGATTTCGGCCGGTTTAACCCAATAAGGGTCATAAACGGAATAGCCCGATCGGGCTCCAATTATATCGGGGGGAGTAAAGTAGTACGGATTCATGGCTGTGCCAATATTGCCAAGATCCTGGTATTTGTTATCCAGCTTGTTTACGAAAGTGAATCTATGAAAGTCATCAATGAGGGTATCAATAGGATAATAGGCCCTCTGGTTATATCGTACGTTATCTTCAAAAGTGAAGAACACGCTACTCGGTCCAAATTCCTGACGTGTGGTATCGTCCAGAATACCTGACCCTATACCCCTTTGAGCTTCTTCATTCTCTTCATTCTCAAAATCCTGCGCCAATACATTTTGTACAGCAATAAAGGCGAGCAACTGCACAAGAAAGACCCTTAAACAAATATTCATGATTGCGACCGCAAAACTAACGAACCATTTTCAAAACCCTTTCATCAAAAGCCCTGCCATTATCGATAAAATAGGTTTCTATTGGTAAATAAAATAAAGGCAAGTCCTCTAGCAATGCTTTTACCTCCGGATCCAGCAGCTTCACCATATCTTTTTCTGTTGTGAGTATCACTGCATCATTGGCCCGATGCGTTTCATACCAGTCTCTAATCTTTTCAGCTTCTCTAACACTGTAAGCATAGTGATCTCCATATACCTTGTGCTCTATTAGATCATAATTTGAACTAACGTACTCTTTCAATAAGTGCGATTTGGCAATACCAGAGAACAATAGCACTCTGCTATTCCATTCTACAGTGCCGAAAAGCCTTACCGGCTCATGATACTTAATGCCGGCAAAGGCGATTAGAGTGTCATTTCCAGTATAATGTTGGATATGCTTTCGGTAATCGATAAAACTATCCGGCGATACGTCTTTCGGGCATTTGGTGACTACTACTATATCCGCGCGCTTAGCACCTCTACGAGATTCTCGCAACCTTCCTGCCGGCATAACATAATCGTCATAAAAAGGCTGCTGGTATTCGGTAAGTAGAATGCTCAGGCCCGGTTTAACCGTACGATGTTGATAAGCATCATCTAAAATGATCACTTCAGTATCTTCCCTTTCAAACAGTATCTGAGGAATGGCCAGGGCACGTTCCTCACCCACCGTTACATGTACTTCGTGCTTGAATTTCTCATAGAATTGATAGGGCTCGTCACCTAGTGTCTTGGAAGAATCCTCCTCCCCTGCAATTCGAAAACCCCTGCTCCTTCTGCCATAGCCACGGCTCAACGTAGCAACCTTGTATTTATCTTTCAATAACCGGATCAGATATTCTACCATAGGACTTTTGCCAGTACCCCCTACAGCCAGATTGCCAACACTGATCACATTCGTATCGAACTCAAATGATCGCTTATGTTCAATGTTATAAAGGTGATTACGAAAGCGGGTGGCTATATCGTAGAGCACTGCAAAAGGAAACAATAATATGCGGAGCAATAAAGGCAATGATCGAGATTAAGATTTTTGAATAAATTTGAGTCGACGCAAAATTCGCCTTTTATGACTAAAATAAAAGAAGTAGTCCGATATTTAGAGAGCATTGCACCAACCCCCTTCCAGGAGAGTTATGATAACTCAGGTTTAATCGTAGGGAACGCTAATGCTGAAGTCAGCGGTATTCTCATCACATTGGATTCTACTGAGGCCGTGGTAGAAGAGGCCATGGAAAAAGGCTGTAACCTCATTATAGCCCATCATCCCATTGTTTTTCGTGGTTTAAAAAAGATAACTGGCAGGCATTATGTAGAAAGAGTAATTATCAAAGCCATTAAGCATGATGTCGCCATTTATGCTATCCACACTAACCTTGACAATGTCGCGCAGGGTGTAAATAAAATGATATGCGAAAAGATTGGACTCCAGAACCTTCGCATTCTGGCCCCTAAAAACGACACCTTAAGTAAGTTAGTCACTTTTGTACCTGAAGGCAGCCTGGACAAGGTAATGGATGCGCTTAACGAAGCAGGTGCAGGCGCCATTGGCAATTATGAAAAATGCAGCTTCAGGGTGTCGGGCACCGGTACTTTTCAACCCAATGATGAGGCCAACCCGCATATTGGTGAGCGCAATCAGTTTGAAGAAGTAAAAGAGGATAGATTAGAAGTCATGTTCCCTTCGCACCTTGAGGGAGCCGTACTTAATGCTTTGAAGTCAGCGCATCCGTACGAGGAGGTGGCCTATTACTTCACCAAATTGACTAACCAAAACCAGGAAGTTGGATCAGGTATGATTGGGGAATTACCAGCACCTATGGAACCTCATGACTTCTTACTTTGTTTAAAAGATAACATGCAATTGAAGTGCATAAGACACACCGAATTATTGGATAGAACAGTTAAGCGAGTAGCAGTTTGTGGCGGTGCAGGAAGTTTCCTTCTTCCAAAGGCGATTAGCAAAAAAGCCGATGTCTTTGTAACAGCAGATTTTAAATACCACGAGTTTTTTGATGCTGATCAGCAAATCGTTATTGCCGATATTGGGCATTATGAGAGTGAGGTATTCACGAAAGACCTGCTACATGCGCTATTAACAAAAAAATTCACTAATTTCGCACTCAATTTGTCTGGAATTGTAACTAATCCTATAAGCTACATATAATTTACATGGAAAATTCAGTATCTCAACAGCTCGATGCACTAGTTAAACTACAATCCATTGACTCTAAACTGGATGAAATCAAAAAGTTAAGAGGAGATTTGCCTGAGGAGGTTCAGGATCTGGAAGACGAGTTAGAGGGCTACAACACGAGATTAAACAGGTTCAACTCTGAACTGGAGGCTTTTGAGGATAATATCAAACAAAACAAGGCTGGTATTAAGGAGGCTGAAAAACTCATTCAGAAGTATGAGTCTCAGCAAATGAACGTAAGGAACAACCGTGAATACGATGCGATCACCAAAGAGATTGAACTTCAAACATTAGAAATTCAAATACTCGAAAAGAAGATCAAAGAGATTTACGGTCAAATAGAAAAGAAAAACGAAGACGTTGAAGCCACCAAATTCTTGATCTCTGAAAGACAAGAAGACTTGGCTACTAAAAAACAGGAGTTAGATTCACTCATGAAAGAGAGTGAAGAGGAAGAACGCAAACTTGGAGACGACAGGGTAAAAGCATCTAAAAACATTGAAGAAAAACTCTTTAAGTACTACGAAAGGCTAAGAAAAAGCCTTACCAACGGCTTGGCAGTAGTTAAGGTAAGTCGTGGTGCCGCAGAGGGTTGTAACATTATCATTCCTCCGCAGAAGATCGCTGAGATCAAGGAGAGAAAGAGAATTGTTATTGACGAGCACTCTGGTAGAATTCTGGCTTCAGTTGAGGTGGTAGAGCAGGTTGAGGAAAAGCCAAAAAGAACCACAAGAAGAAAAAAAGCATAAGACTTGAGCAATAAGCTTAAGCTAAATATTGACATGAAGGTAAGTCGTATGACTTACCTTTTTTTGTTACTAGTCCTTGGTATTAGTTTCAAGGTAAGTGCCCAGGATATATGGGCCTTTGATGAACCCACCAAGAATGCCTACCGAGACATCCTCAAGTTAAAATTGAAAGCCGGTAGAGCACAACTTGACGTAATTCCCTCTGGTCGCAATTCACCGGCAAAACTATACCTGCAAAGTTTCGCTGAAACAATCGAAGTACTTATCAGCGGTGATAAAGATCTCTTCGATGACTATGAAGCCAATGCCGAAAGGCACATTAAAGAAATTGATGCCATCAAAACAGCATCGCCGTATCAACTTTACTATCAGGCCGAGATCAAACTGCAATGGGCCTTCGTTTACATCAAATTCGGAAAAGAGCTGGATGCTGCACTTAATTTAAGACAGTGCTACAGGCTACTCACCAAGAACCAGGAACGATACCCTGAGTTCTTGCCTAACTACAAGTCATTAGGACTCATGCACATTGTCATTGGATCAGTACCGGATAAATACCAATGGCTGCTCGACCTTATCGGATTGGAAGGCACCATAGACCAAGGTATGCAAGAGCTCAGTAAGCTTGAAGAAAGTTCAAGCGTCTTCAATCTAGAGGCAGCGCTTCTAAAGAACCTGATGAAGGCATACATTCTTCACAGAACCAAGGAAGCAGTAGAGTCTCTCGACCAAATAGTAACCCAAAACGATGACAACCTGCTCGCGCTCTATTTATACGTTTCTGCCCTACTCAAGGACTCACAAAGTGAAACAGCACTTGAGCTTTTGAGAAAGGACGGTATCAGATCCGATACCTATATTGATTTCGCTTTTCTTGACTACTTGAAGGGAGAGATATATCTGCAGAAAGGTGAGTATGACGTAGCCATTCTTTACTTGAACAAATTCATAGAGTCGTTTAAAGGTGCCAATTCTATCAAGGATGCTCACTATAAAATATTTCTGGCCTATTGGTTAAGTGATAGAATAGAAGAAGCAGATGTCTATTTTCAGAAGGCTAAACGAACTGGAAAAAGAAATACCGAGGCTGACAAACATGCAGCCAAGATGCTGGCATCAGGCCAACGTCCTAACAAACCTATCATGAAAATCCGTCTATCAACCGATGGAGGATACTATGAAATAGCCAAGCAGCTCATAGAGGAGTTGAACCTTGAAGACCTGAAAGAAGAAAAAGACAGGATCGAGTTTCAATACCGTCAGGCGCGACTTCATCATAAAACCGGTGAGTTGAACAAAGCGGTATCGCTTTACACCAAGACCATCGAAAATGCGGGTAAGAATCCATGGTACTTTGCCCCTAACTCAGCCCTGCAATTGGGTTACATTTACCTTGATCTGGAAAACAAGGAAGCGGCTAAAAAGTATTTCAAGCTAGCACTGACCTATCGCAATCATGAATACAAAACAAGCATAGACAATAAGGCGAAGTCAGCCTTGTCCAGCCTTAAGAAAGAAATCCGTTAAGGTGAGTTCGTTCATCAAATTGATCGATGACAAACATTGAGCCTGTATAGGATAGCTGATACAAACACAAATTGGTGTGTTCAAAATTATCCATGCTCTTTAGAGGGTAGTTGAGTAAAGTACATAGCAAGATGCGCATGGCACGCCCGTGCATACAAATCAAAATGTTTTCTTCGTCTTGCTGGCTGATGATATGGGCTATGGCTTTCTTTTGCCGCTCCGCTACTTCTTCTGGGCTCTCACCACCTTCCAGTGCCAGGGAGGTATTGCCCTCTTGCCATTGCTTAAGCACCCAGTGATAATATTGATCCTCTTCCGGCGTGATCTTCATTCCTTCGCGGTCGCCCCAACTGATCTCGTTTAGTTCAGGCAAAACCTGATGGGGCAAAGACATATCCAGAAACAACTTCACCGATTGAATGCTACGTTGAAGTGCCGATGTATATACCTTGTCAAAGGGTATGTGCTTGTAAGCCGTATGAAAAGCTTCCGCCTGGTTATGTCCTAACTGATTGAGCGGCGCATCTACTCCACTACCCTGCACAATACCTGCTTTGTTATAGTCAGTCTGGCCATGGCGGACAAGGTATATTTTTTTGGTCTTCAATTTTATTCTATTTTTAGGCCGCTAAAATAGTCTTTTTTATCTAATCCAATGATCGATACGAATATTACGCTTGACGACCTCAACAATATGAGCATGGGGTGTATGGTAGAACATGTTGGGATTGAATTCACTGAAATCGGTGAAGACTACATTTCTGCCAAAATGCCGGTCGATAATCGAACACAGCAGCCTCAAGGCTTGTTACATGGAGGAGCATCAGTGGTGTTGGCAGAGACGCTTGGAAGCGTAGCCGCTTATTGTTGTGTGGATAGCAAAACACAGATATGTGTTGGGCAAGAGATCAATGCCAATCACATTCGAGGCGTAAGAGATGGTTATGTGTACGGTAAAACTACTCCCATTCATATTGGCAGAAAAACACATGTTTGGGAAATACGTATTACTAATGAGCAATCAGAACTCGTTTGTATCAGCAGGATCACGATGGCTGTTCTAAACAAGAAATCATAGAATGGAGAATGCATGAAAGAAGCGCTGGAAGAAAAACTAAAAGGTCTACTCCATACTGAAAAAGAAAGTGATCCTATTAGATCGCTGATCAAGGCAGGTCTCAAAAACAAATCCGCCTTCGCCATGTGGCGAAACCCTCAGGCAAAAGTTTCCCATCTCATCATTGACCTACAAGGCACAGAAGCATACAAAAAGACCAGTCTGGAAGAGCTTTCTCAGGGATTCATATTTGCTCCGTTCAATGCCTCTTCCGAAACGCTTTTCATTCACGCCGATATCCGTTTTTCACAAGATCAAGACAATATATTGATCAATCCACTTTTTAATGATCCGGAAAAACTTGAAAACTTCAACAAATGCCTTAAAGCTGAAAGTAGGGATCATGAAGAGGTCCAGGATTTCTATGTCAATCAACAAGAAGTACTGGAAGCTACCGATAAAGCGGATTTTATCGGCTTGGTAGAGAAAGGGATCGAGGCCATTGAAGCAGGGGAATTTCAAAAAATCGTCCCCTCAAGGCGCAAATTGATCGATGTAAAAGATGGGTTTGATTTAATACAAGAGTTTGAAAAACTGGCTGCCACCTACCCCAATGCATTCGTGTCGTTGGTCTCCATACCTGAATACGGTACTTGGTTAGGGGCTACACCTGAATTGCTCATCAGTTTAACAGACAATAAAATATTCAGAACGGTTGCCCTCGCAGGTACACAACCATTCATTGAAGGCATAAAGCTTTCGGAAGTAGCCTGGAGACAAAAAGAAATTGAAGAACAGGCACTGGTCAGTCGATATATCATCAATTGTTTCAAGAAAATACGGCTGAGGGAATTTGAAGAGTATGGCCCCAAAACGGTCATTGCTGGTAACTTGATGCACTTGAAAACCGAATTCGAAGTAGACATTGAAGATACTAACTTCCCACTACTGAGTTCGGTCATGCTAGAATTACTTCATCCCACTTCGGCCGTATGCGGTATGCCACTGGCACCGTCACAGGATTTTTTACTGACCCATGAAAACTACAACAGGTCGTTTTTCAGTGGCTATCTTGGGCCAGTAAATATTGATAACACCATATCCCTCTTTGTCAATTTGAGATGTCTGCAATACCTCAAGCAAAAGTTGATCTTATATGCGGGAGCTGGAGTAACGGCCTCATCTGACCCGCAAAAGGAATGGGATGAGACAGAATTAAAATGTAATACTTTACTTAGTATTATAAATAGAACACGTTGATTCCCCAGTCTGCTGTAGATATAGTGCACATATGCGCCCAAAAAGGCGTCAAGAGGGTCATTTTATCCCCGGGTTCACGTTGCGCACCATTGACCATTGCTTTTGCGCGACATCAGGACATTAGCACTTTCACGGTAAGTGACGAAAGGTCAGCCGCCTTTATCGGGCACGGCATGGCGCTCAAATCCAATGAGCCTACTGCTTTAGTTTGTACTTCAGGATCAGCGGCCTATAATTATGCTCCGACCATCGCCGAGGCATATTTTCAGCAGGTCCCTTTAATCGTATTCACCGCAGATCGCCCGCCAGAGTGGATCAACCAGCATGATGGTCAGACCATCTACCAACCGGAGATATACGGTAGGCATGTTAAGAAAAGCTTCACGATGCCAGTGGATACATCTCATGATGACGCGCTATGGCATGTACATAGAATAATGAACGAGGCCATTAACCTTAGCAAAGCCTCACCTCCGGGGCCGGTTCATGTCAATGTGCCTTTTAGGGAGCCGTTCTACCCAGAAGAGAACGAGGTGATTAAGGCAAGTGAGCAACTCAGAGTGACCAATGAGCTTAATGGACACCCAGAACTGGCTGAGAGTGATTGGTGGGATATTTTCAAACAGTGGAATAACGCCAAACGCATTCTTATTCTGGGTGGACAGGGAGACCAAGACTTCGGATTGGATGGCATACTGAAAGAAATTGGGTGGTCTATGAAAGTGCCAGTTCTGGGTGATATCATTTCAAACTTGCATGCTATTGATAATAGCATAAAACATCAAGATCTCTTTTTGATAGGGAAAACCGAAGATGTCAAAAAAGATCTAGCTCCTGATCTACTGATTACCTTCGGAAAATCTATCATTTCTAAAAACATCAAGCTTTTATTGAGAAAGTATAAGGCTAAAGCCCACTGGCATTTGCAGCCTTACGGAGAAGTAGCAGATACTTATCAATCATTAACACATATTTATCGCACATCTCCACAGGTATTCTTCACCAAGATCAAAAACTATTTTCAGGATACCGGGTCATCTGAAGCACAAAATACTTTCAGAGAACAGTGGCAGGAAAATGAGATCAAGAGCACGCAAGTGTTGAAATCATTTATTGAAAAGAGCGATTTCAGTGATTTGTCAGCCTACTATCATGCGATGAACAGCCTACCGAACAATTGCGACTTGCACTTAGCCAACAGCATGGCTGTGAGATACGCCAATTTCGTGGGTGTAAACCCTGCTCAGACGGGTATTCATGTCTATGCCAATCGCGGTACCAGTGGCATAGATGGCAGTAATAGCACCGCCACCGGTGCCGCTATGATTTCTGATCGCTTGACCTATCTACTTACCGGCGACCTTGCTTTTTTCTACGATAGAAATGCTTTCTGGCATAACTATCTGCCCAAGAACTTAAGGATCATTGTCTTCAATAATCACGCTGGAGGTATTTTCAGCCTGATAGACGGCCCCAGTCGCCAACCGGAATTGGCTGCGTACTTTGAGACAGAACAGAGGCTTAGCTGTGCTTCTACCGCTTCAGAATTCGGGTTCGAGTATACGCATTGTGCCGACTTTGCTTCATTGGAAGAAGCTTTTAAAACCTTTCATGAAATCAGCGAACAACCCAAGTTAATTGAGATCTCAACTGATAACGCTATCAACACTGAGGTATTCAAATCGCTAAAGGCATTCATGGCCGATAACAGTTAAGCCATCTTATTCCTCGGTGCTTCATTTTATGATGAAAATCATCCCGGCGAATGAAGAATGTAGAAAGTCTAGGCTCATCATGTTTTTAAATTGACCACACAGTCGTATTTTAGAATAGAAAGATCAGAAGCATGACGCCAAATAAATGACGGGCACCCAAATACAGAGATACCATGTACGAGCACGAAAAAAACGAAGTTTATAGGGCCATCGGAGAGTTGGCTTATGTTGTGGCCAAAGTAAAGGATGGTTTGAAACTGGAAGAGAAAAAAACTTTTTTTGATATTGTCGAAAAAGAACTGGAATTCGATGCCTGGGCGGCGGAGAGCAGGTTCGAGCTTCTAGACGAGGTCATCCACCCTACTGTTGACCATGCTTATAATGAAGCGATACACGAGTTAAAAAAATACAAAGTCCATTTTACCGATGACCTCAAAGAAAAGGCTGTGAAAGTCTTGGAAGCAGTTTCTACCTCATGCTCTACGATTAGCTCTGAAATGCAGAATTTCGTTATTGATAGATTCAAGCAAGATTTGGAGCACCTCTAGTATGCCTTTGAAAAAAGGGTTATGGCTGAACGGCAAGGAGTATAGTCTAGAAGAGTTTCAAGATGGTATTCCTGCCGCCGATGATCAATTCGAACGGGATACTTTGACCTTCTGCCATCAATGGTTGAATGGTCAAAATACCTTCACTATCCACACCTCGGGTTCTACCGGTAAGCCCAAACCCATCAACATTAGCCGAAAGCAGATGGAGCTTAGTGCCAGGCTCACTGGTGAGGCACTACAACTCGCACCTGACTACAATGCCTTGGTCTGCCTTAACACGGCCTACATTGCAGGACAGATGATGCTGGTGCGTTGCTTTACGCTCGGCTTAAATCCTTTTGTTGTCACACCGAGTGCCACTCCTTTAACACAGTTACCCAAAGGGATATCCATAGATTTTACTGCCTTCGTTCCTTATCAAATGCAGCAGATGTTAGGCGACAGTGATTTATCAAATCGGTTAGATAAACTCAAGGGTATTATCATTGGAGGAGCGCCGATCGGCCTTTCATTACTTCAAAGGCTGGAAAATATGCAGGCTCCGGTTTATGCCACCTATGGCATGACAGAAACGGTTTCCCACATTGCCTTGCGAAGGCTCAATGGCACCGATAAAAGTCCCTACTTTAAAACCCAGCCTGGTGTAACCATCAGCACAGACGAAAGGGGTTGCTTGACCATACAATCTGAATTGACCAACGGCCAATTACTAATCACCAATGATCTGGTTAAACTAGTCTCCTCTGACCAATTTGAATGGCTGGGCAGAATTGACAATGTGATCAATAGTGGTGGTGTCAAAATTCAGGTAGAACAGGTTGAACTAAAAGCAGGAAAAGCTTTACTTACCATGAATGTACCCAACCGTTTTCTCATTATCGGTGTGCCTGATGAGCAACTTGGTGAAAAGGTTGTAATGGTTATAGAAGGTACACCTCTCGAAAATGAGCAGCAAAGCAAGTTGGAAAGCAAATTGGAAGAGGTATTGTCAAAATACGAGCAACCTAAGGTGATACACTATCTGCCCGAATTCGTAGAAACCGAAACGGGAAAGGTTAAGAGACAAGAGACCTTGGCTGCTGTACTTGCCTAAGCACTAGAACCCAACGAAAAACCCTCCGGTATTAGAAGCCAATTGCTTGAGAAAAACCACTTCCGATGCCGCTGTTGGAGTTGTCTCCGACAGCATATTTATAGAATAATACTCGTTGGAGACAACTCCAACGAGGGCCAAGAGACTGGAAAAGTAAAAAGAAAAGAGACCTTGAATGCTGTTCTGGACTAAGCCTTAGAATCCAACGAAAAACCCTCCAGTATTAGAAGCCAATTGCTTGAGAAAAATCACTTTAGGCGAGGTAGGGTTATCCAGGAAATCAGACCCAACACCAATGGTATTGATTTGAACATTACCGGTATTCATCCTTTGAACCATATTCAATATATCGTTAATGTTGTCCTCTGTACCATTGGCGGTAGGCTCACCATCGGATAGCAAAACTATATCGCTGATCCCCTGGTAGTTGCTAAGGACATAACTTAACGCTCTTCTGGTAGGTGTTCCACCATCTGCATTGAGCGACTTGATGAAATTCGAGGCTTGCTCTTTATTACTAGGTGTAGCCGATTTTAGGAAGCCCCAATTGGCCCGATAATCATCATCATTTAAATAAGGGAATCTGACGATATCAAACTGAAAATCCGTTCCCATGGTAGTGATTAGCATTCGGATTCCTGCCTTCACTGGCGTAAGCCGATCTTCCCGTTGATCATTATTGATCATACTACCGGAAACGTCTACAACGAAAACCACATTTCTTCCACTGAACTTAAAGCCCAGGTTAATCTCCGAGCTGGTCACTTGCTTGGGTGGACAAGGGTCGTTGAGCCCGAGGCCACAATCGTCCATCCAGTTTTTATAAGCTGAGTAATCTTCAGGGCAATTACATTCTGCAGGTTGGGGACAGCAATCATCGCATTTCGGACATCTAGCCAAATCCTGTTGACAATCCCGAAGCTGTGCTTCCAGAGACTGTACCTGCTTTTCCAGGGCTTTTATTTTATTCTGATTATCCTGTTGGTCAGCTAAGCACTCAGCTAATTGGCGTTTGGTATTCTCTATTTTAATCTCAAGCTCTTCTTTGGCTTGAATGATCCGGTTCATCTGACTTTGGATGCTATCATATATTTCTGAGGGGATGGAAGTTTTGATGTCCTCCAGCGTAACCCCCAATTTTTCTACCTCAGCACTGAGCTTTTTTTGCTCCTCAAACTCCTCTAACGGAATGTTGAGCTTCGGTACGATAATATAGAGAATCAATACAGCACCCAGCGCACCAGAAAGTAAATCCAGGAACGAAACACTAAAAACGTTAATCTCTTTTTTCGCCATAGCTTGAGAAGGGCTCTATCTAGTTGAGGTCAATCCGATTGATGAGGTTTTCTATGACGTATTCTTCCAGGTCAGAATGTAGCTTCTCCCCTCTTTCTTGCAGCCGATGAAAAAACCACATTAAAATCAGACTTAAGAAAAGTGCCACCAACGTGGTGTCAAAGGCAATACCGAGCGTTGCTGTAATGAGCTTGGTGTCACCGCTATCAGCAATCAACAAAGCCTGCGAAATACCCAGTACTGTACCGATAAAACCAATTGATGGTATGGCCCATGCCAGGTATCTGATCACTGACTGCCTACTTTCCTCATTGGTCAAATTGATCCGACATTGTGTACTCACCACTTCCAGCGATTCTGAAATGGAAGAGGTGGCGCGGAATTTTGTGCACGCTTTTTTAACCAATTGCAGCAAATAGGACCTTTCATTGGTCTTCTGTAAGTTCTGTTGTTCTAGCTGGGTGGCTTGTAGTTTAATCTGCTGTACGTTATTTGGCGAAAGCACATAATTCTCCTGAACCGGTAAAAGGTTATACTGCTCAGAAGTAAGAAAAGCATTCTGTTGGTTTTTGATGCGTTTGAGATTACTGAAAATCTCTGTCATACCCCAAAAGAAGGCTATGAAGGTAAAGAACTGTATATAGCCACCATTAGCAAAATTGCCTCCCAAGGCTACAGCAAACCGGTTTAAAAACCCTTCGCCCTCCGCTCCACCAGTAGTATTGAACAGAATAAACATGAGCACTGCCATTACAGCAGCAATGCCAAAGGCCATGGCAATGATTCCAATTCTATTATCCATAATATTTTATCAAATGACTGGCATCGGCTTTCTACTGATGCCTTGATTGCAATGCTAAAAAGAGACAACTCTTCACCGAAGTTGTCGTTCGCTTATTTGATTCTCACCGTTTTGATATGAGGCATAGCTTTTACCTGACGCTGTGCATTAGCTTTATCGCCGGCTACACTTGCTGTCTTCAAAACCAGTTTTGTCAATCCTATCTGCACTGTATCTCCATCTTGAATACGTACCAAATCGCCCTGGTCAATTCTATTGGGATCACCATTGACATAGGTGCCGTTCATGCTGGGTTTGCTATCGGATATAATGAAAGTACCGGATTCTACCTTGAGTACCAAATGGCTTCTGCTGATATGTTCATCTTCATTCAAGGCGATATCAGGTTTGCTAGCGCCGGACGATCTGCCTATGACATAGCTTCCCGTCATCAAATCAAAAATATCAGACGATTTGCCTTCGGTGTGTACAATCAGCCAACCTGCTTCACTTGGCGTGTGGACCCGTTCAGGTGTGTGGCTAGCTTGGACTGGTTTTAGTATTCCCGGTACAAATGGCACTTTCGACCGGTCTCCATAGCCCCACCATTTACTATTGCAGTTTTGACACCTTTCATCCGGTGTGTAACTCACTTTATGACCACAATTCTGGCAGTGTATTAAAGACATTATGCTTTGGCTACTTGGTACTTACAATTGCTAAATGCTAAAATGGGAAAGAAGATAAAGGGAAGAAAAATCAAACCCAAAGAAAAGCCCGTATTCTTACCAAAACGCTTGGCCAGCAGATTCAACGCCCAAATCACCCAAATTAAACCCACTCCCGGTATCATCATTAGAAAAAGCCACCACCACGGCTTATTGATTAATTGCAACAGTACTATTGTTCCATAGATCGGGATCAAAACCGACCAGCCGTGCAATTTAGCCTTATCATAAATCACCCAACGCGATACGAACACTAAAAACACCAGGCATACCAATGTGATAATCACAAAATTGGAAACGGCTAGTTCAATATTTTCGCCATTATATCTATCTCTATCCCAATATGAGGAATAATAGTTGGTAGATGAGTTTTGCGAGGTCAAGAGGGCCACGTTCCAGTTGTAAAAATATTGATAGTAGTCAGTGCCAGGCCGCTTGGTTCCGGAACCAGTGATTTCTAATAAGTTGTCTATCTTATATCTGGCATATGACGCGGAGTTAGTTTTGGTATAAGCTAAAGATGGTCCTCCCGAAAAGGTGAGGTAATACTCTCCGGGTGCTTCGATTTCAAAATCAAGATCTGATTGAATCCATCGATTCCTGGTTGAAATCTCAGTATCTGATGCTTTTAGTAAAGTACCATCCTTATCATATAACTGTATGTTGACTGTACCCAACTTATTGCCTCTTATGTCTACACTTTCCAAAAGAATGGGCTGATAAGTATTGAAATACATCCGGTATTTGTGGTCATACCCGGTTACTGACCCCAATGATCTGCCTATCTCAAAGTCTATATCTGATACCCCACTTACCTCGCTCTTGAGATCAGAGATGAGATCGGAAGCCTTATCATGTAAACTATCGAACCGGTCACCTACATCAGCCAAAATCCTATTCTGAGTCAGCGTAAAACCAGCCACTAACAGAAAGATGATCAGTATTGCGATGAGCCAGCCCTGTGTTTTACCAATTTTATTATCTACCCCTACCGTCTTACCAATTTCATATTCTAACTGGCTCTTGAGTGTAAATACCTCTTCCTTCAGTGCCGCATTTTCCTCGTTGATGTGTTCATCCGCGAATCCTCCAGAACTGTTACCATTCATTCTGTGTGTACTTCGGTTGCCATTACTAGAACCATTGACCAGTATCTTCTCATCGTGGTCAATGGACTTTTCAGATAATAAGCCCACATCCCAAAATCCCTCGCTCAAGAATTTTTGGCTAATATGCTTTAACTCGCTGGAAGTGGGCCTGAGAGATGGATATACGTCCATGCATGACCTAACTACCGTATTGAGGTTTTGCGGAAAATCGCCAGGCAAATCGGGTACCGACGCGCCAGTGAGAAGCGCCCTGCCTCCCATGCCTTCTCCATTGACACTCCAAGGCAGTTCTCTGGTACAAACCTCATATAGCATGACTCCCAATGAAAAGACATCACTTTTGGGCGTTGTCATTGGCCTTCCCCAAAATCTTTCTGGTTGGGAATAGGCAGGCGTAAAGTCACGAGCACTATTGGTGCCTTTTCTAAGCGTCTTTTTTAGCTTACTACTAATGCCAAAGTCCGATAGTAAGTACTTATCATTCTTGATCAAGATATTGTCAGGTTTGATATCCTGATGAATGATGGCTTCTGGTTGAAGCGTGTGCAGGTAATCAAGTGCCGTGGAAACCTGGAGCATGACCCGAGCGACCTCCGGTTCCTGAAATGCTCCACTGCTAGTTAAAACCGTATCTAAAGATCCCCTTTCGCAATAATCCATAACCAGGTACGGCTTCCCTTCAAAATCATCATAATGAAAGGGCTTGAAAAGGTACTTGTTATTGTCCAGGTCTTTGGTCTTGAGATATTCTTCACTGAATTGCTCTATTCCCGAATCGGTCAGCCCTTTATCGGGGGCATAAATTTTCAATGCGAAGATTTGACCCTTCAGTTTGTTGTCCTCGACTTTCCATACTTCGGAGAAACCACCAATTCCTACCCGGCTAATGAGCGTATATCTCCCTTGAGGACCAAATTTGTCACCAACATTATAGACAGACATTATTACTAAAGCTTAACGCAAATAAATACTCTTTCTAGTCAATCTTCTTCCCTCCGACCACACTTCAATGTAATATGTTCCTGTACTGAAGCAGCCACCGCTTGAGCAACCCCAACCTAGCAGGTTCCTGGAAACATTTTTAGAATAACTTCCCGGAATATAGATATCTGATTTATATGAATATCCGCTGGGCGAACTAGTCGCTGTATCCATAGTTCCGTCGGGTCGAATAATCTTGACATAGACATTCACTGTCTTGCCAGAAGAAACATTGGAATTAAATCTTATTACCGGTTTTAGGTATCTCGCTGAACTAGAGGTTATACTACCGGAGAGTATCGTCCCACCGGAACTAGAGTTTTTTATCTCCATAGACAGGAGGCTGAAGGGTGCCAGTTTCTCCAGGGACTTAATTTTAGCTTTGGCTGTGCTTAGTTCAGCGTTAAGGCTCTCAATCTGGTTATCAAGGTCTTCCGCCCGGTTCGATTCCTCGCTAAACTTCCCTCTCCAACTGCTGACTTCATCTCTAAGATCAGACACTCTATCTTCCAAAACACCCGCCTCCTTGGTCTGATTGGTGACCACACCAAACAAAATGATAGACATTATAAAAAAGAGCACTGTCAGCACGATCCAAACAGGGTTATTCTGTTTTTTGGTACTAGTGTTTTTGAGTTGGCTTATTTGACTGCGTAAAGATTCATTCTCCTGGGTGACTTGGCTAATCTTTTGTTCCAAGTCTCCGTTACTCACCTGAGCATACCCGCTTGAATCTATCCTTTGGGTACTTCTCACACTGCCCGCTTCTAGAATGCGCTGTTCTTCCTCCTCAATGACCTTTTCGGATATGAGGCTCATATCCCAATAACCTTCATCCAGAAACTTCTTACTGACATCTTTAAGCTCATTGGCAGTGGGTCGAAGTGAAGGATATACATTCATGCATTGACCAACGATCTGATTCAGATACTGCGGGAGGTTGTCCGGCAAGGTCGGAACGGCGGCTCCTGTTAATAAGGCCCGTCCTCCCATACCTTCACCATTTACACTCCATGGCAACTCTCGGGTACACAACTCATAGATCATGACCCCAAACGAGAAAATATCGCTTTTAGGAGAGGTAAGGGGTTTGCCCCAAAACCTTTCTGGTTGAGAATAGGCAGGCGTAAAATCCCTTCCACTGTTAGTACCCTTCCGAAGCGTCTTTCTCAGCCGACTACTGATACCAAAGTCAGACAACAGATAATTATCATCCTTGATGAGGATATTGTCAGGTTTGATATCCTGATGGATAATAGGCTCCGGGCTCAGATTGTGCAAATAATCTAGAGCGGTACTCACCTGATACATGACTTTAGCCAATTCATGCTCGCTCAATGCGCCGCTCTTATTGAGCAAAGTACCAAGTGAACCCTGTTGGCAATAATCCATCACCAAATAGGGCTTACCCTCGAAATCCTCATAGTGAATGGGCTTGAAAAGGAACATCCCTCCGTCGAGGTCTCGGGTCTTGAGATACTCTTCGCTAAATTGATCTATACCTGATGAGGTCAAGCCTTTGTCCGGTGCAAAAATCTTAAGGGCGAAAATTTGACCTTTGAGCTTATTATCCTGAACTTTCCATACTTCGGAAAAGCCGCCTACACCGATCATTTCAAGGAGCGTATATCTATCTCCGTTGCCAAAATGCTGGTTAGGTTCAAAGGCCGACATCGCTTAAGTTAGGTAGGTTTTATTGAAAGTCGCATTATTGCGACATTTAAGAAATCTAAGAGATAGTAAAAAAAAAACCTAATAATAGATTAAATAAATTAATTGTATATTTTGAGGTTTATGTCCCGCAATTAGCGTACTAATCAGAAATGATAAAATAATAAAATGTCAAGTCGACAAACACAGCCCAACTATGCCAAGCAAGCCGGAAAAGCGATAGGTAGTAGTATTAGAATTCTAGGGGGAGCCAACGTTCCAGCCTACACCCTGGAGTACCTAACCCCTACCGGAAGCCATAAAGCCGGCGCTTACGAAACCATTGTAATTCCGTATGTGGAGATAGGACGCAGCTCTCGATGCGCCATACGAATTGGAGAGGAAAGCCTGACAGTTCACCGGAGACATGCCGCCATAGAAAAGTCCGCTCAAGGCGTCATTATCAAGCACCTGGGCAATGATCCAGTCAACAACCCTACTTTAATCAATGGTAGGCCTATTCAACAGCAGTGGTTTCTACAGAATGGGGATATCATTCAATTATCGGTGGGAGGCCCACAGCTCAGGTTCAATATGTCACCCTCCGGTACGGCCAAAATGGGCTTCTCGAAAAAAATGCGTTTGGTTGTACAGCAAGCGGTCAAGCCTTATAAATATGCTGTCATCAGTATTCTACTACTCTTGGTGGCTATAGCGGGTTTAGCAGGCTTTGTGATCACTGAACAGAATAAAACGATAGAACAGCTCAGTGTGACGGTTGATGGGTATCAACACAAGTTTGAGAATCAGGAAGAAAAAATAGCCTTCCTGGATTCTATTGGGGATATCAAACAAAAAGAGTTTGAAGACCAAATGGGAAAACTCGAAGGCCAGCTTACCAAAGCGGAGAGCAGGTTACGGGGTGTTATTTCGAACTGGGGTAAGCTTAAAGACTCACTAGCCAGCCAAAGGAGAAAAATAGAACAGTTAGAGGTTGAGATACAGGACAGGCCCGTTGGTGGTGGCTCCGGCGGAGGTGCTACTTCTACACAAACCGTTTACAATAGCTATAAAGATCAGATTTATTTCCTCCGTGTATCGGAGTTTAAATACAACGCCGGCGGTACTACCAGATACATGGACATTAGTTGGACCGGAACGGGTTTCTTGTTGGACGATGGCAAATTTGTCACGGCAAGGCATTGTATTCAAGGGTGGCGCTTCCTGCGCATGGATGGTTCTGATTCAAGAGAAATGCTGATAGCCAATGCACTAGAACAAGAGGGTGTCACTTTGGAGGTTACGTTTGAAGCCATTTCCCCTAATTCTAATCGCTCTTTCGCCTTTACCTATACAGATACCAATCTTAGATATGATGATAGCCAGGATCGTACACACAGCCTGGATGCGCCTAATGGTCAAACTATCAACCTTAAAATAGCCAGACCGAGTAATGACGACTGGGCATATCTGCAGACCAGTAAAAATTCTGATATGACCTATGACCAGTCCCTTTCAAATAATCTGAAAGCCGGGGAAAGGGTAATCATCCTGGGGTATTCTTATGGTGGTGCACTACAAGGCAAGGTGGCGCCAAACCCGCTGGTGAGCGAATCGCTTGTGGCACAGGATGGGCTTAACTCCGGATTAATCAATCTGACTGATAGAAATTTCGGACAAGGCAACTCCGGAGGACCGGTGCTGGCCAAAAGCAATCGGGGTAGTTATAAAGTCGTTGGCATTGTTTCTGCCGGTATTGGGGCAGAAATTGGAATTATCGTACCTGTCAGTGCGATTAGATGATATAAAATTGAGCAAGCAATGAATAGAATTCTGGTCATATTGATGTTGATTCTCTCGTTTGGCGTGGCCAACGCCCAAGACAGTTTGTCGACGAAATTATACGATGCCTTATTCACCAATGATACAAGAATGACCAACCAGGCCATAGAGCCAGGTTGTTATTTCGTAAGGCAGGATTATGTTCTACAAGACAGTTTAAAGAACAATTTTGGCCGCGGAGGAAATGATTATTTTGGTAAGGCGCACGGCATTGGTGTTTTGGCTGGTGGAAGGCTATGGGTTGAAAGTCGCTTATTGGATCAATGGGAGCGCGATAGCAACTTTGCTTTTTTCAGGGACTCGCTTAACGCCGGCAACAGCGACACTTTCATCAAGCAAGTACCTGATGATTCGGTCAGTAAGAAAGCAGTAACAATTCACAAACACACCTCGCCACTGTCATACTACAACCTCGGCGATAGTGTTCATGGATTTAATATTGTATCCGAAGTAAAGTCGGGCAAGCTGATGACCTTTTACGTTGATCCGAAATCGGATCCGGAAAATGCATATCTCAAAAGTCAAGTCACCGAGATGAATGTGCTCAAATGGGACAGCACCGGTATGGCACCGGTGAACAACGCGCCATTGAAAAAGAAGCAGATAATCGGCGGAGCGCTTTTCAAGGAATCAGTTGAACTTGGACGAATCGAGTTCAGGCTGGCTGCCCTTCTGGTGTATGTCGACAGGCAATGGCATCTTCAAAAAATTCCCGAGATCCAAACGCAGGCGCTTACGCCTGTCCCCATAGAACCCAAGATAAATGATGATAAAAATAATAGGAAGAAAAAGAAACGAGGCAAAAAGAAAAAGAAGCCATAATTCCTGCATTTCATGAAAAGCCCAATTTCAATTTACTGTGCCACCGATGTGGGGAAATCCAGGGATCACAACGAGGATAATTTCGTTGTGTGCTATGATCTTTCTGCCCAAGACTGGAATTTCACCACTGACCGGGAAAAAAAGCTAAAGAGCATCAGCGAGGCAGGTGTTCTACTGGTAGTTGCAGATGGCATGGGGGGAGAAAGCGCCGGGGAAGTTGCATCTCATAAAGCCATCAACGCGATCAAAGTCTTTTTCTCCGAAAAAAGTACTTATCAAGATAATGCCAAGGATAAAATACTTAAAAAAGCCATCCTTAAGGCCCATACTGAAATTGTTCATGAAGCTGAGCAGGATGTTTCGAAAACAGGTATGGGAACCACAGCAGTGGTGGCATGGATACTTCCTGAAAAAGTATACGTAGCCTGGAGCGGTGACAGCAGGTGTTACATTTTGAGGGATGGTTATCTCTTTGGTGGCGACCGCCAACTGGAAAAGAACTATCCATTTACGGATGATCAT
This sequence comes from Bacteroidota bacterium, assembly GCA_039819065.1. Taxonomy (GTDB): domain Bacteria; phylum Bacteroidota; class Bacteroidia; order Cytophagales; family Cyclobacteriaceae; genus JBCBSS01. Next base: position 70,346 of record JBCBSS010000014.1, read on the forward strand.
TCTTTGGTTTGGGACCTGCACATGCAGAACCCAAAATTAATGACCCCGGAAGATGCCAGAACCCACCCTGAAAGCAACATAGTCACACAAAGCCTGGGAGATCCGAGTGCTGATCCAAAACCCAGTGTGAAAGCGCTTGAAATCATAGATGGTGACCGCATTCTGCTTTGTAGTGATGGCCTGAACGGTATGCTAAAAGATGATCAATTAGTCGCTATCATGTCGACTGATATAGATACATCGACTGTGGGTAAAGAGTTAATAGATGAGGCGAACAAGGCAGGTGGTGAGGATAACATTACGATACTACTGGCCGACATAGGAACACCCAAGATACAAAAGGGGCCACCACCGCCCATCGTACAACCTACCAACACTAAAAAGAAGACCAACCAAGTACTGAAAGGGGTTATCGCCTTTTTGGTGCTGGTTATTCTAGTTATGGCCGTTCTCCTCCTTCGTGATCAGTTCATAAGTACCCGAAGTGAAGACGGTACTGATTCTACCGCTACTCAGATTGATACATTGGCTAATAAACCTGGGCAAGCCATCGAAACAGGCACATCAGGCAATGTTGATGACTTGATTGAAAGAATTAAAATCATAAATGAAACAATAGATTCATTAGAAAACCTCAAGGACAAAGATGTTATCAGGTTGGAGGACCTAAAAAACCTGAGGACAAGTATAGAAAGGAAACTTGATACCAGTGATGATCACTCAGCGCCTGAAGGGGATATGATAGAAAACCTGGTTGAAGATCTTGAATTGCAGATAGAAGCTTATATCAAAGATCTGGCAGGTGGTTCGGCGGAAGATGATACGAATGAAAACATTGACATAACCGAGCAAGAAGGTGGAACGGGTACTGCCGGGGCGGATGCAAATGACAATACCACAGAAGATAACGGTACATCTGTCGGCACGGAAGATAGTAATGATACGGGTACTGAAGCTACTGACAATGGTCAATCTCAAGATAACAACAATGCTGACAATGCACTGAACTATTCTAAAGATCAAGCCAAATTGAAAGCACAAAAAATTCTAGATGAAAAGTATGCCATCACAGGTGAAGGGCGCGAAAACCTGAAAGAACTTGAACAAAGCAAAATACTTAGTAATGAAGAGAAAAAGGAGATAGAAGAGCTGAACAATTATTTGGATGAACTGAACACGCAAATCTCTGAAAAATTCGAATTAAGTGCCACGAAAATTTTCGTTAAAGAATTGAAGGTTGACAACGATCAACAACTCAGGAAGTTTATAGATAAGACGCTGAGCAAATTAACGCAATACAAAAAGCGCATAGAACAGCTTCAGCGTAAAAATCTGAACCCAACACAGAATTGATCATGAAAAGATGTAACTATTGCGGATGGAATAACCCAGATACGGCCACCATTTGTGAACAAGAAAGTTGTAAGAGGCCGTTAGAAGGTGCCAGACCATCTCCAACACCAGCAACACCTTCAGAACCATCTTATCACACCTTTAAGCCACCCTCAGATAAGCCTGATGTGCCCAATGAGGGTAACAAAACAATCAGAGGCCAGGCGGTCAATATGCCTTTTCTTGATGCGGGTGGTTCAGGGCCAGCGGATCAAAATATAAACCAACCGTCATCTTCACCGGGTGACCTCAAATGTCCGAATTGCAATTATCCCTTGCTTCAGGAATTGAGTGCCGATTATGCCTGTCCCAACTGCGGGTTTGATGGAACTACGGCCCCTTCTGGTGAAGGAGAGGTGGTGACTAAACCTTTAAAAGCAGCCAAGCCTAAAACAATGCGTTTCGGAGAAGTGAAGATGTCTGGCTCTTCGGGCTTCAAGCTGGTTCATGAAAGTGGTAGCCAACATGAGTTTTCTGAAACAACTTCGGTTGGCCGAGGTGATATCAATGAAAACGATCAGAGCCTTTCCAGTGAACACGCCCTTTTTGAGAACAGAGATGGGCAGTGGTTTCTCTCTGATCAAAGTTCTAACAACCTCACTTTCATACAGGTAAGGAAAGGAGAAAGCATTCCTTTGAAAGATGGTGATTTGATCGTGATAGGCACTAATATTTTCAAGTTCGAGGAAAAATGACAGGTGTGCTTGCTGAACCATTGTGTGGATCTACTGATAAGTACTTTGTAGAACAGGAAATAGGCGAAGGAGGCTTCGCTACTGTTTATAAAGTACGATCAGCAAAGAACAACAATCGGTATGCGGCCAAGGTATTGAAGCTCTGGAAACAGCTACCCGCCGATGTGGTAGAAATGTCCGAGCGGTTCAGGATGGAATACAATATCATCAAGAAGCTCTCCAGCCCTTATATCGTCAAAGCGCATGATTTTGGCGCTCACAAGGAGAACAACTTCAATGAGGACTTATTCATGATCCTTGACTATTGCCCCAACGGCACACTTGAAAACAAGATCAATTCAATACAACAACATGACTTGAGGGAGGTGGTAGCCGCCATACTGAAAGGGATGGCCGTAGCGCATCAGAATGGCATAGTCCACAGGGATCTCAAGCCGGAAAACATACTATTCGATCAGGGTCACAATGTCAAAATCACAGATTTCGGAATAGCCGCTGATGTGCGCAAACGCAAAACACGCCGAAACTGGCGCGGGCAGGTGAGGGAGGTGTTTGCTACCGTGACCCATTCGCCGCCTGAGCAAACCAACATGAATAAGGCCTATCATGTGTATAATACAAACGACATATTTGCTTTAGGCGCCACCATTTATCAAGTCATAACTAAAGGTTCTTTCCCATTTGGGCCGTATGCCGATTTCGAAATGGATATGGGTAAGACATACCAGAAAAGGAAAGAGCAAGGCGCTTGGGATCGAAAAACACTGACAAGGAATACGACGGATCACTTGTGGGCCGAATTAATCGAAAGGTGCCTCAAGCCCAAACCTGCAGAAAGGTTTCAAAATGCGCAACAAGTCCTGAAGTTCCTGGGAGAAGGCAAAGAAGACTACAGTGCCAAATCATCCTATCAACCGGTTAACGGGCATTGGGCATTGAGAGTGACCTGCGGTGAGGGGTTGGGTGATACTTATGACCTTTCAGACCTAGCCGCGCAACGTGGCACCCGATTGATCAAATTGGGCTGGCATGACATGAACGACCCCACTAAAAACGACGTCGGCTTAACGGAAAATCACACCCAATATATTTCCAGAAAACATGCTACACTAGAAGTCAATAAACAAGACGGGCAGGAGGCTTGGTATATCCGAGATGGGCAATGGGATGAATCGGTTGGTGGCATCAAATCATCCACAAACGGAACCTTCATCAATGGTCAGCCCATACATTCATCCGTAATCAGGATACAAGACGGCGATATCATTACTGTGGGTGATACGACCTTAAAAGTGATCTGTGGTTAGTGGGATACGCGTTAAGTTATTAACTATCAGGCGCTTTATCACCCTTTAGCGTAAGCACTTCCTTCTTCAAGTCCAGCACAATGCTAGCCAATTGCTCCACCGTCACTTCATTTTTGGAGCTGTCCTCATCAGGGAACTGAACGCTGATATAAGCCTTGGCTTCCCAGGCCTCTAGTACTTCCTCGGCGTCTATTTGAAATGGTGTAAAGTTGCGGTTATCAGAAACCAAGAAGAGCTTACCATTGTCACTCAGGTAGTTGAAGACACGCTTGTACACCACACCTTCTTTGTTAGTGACGAGCACATAGGTCTTTCCATTCTTGATCTCACTGAGGTTATCAACGTATTGCCCAATGACAATGGTACCCGGTAATATCGGAAGCATCGATTCACCGCTGATCTCGAAAGCGCGATAAGTGGCATTCCCTGGTAAGATAGGCAACTGGAACTTGGGTAGTTCTTTGATGTACTCCGGATCAGCGTATCCGTTCAGGTATCCGGCAGCCGCTTTTTGAGGCACCAGCTCAATATTCTCCCGGTCTTCCTTATCGACCGTAATGGCCAGCACTTCGTTACCACGACTGTTTTTATTGAAATTAAGCTGTGCATCCGTGAGTTTACCCACGTCTTCGTTGATGAGCAGATCAACTGATACATCGAATATCTCGGCCATTTTGATCAGATTACTGATCCTCGGATCGGCCCTCCCCTCTTCGTAAGCGCCTAGTAACGATCTTTTGATCCCTACGCGTTCGGCCATTTGTTCTTGGGTTAAATCGAGTCTTTTCCTGAGATACTTAATGTTATCGCTGATCAAGCTCATTTTTGAAATGGTTATATGTTCCGTAGCGGCTTCATAATTTCAAATGATTCTTTGAATTTTTCTTGAAGCATCTGCGCTACCTCTAAGTTAATGGCTTCCTTATCTTTTTTGGTTAAGTGGGCCAAAATTTCCATTTGTAATTCTACGCTCAATCGTACCCTCGCATTCGTATCGGAAGCGATCTTAGTGAGGGTGTTGAGATCGTAAGCACCTGTGTCCTGTTTGTGTTCCATTCTTGTGTGTTCCTTTATTATGGTGGTCATCTCTATGTGTTAAATAGTAAAAAATTCTGTCTTACATTGTCTTTCCTTCCCATATCCAAGAGGCGAGCATGATAGTAGTGATCTGGCTTTTTGAGTAGGTTAAGCTTCTTTTTAATGTTAGCCACTACCTCTTTCAGCGTTGTACCCGGTTCAGCCAATATGTAGCCGTAAAAACTCTTCTTTTCCGGAGCCATAGCGTGGAACTTCACCTGATACTTCCCTGACTTCAATCTTTGACTGGTGATCTTGATTTGATAGTCACCCACGTACATCGGATCTATGATCATATCTTGTCTTTTCTAACACTAAATGAATTAGTAAATCAAGTTAAAAACACACTCAATTCAAAACAAATATACTAATTTTTTTAGCAAAAAGTAAACTCATTGACATCAAACAGGCTTATTGCTATTCGTATTAGTTTTCTATCTTTGGGCGGTTTACCAACCCGGAATTATGCAGCTAGCCACACTGGATTACATCATCATCATTGCATTCTTGCTAATTTCTCTCGGTATCGGATTGCGATTCAGAAAGGAAGCAGGTAAGGACATCAGTCACTTCTTTCTGGGAGGTCGTAATCTGCCCTGGTGGATCGCTGGTATTTCTATGGTGGCCACCACCTTTGCCGCTGATACACCCCTGGCTGTAACCGAGTTGGTGGCGCAGAGTGGTATTGCTGGCAACTGGCTCTGGTGGAATATGCTGGCCGGTGGCATGCTATCCACTTTCTTCTTTGCCAGATATTGGCGCCGCGCCAACGTACTTACTGATGTAGAATTGATAGAATTGAGGTATTCGGGCAAACCAGCCACCTTCCTCAGAGGATTCCGTTCTGTCTATTTTGGTGTATTTCTCAATGCAATTATCATCGGTTGGGTCAACGTAGCCCTCATGTCCCTGCTGAAGATCTTCTTCGATATACCCGATGAGCACCTGATCTGGTACATCGCCGGAGCTATGTTGCTGGTTGCCGCCTATTCTGCTATGTCAGGATTATTAGGAGTGGCGTTCACCGATGTTTTGCAGTTTACCATCGCCATGATAGGCAGCATCATTCTAGCCATCGTGGTATTGAATTCTGAAGAGATCGGTGGTGTGGCCGGTTTAAAGGAAAAACTACCGGAGGGCGCATTGGCCTTCTTTCCGAAAATATCTTCCAACAACTCGGTAGATGTAGGCAATACACTGGCGCTAGGGCTGGGCAGCTTTTTGGCGTTTATCACCGTACAATGGTGGGCCAGTTGGTACCCAGGATCGGAGCCTGGAGGAGGAGGCTACACCGCCCAGCGCATGATGAGCGCCAAAGATGAAAAGCATGCTGTGGCTGCTACGTTATTCTTCCAAATCGCACATTATTGCTTAAGGCCATGGCCATGGATTATCGTGGCACTTTGCGCTTTGGTGCTTTACGCTCCTGATAAGCATATAGAAGATAAAGAAGTACTCACCACTTTAGCCTATCTCAAAGAGTCCAAAGAAAAGGACGAACTAGGCGAATTGTATCAAAACCTGCCGTTAATCAAACAACAGGTAGACCAAAACCCCGATTTGAAAGCTTCTTTGACTGCGGGTATCAAATCAACGGCTGCTCTGCTCGAAGTCTGGCCTCAATTACAAGATTGGATCAAAGAAGACCCGGAGAGGAAGAAGTATTTGGACTTCTACTACGATTCAAAGCTAGGCTACCCGATGGTAATGAAGGATTTTCTACCCGTCGGTATTAAAGGTCTGCTATTGGTGGCGTTTTTTGCTGCCTACATGAGCACCATTTCTACGCAACTCAATTGGGGCACCAGCTATCTGATCAACGATTTCTACAAGCGTTTCCTCAACCCCAAAGCCAACGAAAAGCAATTCGTTATGGCCTCCAGGGTAGGCACTATCCTACTGATGATTGTCGCCCTGATCATCACCTCCATGATCGATAACATCTCTGGTGCTTGGGGCTTTTTGGTAGAATGCGGTGCCGGTCTCGGCCTGGTATTGATTCTACGATGGTATTGGTGGCGCATCAATGCCTGGAGCGAAATTGCAGCCTCGATAGCCCCTTTCATGGCTTATGGGTTCTCCAAGTTTTATCTGGCTTCCATCGACCCGGCCTGGGGTAAAGGTTTGACCGAAGACCCGAGGAGTTTCTTTCTCACGGTTGGTTTTACTACCGTTGTTTGGATTGTCACCACCTTGTTGACCAAACCCACTGACCATGACAAGCTCAAGACTTTCTACGATAGAATCAAGCCAGCCGGTAATTGGAAGCCTTTTCTATCCGGGCAAGAAAAAGGCAGCTCGGATTTGGGTAAACTGGCCGTCTGCTGGATCAGTGGCGTGGTATTGGTCTACACAGCATTATTCACCATTGGCAGTTTGATCTTCAGGGAATGGTTTGAATTGATCATCTATTTCTCTTTATTCGCCCTCTCATTCGTCGTACTCAGGCATTTTACCAATAAGGTGAAGATACTTTGACCTATTGATTAGAACCACAAGCCACCCATGGAAATAGCTAAAGACTTCTCACTCAAGCACCTCAATACGTTTGGCATCGATGTGAAGGCCGCCCGTTATGGCGAGGTCAGGCAAGTGGAAGAATTACAAGCCTTGCTTCAAAGTCCCACTAGAACCGAGCAACGTTTGATACTAGGAGGTGGAAGCAATATACTTTTCACGGCTGACTTTCCCGGATTGGTGATCAAAATGGGCATCGAAGAGATTGAAAAGGTAAAGGAGGATGACGATCATGTCTGGATCAAAGCAGGCGCCGGTACCAACTGGCACGAACTGGTGCTATACTGCATTGAACAGGATTGGGGAGGGATAGAGAACCTATCACTTATACCCGGTACAGTCGGCGCAGCTCCCATGCAAAACATTGGTGCCTATGGAGTGGAGATCAAAGATGTCTTCGAGTCATTAGAAGCGGTTGAAATTGCTACCGGCAATGTCGTTAGTTTCGATAATACTTCCTGTCAATTCGGATACCGCGAAAGCATTTTCAAAAAAGAAGCGAAGGGCCAATATGTAATTGCGTCTGTTACCTTAAAACTATCCAAGCACCACACCTTCAATACTTCCTACGGCGCTATTCAAGATACACTCACCGAAATGGGTATAGAAAAGCTGTCCATCAAAGCCGTCAGCGACGCCGTTATCAAGATCAGGCAAAGTAAGCTCCCAGATCCGGCAGAAATTGGCAACGCCGGCAGTTTTTTCAAAAACCCGACCATCGAAGCCATAGATTATGAAGGCTTGAAAGCGGAATTCCCCACTATTCCCGGCTATGAGCAACCCGGTGCTAAAGTGAAAGTACCGGCAGGCTGGCTAATAGAGCAATGCGGATGGAAAGGTAAAACCTTTGGCTCCATCGGCGTCCACAAAAACCAGGCACTGGTACTAGTCAACTACGGCGGAGGAAAAGGAACTGATATCAAACAATTGGCTCTTGATGTACAAGCTTCTGTAAGGGATAAGTTTGGGATAGAGCTTATGGCTGAGGTGAATATTGTGTAGGGAACGGAGCATATTATTAATCACCCTTGATACTGTCTAAAAGGCAGTTTAATAATCAAATGATTAAGTTCATAATACTCATATTGTTAGTTCTTCCAATATCATTTTCGGTTCTAATTTTTGGGCTTTCAAAGTATTATAAAAGTCAACGTATTAGACTTACTGGCTTACTTGGTGACATTAATATCAAAAGAATTGAAAATATTAAAACCTATGGTCGCGAGGAAAATGGTTGGAAAAACAACTTCCCTTCTTCCCTAGGCTGGGGTAAAACCACACTCCACATAAACAGTGATTTCATATTAGTGTCAGGAAAATCAGATTTTCCTTTTCTGTTTAAATCGGACCTACAGCCGTTTATTTTGGCTAATTACCCTGAATCCATCAAAGTCAAAACGGGTTTCTCCAGAGTGTATCTACCATCACAAATTAGAACAACGAATTCTGGTAATGATTTAGAGTTAACGATTATGCCATCTGGGGCATTCGGGCAACTAAAAATACATTTGACATTTGAACATATCGGCAAAAAAGACCTCAGCCAATTATTTGAAATAATGGAGTGGTATTAACGCTTAATAAGCTTAATGCCCAAGAAGTATAATTTAGACCTCGACACTGAAGACGGCTTGATCAAAGTCTTGAAGCACTAAGAAACACTGTAAGCGGTAAAACTCAATACTTCTTCTGCACACCAGAATACAGATCATCCTCTTCTCCGTCCTGATCCCAATCTAAAAAGCCGGTAAAGGTGGCTTGGTCTCCATTGATCTCTGTTTTGTATTTGGTGGATTGGCCTTCGGCTTCCAAGACCAATGAATCTCCTTCTATAGACCAGGAGCCTGAAGTCACGTTGATCACAGAGTCTTGCAGATCACGGTATTCGGAGGTATAAGTACCGTCCTCTTTGTAGGTGGTCCTGATAGGCTTGATGCCCAAGACTGTCTCCCACTGGCCAGCGGGCACGTCGGTAACAGCCGAAGCGCTGTCCTGATGTTTGGTATCCATGGTCACGTACAAAGACACGTTGCGCCACTCACCCAGGAGCTGTGTTTTCAGATCAGGTGTTTCAGTGGCAGTATCTTCAGCGGTTTGTGTTTCCTGGTTTTCTTTTTCTTGAGGGTTATTACAGCCTACAAAGAGGCATAGACCGATTACGGCAATAAAAAAGTACGTGTATTTCATGGTTAAGGTTAAATGACTAATAAGTGTGCTAAAATAAAAATTCTTGAGAGAACGAAAACCCATCATACAAACTTCTCCACGAACTCAAGCGCACGATGCTCCATCCAACTTTCATTCTTGTTCCGCATGAGGAAACTCACATGCCCTCCCCCATCGGGTATTTCTAAGTGAAGGTAACGGCTTTCCCTTGCGATGGTTGTGGGATAGCATCTTTCTCCCAAAAATGGGTCATTAGCAGCATTGACCAGTAGACATGGAATACGAATTGATTCAAGATATCGCTCTGAACCTACTTTTCTATAAAAATCATAAGCGTCTGTAAAACCATGTAACGGTGCCGTATAGCGGTTATCAAACTCGGGGAAATCAGTGATATCATCTATGCCATCGACAGAAATCAGGTCAGGGTACATCTCGGCTTTGAGCTTGATCTTCTTAGATAGCTTGCGTAAAAACCGTTTCCTGTAGAACCCATTTCCGGGTTTGGCTAACTCCTCCACGCTGGATTCCAAATTGCAAGGAACGGAAAAAGCCACTACACCTTTGACCAACTCACTTAGTGCTTCACCACGTTCTCCTGCATACTTCAAGGACAAGTTGCCTCCCATGCTGAACCCTATCAAAATAATCTGTTCATATTGTCCTGATGATATGGCGTGGCTCACTACCTCTTCCAGGTCTTCTGTAGCCCCGTGATGATAAAACCTCGGTTTCCGGTTGATCTCTCCGCTACAACTTCTACAGTTCCAGGCCAGCACATCCCATCCATGATTGTAGAAATGTTTGGCCGTACCCTTTACATAATGTCGGTCAGCACTTCCTTCCAATCCATGAGAAAGTACAACCAGCTTTGTACTGCCTCGTTTGGCCCAATCCAAATCCAAAAAATCCCCATCGGCTATAGTGATCCGCTCCCTTTCGTACTCAAAATGTTTGATTTTTCTAAGGGTACTGGCAATCACCGTAGTCACATGCCTATTCCTAAAATAGAAGGGAGCTTTGTAAGAAGATTGGCTGATTAAGGGCATAAAATTTGCTTCATATCGTTTATTAGGCCAGCTATAATCGATAGTATTACGCGATGATATAGCTCACAAAAGACATAAGATTAAA
>JBCBSS010000015.1:0-79157 GCA_039819065.1 Bacteroidota bacterium
ATTTGATTTTTTTGGAGAAGAAGAGGAGTTGGAAAATGATCAAGAAATTTACAATACATTATATTCTAACAGGGAGTTAGCTATCAATAAAATAGAAGCCAAAAACTACAGAGGATAGACTAAGATGAAGCAATACAAATACATTCTTTTTGATTTGGATCATACGCTGTGGGACTACGACCGCAATGCGAACGAAGTTTTGTTTGACTTGTATGACAAATATGAGTTAGGTGGTGATGGCGGTTATTCTGCCGATGAATTCACAAAAGTGTTTCATAAAGTAAATCGACATCTCTGGTCACTACATGACGTAGGCAAAATCGGCCGGGAGGATATTAGGGAAGGAAGGTTTAAAAGAGTATTAGAGCAGTTTGATGATAGGAAGGTACAACTGTCCGGGCAGCTGTCAGATGATTATATGTACTTGTGTCCTCGCAAGACGCACACTATTCCGTATGCTATCGAAGTGCTTGATTATCTACACGGCAAGTATCGCATGTATATTGTGACGAACGGGTTTGAGGATGTGCAGCACATTAAAATCTCTGGAGCAAACCTGACCCATTATTTCGGTGAGGTGATCACTTCGGAAAAGGCGGGCTATAAAAAACCTTCCAAGGAGATTTTTGATCATACGTTGGCACTGGATGGTGCCAAGCCTTATGAAGCAATCATGATCGGTGATAACCTGGATACCGACATTCTAGGTGCCCGGAACGCAGATATCGACACCGTGTATTTCAACCCCGATAATAGCGCACACGAGCAAGATGTAACCCATGAAATAGATTGCCTGAGCCGGCTTATGAATATACTCTGACAACCTTGGTTTTGGGGGCTGATTAGCTAACTTTGAGGGCGTTCAAAAACAAAAATCAATACAGTCATGCCCAAAGGATTTTTTGATATTCCCGTACCCAAAAACGAACCCGTTTTATCTTATGCACCCGGCAATCCGGAAACTATTGAGCTACAGAAAACCATCGAAGAACTTCGCTCGAAGGAAATGGATATTCCAATGTACATTGGAAGCGAAGAGGTGCGCACTGGCAATACAATACGCATTAGCCCACCACACGATCATCAGCATACGCTAGGTCACTTTCATGAAGGAGATGCATCACATGTTGAGCAGGCCATCAACAGCGCCTTGGGAGCAAAAACGCTTTGGGCAGAATTAGGCTGGGAGCACAGGGCCAGTATTTTCTTAAAAGCAGCAGAATTGTTAGCTGGACCATATCGAGCTAAAATCAACGCTGCCACTATGCTGGGGCAGTCAAAAAACCCATTTCAAGCAGAAATCGATGCAGCATGTGAATTCATTGACTTCTTGAGGTTCAATGCGCTCTACATGACGGAAATATACAAAGAGCAACCAGGGTCTGCGCCCGGTATTTGGAATAGACTAGAATACAGACCTCTTGAGGGCTTTGTATTTGCTATCACCCCATTCAACTTTACTTCTATCGCGGGAAATCTACCTGCATCAGCAGCCTTGATGGGTAATGTAGCTATTTGGAAACCGGCATATACTCAGGTTTATTCTGCACAGGTCATCATGGAAGTATTCAAAGAAGCTGGGCTTCCTGACGGTGTTATCAACCTGATTTATGTAGATGGCCCAGTAGCCGGTGATGTTATTTTCAACCATGCGGACTTTGCCGGTTTGCATTTCACTGGTAGTACAGGTGTGTTCCAACAACTGTGGAAGACGATCGGCGCTAACATAGAGAAGTATAAGTCTTATCCTAGAATAGTGGGAGAGACGGGTGGCAAGGATTTTATCATAGCCCATAAATCGGCCAATGCGAAAGAAGTAGCTACCGCGATAACCAGAGGAGCTTTCGAATTTCAAGGGCAGAAGTGCTCGGCAGCTTCCAGAGCATATGTGCCTTTCAACATTTGGGACGTAGCTAAAGCCCAAATCTTGGAAGATTTAGAAAGTATGAAGATGGGAGGAGTTGAGGATTTCAGCAACTTCTTCAATGCTGTGATAGATGAAAAAGCCTTTGATAAAATAGCCGGATATATCGAGAAAGCCAGAAGTAATGAGTTGAATGAGATCATTGCCGGTGGTGGGTATGACAAATCAAAAGGGTATTTCATAGAGCCAACGGTGATTGTTTCCCAAGACCCTCAATCACTCACCATGTGTGAAGAGATTTTCGGGCCAGTGATTACTATCTACGTTTATAATTCCGAGAATTTCGAGGAGACCTTAGAATTGGTAAACAGCACATCGCCATACGCATTGACTGGTGCGATATTCTCAAAAGATCGCTATGCGGCTGAGTTGGCTACCAAAAAGCTGAGCAATGCTGCTGGTAATTTTTACATCAATGATAAGCCAACCGGAGCGGTAGTTGGTCAGCAGCCTTTTGGAGGTGGCAGGGCATCTGGTACCAATGATAAAGCAGGTTCTTTACTTAACTTGTTAAGATGGGTTTCTCCTAGAACGATTAAGGAAACTTTTGTACCGCCAACTGATTATCGCTATCCGTTTCTCGGAGAGAGTTAATAAATAAGATCTGATTTTATGAGGGTGTCTTTTCAGGTACCCTCTTTTTATGCTCTAACCTATCCTTCTGCTTTCTGGCACATCAATACTTCGCAGATAGCAGCATTCAGCAAATCTGGTTTCACAGGTTTGGTGACATAATGATCCATGCCTATAGACAGGCACTTTTCACGTTCCCCTTTAATGGCGCTGGCGGTCAGTGCAATGATAGGTATCTCATTTTTCGGCGCAGTTAACTCGCTCCTGATCAATTCCGTCGCCTCATAACCACTCATTTCAGGCATATTGATATCCATTAATACCAAGTCGTAGTCCTTTTTCTCAACCTCCTCTACAGCGATCTTACCATTGATAACAATGTCGGATGCGATACCCCAACCGTCTAGAATAGCCTTGATCAATAATTGGTTGATCTTATAATCTTCTGCTACCAATACTTTCAAACCGGTTAGGTCGGTCTTTTCCATGGGTTCACTTTCTTTTATACCTTCAGACACAGATACCTTTAGTGGCATGGCAAAGAAGAATTTACTGCCTTTGCCAAGTTCACTTTCCGCCCAGATATCACCTCCCATCAGATTGACGAGTCGTTTTACTATGGCAAGACCCAAACCCGTTCCACCGAATTTTCGGGTGGTGCTTGCACTGGCCTGCGTAAAGGAGTCGAAAACCATCTCTAGTTTTTCGGGGCTAATGCCAATGCCACTATCCGCTACACAGAAGAGTAAATGGGCTTGTTCACTGTCGATCTTTTTGAGCTTGACAGATAGCTGGACCTTGCCATTTTCAGTGAACTTCATTGCATTTCCCAGCAAGTTGGTGATCACCTGATTGATCCTAACCGGGTCGCCATCCAATAATTCTGGAATGTTCTTATCCACGGATTGCTCAAGCAGAATACCTTTTTCTTCCGCTTTAAATGTGAATGACTTGGTGGTGTTGTCAATCAATTCAGTCAAACGGAAGGCAATTTCTTCAAGCTCTATCTTACCAGATTCGATTTTTGAGAAATCGAGAATGTCATTGATGATCACCAAGAGGTTATCGGATGAATTCTTAATAGCATCTAAGAACTCCCTTTGCTTTTTGTTAATGCGGCTTTTAATGAGTAATTCGGTAAAGCCCATTATACCATTGAGGGGAGTCCTGATTTCATGACTCATGCTAGCCAGGAACTGATCTTTGGCCCTTTGTGATGCTTCCGCTGAATCACGGGCATGAATGAGTTCTTCCTCGATTTCCTTCGATTTCGTGATGTCGCTTTCAATGGCTACGAAATTGACTAACTCACCATTGTCGTCAAAGACAGGATTGATGATTAACCTTAACCAATATTTTTCTCCTGCTTTAGTGTAGTTGATGATTTCCTCATCCACGTAATGGCCATTTTTCAGATGCTTGCTAATTCTAGCAACAGTATTCAGATCGGTTTCTTCTCCTTGTAAGAAAGCACTCGGCTTCATTCCTTTAACTTCACTTAACTGATACCCTGTCAGTTTAGTGAAACCCATGTTTACCCATTCTACAAGGCCATTGGCACAGGTGATCACAACGGCATTACTAGTGTGACTGGCCACCATGGATAACGTCCTCAATTCCTTTTCGGAATGCTTTAGTTTGTTTTGAGTCTGCTCAAGGCTGTTTACAGCTACTTCGTATTTTTTAAGGAGTATATCTTGGGCCTCAAATGTATAGGCCGTTATATCACCGTTGCGGTTTCTAACTTTAGAGCAAGAGAGCAGGATAGGGACCTTGTCGCCATTTCTGGCTAACATACACGTTTCAAAATTTTGAATTGGGTCACCATTGCGCAACGCTTTCGCCAACCGTTCCCACTCCTTGAGTAAGTTCTTGACGTGGTTCCCTGTCAATTGATGTTCCGACCAACCTCCTGCTCTACAGAGCCATTTATTAACCAGGTTAATGGTAAAATCAGGCTCGCAAACGATGAGCCCACTGCTGGTGGAATTAAGAATTCGAGTAAGGTATTTTTTGGAAATGGTGGTTTTGGATAAATCCCTGGTAGTAAGATAACCAGTGTACATAACAAGACATACATAAGCCGAGCCACCTAATAGAATCCAATCAACCAGTAGTGTATGCTTGATTACGTCCTCCTCAAGAAAGAGCAAACTACAGAACGCTACAGTGAATAGTACCACTAAAGCAGTAGCCAAAGTCCATTGTAAACCATAGCGCTCGAAGTCCATGATCCGCTTCATTCTGTAAGACCAATAAAGGGAGTAGAGAAGAATTGATATACTTGTGATCAACAATGTCCAGGCCATTACTTCATGCGTTAAGCTTATGAAGTTAAAGGCGGAAGCATAATTGCTCAATAGAGGAAATGCCCATTACAGAAGTTCAGCATTGCTCCTACTAGTGGGACAGATGCTGAACAAAAAGGCAGAAGGCCTGAATACCCGATGTTACCTGGCCTCTTCCTCTTTTAGGCTGAGAATATGGTCTATTTGCTCTTTCATGATGTCAAAAGTGGCATACCCGTAAGTGACCCTATACATCTGCTCCCCTTTCTTAAGCAAAACAGTCGGATAACCACTGATTCCCCAACCTCTGTTCATGACAAATTCGTCATAGGTAGCTTTCTTTATTGCTTCGCTTTCAAATTTTTCTGTGAATTCAGAGAATGAAATATTGAATGCCTGGCAAATGCTTTCGTAGAATTCAATTTGAGTAGGGTCTTCAGATGCCACGTAAAACTTTTTCTTAATTGCTGAGAAGAATTCTAATTCATCGCCGTTCAATAGTGGTCTCGCTGCGACCATAGCGCGACAGGCGGGCTCAGTATCATAATTGAATTCCTCCTTGTCGAATAGCTTATATCCAAAGGGTTGACCGCTTCGTGCATTCACTTCCTCCCAATGGTGCTTGAGGAAAGCTTTCATCTCATCATTCCAAGGGTCTCCGCCGCCAGGCCTTAGACCTCCCACTACGATGTTGAAGCTTACGTTTTGTGTTTTGTAGTGGTCGCGCAATGTTTTGAGTGCCGGAGATATACCCCAACACCATGAACACATAGGGTCACCGACGTAGATAATCTCCGCTTCTGGTTTGGTAATGGCCTTTTCTTGATTGAATCCTTCTAATGGAGCAGGGGTGCATTCACCCGTTACAGGGTCGCAATACGGTTCAGTCATGGTATCTAAGAGATTCTGGGTTTAGTTTATAACATATCCTTGATGCTTGTTGCCAATTTCTTAGTCGCTAATTGTATCAGATAAATCAGATAACGACTAAAATCTTTTCTGGCATCATGAATACCGAACACCCTCTATTTAGTTTCAGTTCAGAATCTGCCTTCCCGGCTGATATACCATTCACTAAGTGGTAAGTAAGTATTCAGGAAGCTTTAGGCCGCCAATAGGTAAAATATTATCGGACTTTACCGGCTACTCTTCCAAAAAGCTCATTTTTCATAAAAAAACATGAAAATCAAATACCTGCTTACCACGTCATTGATATTGGCTTACTTGAACCTGAACGCTCAGCAATTTACACTGATTACAGAAGGGGCAATCGCTACAGATACCACCAATACAAATGGCGCCAGCTTTGTGGACTACGACAACGACGGTGATCTGGACGTATTTCTTTCTAATGCCAATGCCCCCTTTGGTTTTAATAGCTTATATAGAAATGACGGCAATGATAAGTTCACAAAAATAGATGCCGGGGAGATCACTGGTATGCAAACAATCACTTTCGGACATACGTGGGGCGACTATGACAATGATGGTTTAAAGGATCTTTTTGTGGTCAATGCATTTACCTCTATAGGTTCACTACTTTATAGAAACCTCGGTAATGACAAGTTCCAGAGAATGGAATTCTACAATACCGGCAGGGACAATGTACTGGGCTTTGCGGCCAATTGGTCAGATATCGACAACGATGGTCTTTTGGATATCACAGTCATACACCCCGCCGGTGGTTTTGTGGGTTTGCCCACCACCAGCAATTTTATCTTCAAGAATAATGGAGACCAGTTCGGTAGCTTTACACCAGTGCTGACTACGCCTATTACACGTGGCACTGCTCCTTTTACCAATGCTACTTGGGCAGATTATGATCAAGATGGAGATCAAGACTTGTTCATTGGTAGTGGGCCGGCCAACGGCACCAAAAGACCTGATTACCATTTTAAAAACCTACACAAAGAGACCGGCCAGATCAGCTTTCAAAGAATAACCAATCAGGTTTTTGCTCAGGACTCTTTGGATGGGCAGACCTGGAACTGGATCGACTATGATAATGACGGTGATTTGGATGTCTATATGACCAATTGGGGTGGCTCTTTCGGAGGCATCAAAAACAACTTATATAGAAACGATGGCGACACTATTATCAGAATCAATGAAGGCGACATCGTTAACGATGTAGGTATTTCATTGGCTAATGTATGGGCAGACTTTGATAATGATGGTGATCTGGATGTATACGTCGGCAACGGTGGGGGTCAACTGAATCGGTACTACGAAAACCAGGGCAATGGTACATTCAAGAGTATTACCCAAGGTCATTTCGTTGAACAAGCCAAGAATACATGGGGTGTGAGTGCAGGAGACTATAACAATGATGGTAGAATAGATCTGCTTGTATCGAATAAAACCGGTTACATCAGAGGAGGAGATGTGAATTTCCTCTACAGAAACGACAGCGATAACGGTTACAATTGGCTCACTATCGAGTGTGTCGGAGAGAAATCGAATAGATCAGGAATAGGTGCAAGGATTAAGCTGACTGCCAAAATCGATGGCAAAAATGTAACACAGTATAGAGAGATTGGGGCCAACGCCACATTTCTTGGTAATAACGACATTCGGGCTCATTTTGGGCTTAAGAAATCCAAAACCATAGATAGCATTGAGATCACCTGGCCTTCCGGACAGGTAGATACCTACCAAAAAATAAAAGTCAATCAACTGCTAAAAGCCAAGGAAGGAAAATCACTTGAATAGGATAATAAATGGCACCAAACCTTAAGAACTTCCTGTAGCAGACATTTTTCAAACTTTTTGGACTAAATCACCAAGTCTTTGATTGATTTTTCACTGATTTTTGCCTGTGATAATCAGAGGTGCTTTTGGCTCCGTTGAGTTATTATGATTATAAAACACCAACAATTTGATCTATTAGGTAAGAAAATACTGGAGAGAGCGGTTTTTCAAGCGCCAATTCGAGAACCCCGTGCCTTGAGCGAAGAAGCCTGTTTTCTTTATAGCGTTCAAGGGACACTCGAACTATATGCCGCGACAGAAAAAGTAAACTTGAGTTCCAATGAAGGCATTGTTATGCGATGCGGTAATTACCTAGCCAGTCACATCAAAACCGACGATCAACCATCAGAAGCCATTGCCGTACACTTTTACCCTGATGTTTTGGAATTTGTCTATAAAGACGGTTTGCCGGATGCGATTACTCAGGCTATTAGTGGTACTAGTGAAAGTAAGCAAATCGCCAGGGTAGAAATCGATCATATGCTTACCAATTATGTAGAAGGGCTATTGTTCTATTTGAAAAATACAGAACTGATCAATGAAGAGTTGATTACGCTAAAGATAAAAGAACTGATTATGTTATTGGTCAATGCTGATTCGACATATTCCCAGCAAGTGAAAGGTATATTGAGGAATATGTTCAATCCTTTAGAAGCCACTTTCCGGGACATGATTCAGGCGCATTTATACGAAAACCTGAACCTACAGGAACTGGCGACGCTAACTAATCTTAGCCTTTCTTCTTTCAAGAGAAAGTTTCAAAGTGTGTACCATGAAACACCTGCTAAGTATTTCCGTGAGCAAAGGCTAAGAAGGGCATCGGAACTTCTTAAACAAGGTGAAATGAGAGTAAAAGACATTTGCTATCAATCAGGTTTCAACGACGTCACCAGCTTTACCAAATTGTTTACATCCTATTATGGAGCATCCCCTACGAAGTTCAGGGAGCAGTAGTAAATGGATAGTGTTCGTATGCTTTTAGTTTAGCTCATTTCTAAGGCATTCAAATGTACCCTTCAACGCAGACTCCCGATTCTGACATTCATACCGGCTATTTCGAAAATAATAGACGGTGGATCAGAATCTTTACCTCCTACCACACCGATTAATTACCTGGAAAACAGAAACAGAATTCATCGCGTCAGTACTGAAATCTCTATATTTAAGTAGGAAGTTTAAACATTCGAACCACTAAATTGCCGAGACGCGAAACCCAACATACGCCATATCATAGCCTATCTTCAATTCTGAATTTAGGTGAAAGCCAAACTGGTGTATATGTTGGCAAACCCAGCTTTAATGAAGCGCTACAACAACCCCACAGAAGTGCTTACTATTGTATTTTATTACTCACCGAAGGCACAATTCAGCAAGCTATTAACATTCAAGAAAACCTGTTGCAACCCGGGTGCATGGCTTTCACGAGCCCAGGTATAATCAATTGGTGGACACCACAAACCGAACGCCTTGATGGATATTCTTTGATGTTTACCGCTGATTTCTATAGCCAAGGCACTAATGATGTCATCGATCTTAATCGCTTCCCGTTCTTCCAATGGGATGCTGTTCATAGCATTCATCTGAATGCATCACACCAGCGAGAAATAGAGGTGCTCATGGATCGGATGATCAAAGAGTACGAGAATAAAAAGCTAAAGAGCGATTCAGCTATCCGATCCCTAATCAATATTTTATTGATAGAACTGGAACGTATCTACATCGATATTGTCTCCTTTGAAGAAGAAAATATGCCAAAAGGTATTAAGCTGGCAAGCTCTTTCAAATGTATGGTCAGTCATCAATTTAGGGAAAACCGTTTGGTTCAGGAGTACGCAGAGATGCTAAATGTTACGGCTAATCATTTGAACGATACGGTTAAGTCAGTGACAGGAAAATCGGCCGGTGCGCTTATCAATGACATGACCATTTTGGAGAGTAAGATATTATTAGATCAGACAGACCTGACCATAGCTGAAATTGCCTACCACCTTAATTTCAAGGACCCATCCTACTTTGGCCGTTTTTTCAAAAAACATACTGGACTTACTCCCTTGATTTACCGAACCAAACAAGATCCAACACAGCTTTGATTGTGATTTTACTTGATCCGTGAATTGTACCATACAAGGAGGTTTTTGTGCCTCCACCCGTACAGGAACTGCACGTTGAATTGAGTAGAATCAAAAAAACAATCATCATGAAATACAAAGAAATTCAAGCCGAACCTCTAACCGACCATTTTGGTGCGGTTATAACCGGATTAGATTTGGGAGGCGGGCAATTTGACCATAATACGATCACGGAAATTAAAGATGCCTTTGCCCAATATCAGCTTCTCATATTTAGGGACAAGATTTTGACACCTAAGGATCAAATTAGGTTCTCACAAATCTTTGGAAACCTTGAGGTTTTTCCATACCATCCGACCCAACTGGAGGAATATCCTGAAATCTTTAGGTTATCTACCAACCAGGAAGAAGGGTACAAGAATGTGGGATTTTACTGGCATCAAGACGGTTCTTTTAGACACAAACCAACCGCAGTATCTATTTTCCATTTGATAAAGATACCTGGTAAGGGAGGTAAAACACTCTTTGCTGATGCCTACGAAGCTTACAATAGAATACCAAGTGAACTCAAACCTCTGGCGGAGAAAATAAAAACCATACATGATGGAAACATAGTCCATGATTTGGTGATAAAACATCCGATCACCGGTAAAAAAGCCCTTTACCTCAATCTAGGCTTGGTGAGATCCATAAAGGGATTTGATGCTGACGAAAAAGATAAAGCACTGGAATTGATAGATATGTTTCAGTCTATTTTAGATCATCCTGATGTCATGTATAGCCATACGTGGCAAGAAGGTGATTTGATAGTGGCGGATAACTATTCTGTTTTCCATCAGGCTACTGAGACCGAACCTGGAAATGAACGAACACTACATCGTACGTCAATCCATGGTGAATTAGCACTAAACGATTGATGGTGGATAAATGAGGCTGTCTCAAAAGCTGTCTTTTCGACCATAGGGAGAAATCTTACTCGACTCAAAGTACTGATTGCCAGTAAAGTAAGATTTCTCATCCCGATTGATCGGGATGACATTAAAACGGGCTTTTGCGACAGCCTCACTGAACCAAATCACCAAGTTATTGACCATTCTCGCAAATCAACCCGATCTATTAATCCGGAAATTTGAAACAAAAGTTTTCAATTATGACGATCGAACAGACTATTATCATTGAAAAAAGCGTAGCTGAATGCTGGCAAGTACTGGGCGTACAATACACTGAAATATACAAATGGGCCTCTGTGGTACATAATGCTGAAGGCGATGGGAACATGGGTCTCAACGGAGCTAGTTGTGACATTAGAGGTTGCACTGTGGAGGGGATAGGAGATATTGAAGAGAAGCTAACAAGTTTTGACCCTCAAAATCACTATTTGGCCTATACGGTAACCAAAGGCCTGCCTGGCATAATGAGAGAAGCGAGGAATAGCTGGAAACTTGACCCCATTGGGAGTAGCAGAACCAGACTGAACATGAAGGCGACCATAGTACCTAAGGGATTACTAGCCAATATGATGAAACCTATGATCAAACTACAGTTTGGCAACATGACCAAAAAGATCACAGAAGAATTCAAGTATTACGTAGAAAACGGTGAGCCTCACCCTCGGAAGTTGAAAGCCCAGATCAAAGTAGCCTAACCTATTCTAAACCATGAAAACCGGTCAATTCTATATCATAGCATTAACAATCTTTGTGTCAAGCTGTAAACTGGCGGATTTAAGAACCTCATCAATTGACCCTCAGTCTTTACCAAGAGAACCTAGAGCAGTGGAGTTACTCGAAAAAGTGATAGTGGCTCATAATCTTCAAAAGCTTAAAGAGGCAGAGACATATTCCTTCCAAACCAGGGATAACTGGAAAGGGCTTATGACTTTGATCAACCCAATGCTCAAAGACAATGAATGGGTAGAGGTAAGATTTAGACCGATGTCATTTGATGGGCAGATGCAATATTTGGAAACCAAAAACAAGGATGTGATTTATGGTATCCAATCCTTCAACTATTACCAGAAAGATGGGGCTAGTGAGGCTGAATTCAAAAAGAAAGAAAAGATGGTGTTTGCCATTGCCGCCATGCAGTATTTGTTTGAGCTGCCTTTGCGTCTGGTAGAAGCGCCGATTTTGAAATATGCCGGTACCAAAACGTTTGAAGGGACCACCTACGAGCTAGTCTTTGCTACTTGGAAAAGCACTCAGCCCAACAAGGAGCATGATCAATATTTACTTTTTATTCATCCGGAAACTTATCAGTTGGCCTTTGCCAGCTACACCATTCGCGAGATGTATATGCCAGCCCCAAAGGGAATGTATGGATCTATCCGATACGAAGACATGGTTGAAAATGAAGATGGTATAAAATACCCGTCAACCCTATATGTTCAGATCAACAAGCTGAAAAAGAATAAGAAATGGGCACATAAGATGGTATTGAAAGACCTGACACTGAATGGCTTTGATAAGGCAATGCTCTATCCGAACCAAAACCTTGAGTTTCTAGGTGACGATAAACCCACCCAAAAATGATAGGAACATAATGCCTTGAATCTTATTATACACTAAAATCAGAATAGCGGTTTGTCGGTTGCTCATTGCTGTCTAGAACGCTAGATGAAGGCCAAAGACAGTCAATAGCAGTAATCTGGTCACACTCCAGTAGACTCTTCGTCTAATGCTTTTGAAAGGATTTTAAATCATTAAACACCGACAAAAAGATAAAATGAAAGTACTGCATATAGACGCAAGTTTAAGGCTAGCAGGGTCAGCTTCAAGGGAAATGTCGCAAGCCTTCATTGACCATCTCAAGGCAAAAAAGGATATCAGCGTAGATAGACTGGATTTAGAGACCGAGAGGTTTGACCACATTACTCAGCTATATGCTGAGGCAATGTATGCGATGCCCGGCCAGTATACACCAGAACAGGAAAAAGAACTTGAAATTTCAAATGGACTGGTGGATCGAGTGATAGACGCAGACCTGCTAGTGATTGGAACCCCTACCTACAACTTTGGCATTCCATCAAGCTTGAAAACATTGATAGACCTAATTGTTCGGTCCGGTAGGACATTCATGTACTCAGAAGCTGGTTTTGAAGGGCAGTTAAAGGATAAGAAGGTAGTCGTGATCAATAGCCGGGGACTTTCTTATGCCGAAGAGGAAACTAAGGCCAATGATCATGTGACGGAGTACTTGCAAACTATCCTGGGATTTGTCGGGATTACGGACGTTCAATTTGTATACATTGACCCTACTTTCTTTGGCGATGAAGCAACCGAAGCTGCCAAATCCAGGGCTAAAGAAGAGTTCACTACGATTATCGACCGGCTTTAGTGATATCTGCTTGTGGCGTAATGGCAAGCATAATACAGAATGCTTCCATTGAACCGTGATCAGCATATGTGATGAAGAAAGAAGATGACAGGGCCAAACAGACGCACGTGAAAGGTCAGGCAGAAGGAGTTTTTGCATGGTGGAATAATCTTTCCACCATTCGGCCGGAAGATAGCCCGGCCACAAAGGTAAAAAGAGTACTGATCCGTATTGTTGGGATTATATTTCTTATCGTCTTTAGTCCCTTTTTGCTGTTAGCCTTACTGGTAGCATTCTTAGCGATGCTGTGAGGAAACTGGTTTCAGGTGGCGGCTGGTGCATTCCACTAGTATGTTTCATTGTACATCAGTTGCTACAGAAAGTACTCGAGGTCAATATGCAATGGCTTGATTGGTATTTGGACCCTTTCTGTTTGGGGGCTATCTCGCTCTATGGATTACAACTTGAAAGGCAGTATTTCTACCAGCAATTGAAGCTTGGCAGTGCTGACATCCTCATGACCACCTTGTTTTTAATTGTAGTTTCTGAAGTTGTTTTTCCATATCTATCGAATCAGTTTGTTCAGGATTGGAGAGATGCAGTAAGCATATGCTTGGGTACAGCTTGGTTTGTCATTGTTAAATAGAATGATGATGATGTGGTTTATTCTACGTACAAAAATCAATTCTAATGTCATCCCGATCGGGATGACATACAAAGTAATTCGGATGATGTAATCCTTACCCTCTCCAAGTCTGACAAGCCAGACTTTTCCCCTCCCTAATTTTAGGGAGGGGTTGGGGTGGGTAAAACAAAAGAATTTCCTACAGCTTACTTGACAAGTAACACTCCGTATACACTTGCATGTCATTTCACTTCGCACGATCCTGATTGTTAGGTCTCAAAATGACATTAAAACGAGCTTTTGAGACGGCCTCCACTTTGTATCTTCATTAAGAAATACTCGAATCTAACCCATTAAACCAGTCTGGCACCGCCGTCTACATGGATAATCTCTCCGGTTACCGATTTATTCTTCATAAAGAAAATGACGGCCATTGCTACCTCCTCTGGTTTCGCCAAACGTTTTACTGGCTGTTTCTCTGATATCTGCTCAAATACCTCCTTTTTACCATCGCCTAGCACTGCATCCCACATGGGGGTATCAGTCCATCCTGGAGATACAGCATTGAATCTAATGGGCGTTAATTCAAGTGCCATGACCCTTGCTAATTGCTCCGCTGCGGCAGTGCCGATTCCCGAAACCCATGCGCCGGAGACTGGTCTATCGGTTGAAAGACCTCCTGTGAAAGTTATCGAACCTCCTTCTTTCATTTTAGAAGCTGCGGCTCTTATCACGTGTACGCTACCTTTTAGTCTTAAATCAATTGGGTGCATGTGCTCTTCTACGGATCCCTCTAGAATACTTCCCAATTTAGTGCTCCCGGCGGCTATGTAGATGTGATCAATTTCGCCTACTCCGCTGATGAAAGTATGGACGGCTTTTTCATCATTGACATCCAAAGAGGAAACAGTCATGTCCGGATAATCTTTTTTGAAGGCATTGATACGAGATTCACTTAGGCCTGTAACATGTACATTGGCACCTTCAGCAAAGGCAAGTGCTGCTACTGCTCTACCGATGCCTGATGTACCTCCGATTATAACTACTTTTTCGTTTTTCATATACTCTGGTTTTTTCCCAAAGTTGATATCTTAGCACCCTATCCGGCAAGTAGTCACAAAATTGTATCCTAGTAACCAAAAAGTTACCTTATTGATTATGAGAAAGTTAAATTCAACTAATTACGAGAACCACAATGCGATTACGGCCGAATGCCCTATTCTTAGCACACTACATTTTGTGAGTGGTAGGTGGAAACTGGTGATCTTGTGGCGGATAAAAGATGAAGTAGGACGTTTTGGCACCTTGCAAAAAAGTATGCCTGGGATTAGTAAGAAAATGCTTAGCCAGCAATTGAGAGAGTTGGAAAGAGATGGGTTTATTCACCGAGAGATATTTGCAGAAATGCCTCCTCGGGTAGAATACTCATTGACTGAGTTAGGACGTTCATTTATACCTGTGCTAGAGCATATCGAGAAATGGGGGAATGAGCAAAATATAACCTCACATTTTCAGGAAATGATAGAGAAAATCGGTTGATATATTGTTTTCAAAATACACTTAACTGAAGTTCTACTATGCCTATGCGACACTTTTGTATCAAACACAGCGTCATGAGAATCACTTTGACTATGCTGCTGGTGGTGCTATCACCTGAAATAATGGCACAAAGCACTTATCCTGATGTAGTGGCAGTTGGAGCGATGAAGCATGTGAAATGGAAGGGCGAACTTCAAGGTGTTGTAAGGTTAGATACACTCGAAGAGAAAACAGGTCTTTATGGTTTAGGCCCTCAAAGCTACTTGATAGGGGAGTTGCTCATCTACGATGGCATTACATACCTTTCTCAGGTCACTTCTGATTCTACTATGAAGGTGGTCCAGACTTCGGAGGTAGAAGCTCCTTTCTTTGTGTATGGAAACGTGCGCGAATGGAAGACGATCGCTTTGCCTTCATCGGTGAAGGATATCAAATCGCTTGAGCAATATATTGATTCACAAACCAAAGAGTATAAAAGGCCGTTTGTCTTTAAACTTTCTGGAACCATTCCGTCAGCACAGATACACATTCAAAACCTGCCTCTTGGTACGAAGGTATCTTCGCCCAAAGATGCTCATAAGGGCCAAATTCAATACTTATTAGAGGGTGAAGATGTGGAGATCGTAGGTTTTTTCTCCACAAAACATCAAGGCATTTTCACGCATCACGATACCTACCTACACATGCACTTAATAACGAAAGATAAACAACAGATGGGTCATGTAGATTGGTTAAACCTGTCAGGTGAGATGCAATTACTTCTGCCCGTGAAATGACCTTTTAGGAATGAACCCATTTATGGTAAATGTAGAATAGCGTATTTCGTTATTGTCACACCATAATTCCTCGGTCGTCTAATAATTCAGGTACGCTAAAAGAATTTTGGGATTGCATAAAGCAGATGAAAAACAGATAGATGCTAATCTGGTGCAAAAGGCCTTAAACGGTGATAAGGTGGCACTCAATAACCTTATAGATCGGCACTACTCAGATACATTTAATATCTGTCTGAAAATGTTATACAGTCACAAAGATGCAGAAGATGTGAATCAGGAGATTTGGATCAAAATTGTGACCCAACTCAAGACCTTTCAATTTAAAAGTGCATTCAAGACATGGATGTATAGAATAGCCGTCAATCATGTTTTGGACATGAAAAAGCGAAGCGTAGAGCTACAGATTACCAAAGGCTTAGAGGGCTACGGTAACCACTTAGCTAATATTGAAAATGAAGAACTGAACCAAGAGGAAAAGACAGTGCTCAAAGAAGCAGTGGTTGAGGCAAAACTCAGTTGTATGTCAGGTATGTTGATGTGCCTCAATAGGGAGCAACGACTATTCTATATTCTCGGAGATATTTTCAAGATCGATCATAATATCGGAAGTGAGATACTTGATATTAGTACATCGGCGTACAGGAAAAAAATATCACGTGCTAGAAAGGACCTTTATAACTTTATGAATGGGCAATGTAGTTTGGTAAATAAAGACAATCCCTGCACCTGTGAGAAAAAGACTAAGGGTTTCATCAAGCTTGGTTACGTCAACCCTGATAACCTCATTTTCAATAAAGATTTCAAAAAGAGTATATATGATAGACTTCTAGAGAAAGAAGAAGCCTTGGAATCCGCCAGAGAGGAAGTGCACACGCGACTTTTTCAAGACCATCCCTACGAACAGCAACCTGATCAAATCATCAAGGAAGTACTCAACGACCATAAGCTCAACACGCTACTGAGACTCCATTAGGTCAAAATGCTAGGTCTGATATGATGAAGCTATAGCTTAAAAGGTGCCCTAAATTATTCCATTATGAAAATGTACGTTTTACGGTTGTCAATCTATACTTGACGTTCCTGCAATATCTGCATGCGTTCATAGAAATCAGCCTTATTGGTGATAGGTACAATGTAGTTTCGGATATGTCGAATCTAAACAACTACAAAATGAAAACATTTAAAGCAACATTTCTAATTCTCCTGGTTTGGCTGACTTCCTGTACCAGAACCGAACAAGAAATTCAGCCGGCGATTGAACAATCATCATTTCAGGTTACGGAACAGCAATCCGAACTTCTTTCCAAGCTTTTTACCACCATAAGCCAAAAACCAAACTTTCAATCCCTTTCAAGGGAAGAACAAATAGAGACGTTGGTGGATTTCCTTAACAGCAACGGGCATAGTGTAGACTTGAAGGAGTATAGTCAGCTTTTATACCCAACCAGTGATGTTTCTTACAATACCAACTTATCTGAAGAAATATTCGACTATGTATACCAAATAGGGATTGACGAACATACTTCCGAAGCTCTGGAAGGCTTTAAAAAAGAGCTACTTGCTTCTAAAGGACAAGTATCTGATGAAGACAGGGAATTCATCTCAGCAGATATTGCTTTGTGGCAGTTCCTTTCAGATAATGAGGAGTTTGTGAATTTATATCAGAAGGAGGTAACAAAAAACAATGGTAGGGTCGAGCTGAACCCTAGTTTTCAGTGCTTTTTATGGACGCTTAAATTTGGGGTAAACTTCACATTTTGTGTACTTGGAGATTTAATCAGTTGTGCCAAGCTACCTTTGGATGTACAAGCTTATGCTAAGTCATGTGGCAGTGGATCTGATCCAATTGTTGATCCATGTGAAAATAACCCTAACCCATGCTGCGGAGTATCTTGTGTACAGGGTTATGTTTGTATAAACGGCACTTGTCAAGAAGATCCCTACTTTGATAATTGTGCAAACTGCTTGCCTGGCGAAGAGTGCGTCAATGGCTTTTGTAGACCCTTTTAGTGCTGTTTTCTAGACTAAAAGCCCTGTGAACAAGTGCTGATTACTTTTCACTTTGCTTATTGCAAATTATAACGGTATGTGGTTCTGTCTTAGAGCAGAACTACATACCAAAGTTGCTTTTAATGTACTGCCTCTAATAGTTTTAAAAGCTGTTCTTTTTTCCTGATGGCTAACGGGACATAACTTCCATCCTTCATTATAAGCTGGTCGCCCTCTCTCCGGTCATATCTAAGTAATTGATTCAGGTTGATGAGATGGGATTTATGACTTCGAAAGAATTGATGGTTTGACAGTATGCGCTGATAGTCTCCAATGCTTTTAGAAACGCAAAGTTTGTCGCCACATTCAAGAAAGAAATCACTATAGCTTCCATTTGCTTCTATGTGTATGATCTCATCAATGGAAACCACCTGCATACCATAATGATCTTTTAAGACTAACTTAGACAATCCTCGGTTGTCCCGGGTATTGTCAAAAAGTGTATGGATCCTTTTTGAAGTGGCATGACCAACTGGTTCTGCCATGGCCTTATTTACAGCGGACACAAGATCGTCCGGGTCTATAGGCTTGACCAGATAATCAAGTGCACTGAATTTAATCGCTTTCAGTGCGTAACTTTCATGAGCTGTGACAAAGATGACCTGAAAGTTTATTTTAGAGAGTTTCCTGAGTAGGTCAAATCCTTCGCCATCGGGCAATTGCACATCTAGAAAAAGAAGTTGAGGATCGAACGCCTTGATTAATTGTAACCCCTGATCTATGCACGATGCTGTTCCTGCCATTTCAACTTCAGGGCAGTATGTTTTGAGCATCGTTGTGAGTGTATTTCTGGCAGATGGCTCATCTTCGATCAAAAGTGTTCTCATGGTTTGGTGGTTGGGTTGCTTTGTCTCGATATTACATCATATAAAAATACAGTTATCATCTAATATTAATATTTATTATTGAATAATAAATTTATCCACTCTTCCATTTAATAGATAACTGCCTTTATTTGATGCGTGAGATCATCACTTGGGCGGGCACCATCCATTTAATGGCAAAACTTGTGGCTATCTATTGCATCTAAAGGGGTCAGGCTGCTTTGTCCAGTTGATCCTATAACCAGCATATTTTGCTTTTGACTTTTACCGCTTTTCAACCAACAAGAAAGGATAGTAGTTTGTCATGAAGGGGGTGATTGTATCGAATCTTCTCCGTGCAGACCATGCAGATCTAACACGGTCATTTCTTCATTAGTTTTGAGAGATAAGCCAATTGATCAAATCATCAAGGAAGTACTCAACGACCATAAAATCAACACGTTACCGAGATTAAATTAGGTCAAAATGCTAGGTCTGATATGATGAAGCTATAGCTTAAAAGGTGCCCTAAATTATTCCATTATGAAAATGTACGTTTTACGGATGTCAATCCATATTTGACGTTCCTGTAGTATCTACACACGTTCATAGGAATCTGCCACGATCGCATTTGATTTAGCTAAAGTAAGGCCATTTTATGCGTAGTGTTCTGCTATGCGTTCAATAGCCATGAAATAAAAAAAGAGCGCCTGAAAAGACGCTCTTCTACCCAACTTCACTAACCACCTTAATTATTTCTGTAACTGATACTGTCTTGATTCGCATCAGCTGAGCTATACACATCATCATCGTCGCATGAGGCGAAAGCCAAAACTGTGATTAGCCCTACTATGAGGCATTTAAATACTCGAATTGATTTCTTCTTTTCCATTAGAAACTGCTTCGTTTTAACCATTAATCCCAGAAAGTTGCACCATTTTGGTCACCGTCTCCGGTGTATTGGAACGGGCCAGGATTAGCCACAAAGTCGTTTTCGGGCCAGATGTTGGCACCAACCGCAACATCTTCTCTTCCAGCTGAACCTACATCTTCACCGAACTGCATGAAATCAACGATGTTAGCTGGATTGGCAAATCCTGAATTATTTAGGTAAAGCGCTACATCAGAAGAGGTGTCATTGATAGTCAAGGTAAATTCAAGCTCCTCATTAGGTGCTAAAATCAGATTACCTGAAGTTACAGTGAGCGTTGATAGACCTGAATAAGCTTTTCTTCGGCAAAAGAAATAAGAAGAGATATCCATAGATGCGTCACCAAAGTTTTTCAAGACTACCCTGTCATTTGATGCATCCACAGTCAGCAATCGTACTTTGGCAGAACCAGTGGCAGTGGCGTTCCACTGATTTGCACCGTTTGCTGATCCGTCTCCATCATAATTGTATGGTCCTACACCATTAACAAATTCGTCTTCTGTCCAAATGCCTGCAGACACGGCCACACTTTCTCTACCCGCGTCATCTATATCATCCCCGAACATGACAAAATCTAGGATCGCATCTGGATTGGCAAATGCACCACCCTGATTGTAGAGTGCGAAGTCAGAAGAGTTATCGTCTATTGTAATAGTGAATTCTACCTCTTCATTGGCATCCAAAACCAAGTCACCTGAAGTTGGTGTTAGGTTTGCTATGGATGCATATGCTTTTCTTCTACAGAACCAATAACCGCTGATATCTTGGGTGGCATTTCCGAAATTCTTTAATACCACTTTATCCGTAGCAGGATCCAAACTTAGTATGCGCACGTTTGATGTGGAACCAGTCCAGAAATCAGCACCAACATCATTTCCACCGCCGGTGAAAACAAATGGCTCAGTACCTTCAATAAAACTTGCGGCGTTGTCCCATCGTCCAGCAGTTACCGCGTTATCAACTCTAAATCCATTGCCAACATCCCACTGGGCAAAGTCTCTGAGTACTACACTATTGGCATTGTTAAACCCTAAAGCATTAGAAGAGAATAGAAAAATAGAACCGTTCTCATCTACCACACCATCTGTAGTAAGTACCCTTACAGTGACCTCCTCATTAGGGTCGAGATTGAAGTCTCCATTAACAACTTCTATATCGGCGGCTGTCGAAAAAGATGGATAAACACCTGCCAACGTGCAGAAAAAATAATCTGAGATGTCTCTCGCCTGTGTATCGAAGTTTTTAATGGTTACCTCGTCGGTGGCCGGATTGATAGATACCATTCTGATATTGGCGTTATCACCCCAAAGAGAGGCGCCTACGCCTGAGGCATCGCCTAGATATGTAAATGGTGCAATACCATCAGTAAACTCCCCATCATTCCAAATTTGAGCGGCAACAGCCACATCTATACGTCCCGCGCCACCTACATTGGCACCAAACTGAAAGAAGTCGATGATGTTGTCAGCATTAGCGAAACCACTGTTATTCGCATAAAGGGCTACATCTGAAGAGGCATCATCAATCGTTAAGCTAAATTGAACCTCTTCATCGGCAGAGAGTGTAAGATCTCCTGAAACGGGCGTTAGCGTACCCAGACCCACGTAGCTCCTTCTCCGGCAAAAGAAATAACCTGAAATATCCTCTTCCTCCCTTCCGAAGTTTTTCAGGGTGACCAAGTCGTTAATAGGGTCAACAAATACTAGTCTTACAGATGATGTTATAGGAGCCTGAACAGCCTCTCCTTCCCATTGAGCAGCACCATTTTGAGTGCCGTTACCAATATAGCTGAACGGTGATCCACCTTCAACAAATTCTCCGGCTGTCCAGATACCTTTTTCAACGGCTACGGCTTCCCGTCCATTGTTGGCAAAAGAACCGCCAAACTGCATGAAGTCAACCAGTGCATCTGCTGATGCAAATTGACCGCCTTGGTTATAGATCGCTACATCTGATGCTTGATCTGAAACGGAAATGGTAAAAGTAATTTCTTCATTTTCTGTCAGGATAAGGTCGCTACCATCGTTAGTGGTAGAAGAAAATGGTGCGTAGTTTCTTTCTCTACAGAAGAAGAAGCCGCTGATGTCTGCGTCGCCTTCTCCAAAATTTCTCAGTGTGACCTGGTCATTTGCTGCATCAACAGCAACGATGCGCACATTGGATTCTAAATCTGCAGGCGGCGGTGTTTCGTCATCGTCGCACGCGCTTAAAAAGAT
This sequence comes from Bacteroidota bacterium, assembly GCA_039819065.1. Classification (GTDB taxonomy): domain Bacteria; phylum Bacteroidota; class Bacteroidia; order Cytophagales; family Cyclobacteriaceae; genus JBCBSS01. Next base: position 21,860 of record JBCBSS010000015.1, read on the forward strand.
TATCGAAAGTATCAATGCTCCAAATTTTGAACATAGTTTTCCCGTTTGGAGCAAGCTCCATTTTTTTTGTGTTTTCATTTGTCAACTTTAGTTTACTGCGTTCTTAACCGATGTTTGAGGTGAGGTTCTACTTCTATAGAAATAATTTTTTTTGCTTGACGCTCGGTCTCGCAAGAGACTTTCAATACATCGAAGAAATATTGTTTTTGGTTTTTAATAGGCGATACGGGCAACACTCAGAGAATGGTTGCCTCGGTTGATAAATAATAAAGAAATTTTTTTGTTGCCTTGGGGAAATTGAAGAGCTGTGCCAAGCTAACTTTGGCAGCACAAGGCTATGCTAAATCTTATGGCAGCGGATCTGACCCTATTGCAGATCCATATGAAAATAACCCTAACCCATGCTGTGGAGTATTTTGTCGGCAAGGTCAAGGCAGTGTAAAACGTTACTTGTCGGGAAGATCCCTTTTTGTTTTTTTGCAAATTGCCCATTTGATGAGGAGTGTGTAAATGGCTTTTGTAGGACTTTTTAACGCAGTTTTCTTTGGCATGAAAGCTAATATCGTGAACGTCTTCTAAATACTTTTCTTTGTTTTCAATCTTTATGATGTCGTAATATGATATTGGCTTCATGGGATAAAAAGTATAGAATCCGTCATTTGCTTTCGATAGCCCAATGACGGATTCTATGTTTTTCAGTTTCATACGATTGCTTCTTCTTGGATTTTGGTAGACTGAGCAAGCTCTCGCCAGTGCTCAATATCATTAGTAAGTCTGTCAATTTGCTTGCCAGCATTTTCAAGGGCATAATCTCCCACGAAGAATCGGAACGGAGCATTTTCATCAAAGGCGGCTTCTAAAATGGCCTCAGCAGTTTTGTATGCGCTCCATGGCTGCTTTCCATCTATGCTGGCTAAGAATCCTTTAAATTTACCGACGGTCTCATTGTAAGCTTCTACCTGTTTTTCAGGAGATTTTAAAGATGATCCTGCCCAGTTGGTACGCATCGGACCAGGTAACACGGCCATTACCTTGATGCCAAAAGGTGCGACTTCAGCAGCGAGCGAATCACTGAAACCTTCAAGAGCCAGTTTACTTGCTCCGTAGAAGGTCATTCCCGGTACCGGTACAAAACCACCTATGGCCGAGATCTGGATAATGTTACCGCTACCTTGGGCTCTCATGTGAGGAAGTACTGCTGAAGTCAATAAGGCAGCTCCCCAGAAGTTGGTTTCGAACTGTTGACGTGCTTCGTCTTCAGTGAATTCTTCGGCTGCACCAATTGAGCCGAAACCGGCATTGTTGATCAATACATCGATTCTACCGTAGTGATCAAGTATCGACTGTACTACACGTTCTCTTTCTTGTCGGTTGGTGACATCTAGCTTGATGGGAAAGGTCTTTCCTGGTGCCAGACTTCTGAAATCAGCGAACTGTTCTTCTTTCCTCAATGTGCCGATAACAGTATGACCATGTTTCGCCGCTACTTCTGCCAGGTTTCTTCCTAGACCACCTGACACACCTGTAATTAAAACTACTTTGTTACTCATGATTGAAATTTGTTTAATTGAATAATTCGTTTTTGTTTACTCAAAGAAACGGCGCTCATGAGCCAGATTCAGGACCACTATTCGAGGGAAAATGTGCAATTTCTAAGAATGGCTTTTTGCCTTGCGATATTGTGAAGGAGTTTGACCACTACTGGTCTTAAAATACCGGGAAAAGTGGGTCTGGCTGGAAAAACCAAAAAGATGGGTGATCTCCGAGATACTCATTTGACTGTTGCCTAGAAGTCCTTTGATTTCAGAAACAGTACGTTCTTTGATCCACTCATTAGCGGACTTGCCACTTTCTTCTTTTATCGTATTGCTCAGATGGTTCGGGTGCACGTTGAGTTCTGCTGCATACTCTTTGACAAGTTTGATGTTATCAGCTTTCCTCGCCATTATGTCCCTCATGTTCCTATCGACAAGCTGCCTGAACTCATTGAAGATCTGAATCGACCGGGTGTTGCCCGCTATAGAAATGCGGTGGGTGAGCAGAAGCTCTTTGGTCTTAAAGAGAAAAGCGGATAAATGACCTATAACAATTTGGTATTTGTATGGGGAGAATTGGTCATAATTCATTTTCATGACTCTTATGTTTTCCTTAAGCTCATCAAACTTATCTCTGGTCAGTTGCATAACCGGTACGGTTTCATTGACCAGAAAGGGAAAATCATGTGTCATTTCTCCATGATAGAACTTATGGAAAAATGACTCTGTAAATGTGATCATGTAGCCGGTCCAGGGTTGCTCAATATTGAAAGACTTGAGATGACCTGGTGTAGTGAAGTAGAAGGACAACGGAGTAAGCTCAAATTCATGTTCATCAATCTTATAGCTTCCAGAACCAGTTTCTATCAACAAGAAAGAATAATAGTTTGTCCTGAAGGAGGGTGATTGTATCGGATCTTCTCCGTGTAGACCATCCAGATCCAACACGGTCATTTCTTCATTGGTTTCGAGAGATAAGCCAATTGATCTGAAGAAGTCTGCTAGCGTCTGATAGATTTCCTTTTGAACCATGTTTTGTATTCTAATCTTAGAATATAGATACAAAAATCTGAATGAAAAAAGGATCAGTTTATTTGAAGCTGATTTCCCTTTTGAAAGACTTCTGGGTGAGCGGGATAGCCTCGAAAGTATATGATTAAAGTGTCAACCACTCTGATTAAGCTTTTCAGATGCCAATCGAAAATGCGCTAATACCAAGCATCCTTTGGTGCCTCGTAACCAGTTGTTAACTTGTTTTTGGTCAAAACAACGCCGGCCTAGTGAGAGGCCAAAAACTCTCTATTTTTAAAGTATTAACGACTGTTAATGCGTTGATTTCCTAATGCTTATCCTCAAAAACTATATGACATTAGATTTTGGTCATTACCCCCGTGGTTTTGGCTCACCTTTCCACAGATGGTTGACGTTTCTTTGAATATACAAAAACCACAAAGCCATGATAAAAAGTATAATCGAAAGAAAACCGGACTTATTACCCTTGATACTGCGAATTTCACTTGGTATAGTATTCATTCCAAAGGGTTTCGAATTAGTGCTAAACTACCATGATTCATTAGATTGGTTAACCACCGGAGCTTTAGGCCTTCCAGCTTACTTTGCCTATGCCGTAATAGTGATTGAGTTTTATGGTGCCCTGTTTTTAGTTGTTGGGTTAAGCAGTCGTATTATGGCAGCATCCATTGGACTATTAGTAATTGGTACTATACCATATCATATTTTTTCGGGCTTGAGCATAGATTGGGTAGGAGAGACTGTTGGTTATGGACTGGAATTTCAACTATTGATAGTAGGTATAATAGCGGTACTAATGATCACTGGAAGTGGAAAACTTTCGTTGGACCACTTTATCAATCGCTTCCTATGTCAAAATCAAATCAAGGAATGTCAAGCATAAGCAATGAAATAGCTAAGGATGTCGAGCCTATCAAATGAATGATTACCAGTACGCTTACTTAGTTTTCTATCAATTCTTCGAATCAACATTAAGGAAATCGACAACCGTATCTAATACAGCTTCATCTCTCAATATCCTAAAATGACCAGTACCTTCTATTTCCTTAAATGACGCTACAGGCCACCTTTTATGAACGTTTTTAGATCTGTTTATCGGTATGACCTTATCAGCCTGATCGTGTATAATTAAAGCATCTTTGACGTTGATGTGCTGAACGAAATCACTCACATTCATGCCATAAACGTCCTGACCAGTCTCGTTTTGCAGCCTCTCCACTAGCAAGTGCTTCACTTTCTCTGTGATGCCAATGGCCTCCGATACATCATTAATGCGCTCAATGAATCTGTCAGGAGTGGTCAACAGTAAATACTTATTGATCTCAAGATCTCGATTGGTGAATAGCGCGTAGGTAGTTGCCACTCCACCAAAAGAATGACTGACTAACGTGCTAACATCGAACCTTTTGATAAGTACCGCCACCAATTCTGTAAACTCAAACAAACTGGTCTTTCCTTGACTACTGTAACCGTGAGAAGGCCCGTCAAATGCATATATGGTGTAATTATCCTCTAGCAGTTTTTCGACCAGATCGGCGAAATTGCCGGCTTGTCCCTCCCAACCATGAATGAGTAGTATTTTCTTCTTCCCCTCGCCCCATTCATACAGCTTAATGTCAAAACCCTTGAATGGAAAGCTTTCTTTTTTTGCCCTATCCAGCACCACTGACTCATGTCCGCGCAGCTTCCGTACCTGCGGATTGGTCAACTGCCTGTATGCGAAGGATACAACAAGATTGGGCAGAACTGTTGACAGGATTTTAACGATTGATTTATTCATAGGTCATGATGTCATCAGAAAGTAAGACTAGAAAATTAAGCACCGGGCATACATTAAAAAATGACCTAATGTTACTTTCGTCTTATTCTGCTGAGACTTTCGGGACGCACACCCAAATATTTCGATAAGTCCTTAATCGCTATTTTCTGAACAAGTTCAGGTTTATCGTCTAGCAAGGACTGATACCGCTCTTCTGCTGTCATCGTAAGCAGTTCCTTCTCCCTTGTTACTCTCTCTAAAAACAGCTTTTCGGTGGCAATTCTTCCCAGTTGATTGGCTAATAAAGAAGTTTGATAGCTTCTCTTCAATTCGTCGTAATTCACTACTTCTAGCAAGCAATCCGTGTAGCATGTTATACGGATGTCCGATGGGTTTTTTGAAAGCAGCGAACTATAGGAAGCACAGAACGAACCCTCAAAATAGAAATCAAGCACCCGCTCCTCATCTTTGTATATCAAAGAGGTGGTAAGGATGCCTGATTGAATGAAATAAACTGAGTCTTCAAGTTGGTTGTAATCAGTTACCACCGCTCCTTTCACCATCTTCTTAGTTGTGGTTTCAAACGGTAACGACTGGATTGATTGATCTATGTAAGTGTGAACAAACTCTTTTATTGTCATGCGCTTCTAATGGTAATACCAAGGCTAATAGATTTACAATTATAATCCGATTTGTTTGGTTAAGGCCATATCACCAGTTAAGCTCATGGACAGTAAAGCCTGAAGTTTGGGGTAGATCAACCCCAAAATGATGGAAATAATCAGAGACGATCTGAAAGAAAGGAATATCTGAAGCCATAACCTTAAGATAAGAAGATCATATGCCTTTATGCTCCTCTTAGTTATGAAAGTCTAGATCGACCGATTAGCATTACCCTAGAGGGTTTAAATATCTAACGGTGAATTGTACCATAAAGTCAGGGATTAGGTACTCAATCGTACTCGTAGAGCGTCATAATTTTGTTTCAAACAGACGGTTTTGTTCATGATAGGTGAATCATTCTGCGAAACATCTCGCGTCCTCAACTTCAATGGTAATATGACAAGGAAGCGCTTTCTTATGAAAAGTGCCATGGGTTTGCTTGGTGTTTCGTGCTCATCTTCATTGATCGGACATCGTATAAAACTTGATAGGAATAATAATATGTCAGTCAAAGAAATAGATTTTGAAGTCATCATTATAGGAGGAAGCTATTCCGGCTTGTCTGCGGCTATGACATTGGGAAGATCGATGAGAAAAACCCTGATCATTGATGCTGGAAAGCCTTGTAATCGGCAAACACCTTATTCGCATAACTTCATTACGCAAGATGGAAGAGAGCCCGCCGCCATAGCCAGTGATGCGCTTACCCAAGTACTAGCTTATGATACAGTCCAGATTGTAAATGATTTAGTGAAAGATGTGAATGGTCTGGATCAAAAATTCACCGTCTATACCCAATCAGGAAAGATGTATACCTCAAAGAAACTGATATTTGCTACAGGAGTGCGGGATATCATGCCGGATATTCCTGGTTTTGCCCAAAGCTGGGGTATTACGGTTATTCATTGCCCATATTGCCATGGGTATGAAGTCAGAGGAAAGAATACAGGTATTTTGGTCAATAATGACACGGCAAATGAGTTTGTACAACTGATCAAGCATTGGACTCCTCAAGTAACCGTTTTCACCAATGGGCCAGCCCATTTCGATTACGATCTACTGCAGGGTAGTGAGGTACCAGTTATTGAAAAGGCAATCTCCAAGATCGAGCATCATAATGGACATCTAACCTCTCTCAGGTTTGAAGATGGAAGTGATCAAGAATTGGATGCCCTTTATCACAGGCCAGCATTTGTACAGCACTGTGAAATTCCTGAGAAAATGGGTTGTGAGCTAGAAGAAAGTGGACACCTAAAAGTTACTCCATTCCAGCAAACAAATATACCTGGTATTTATGCAGTAGGAGATTGCACCACACCATTTCGATCTGTGGCGAATGCAGTAGCGCAAGGAAACATCGGAGCAGCGATGCTCAATCATGATCTGATCACCGAATCATGAGAGTGATAATTCTTTTACCTGCACTGCTTTTCATTTCCTGTAATACTAAAACACCTAATATGGATAGCATAGATTCCAATAATAGAAACCTACACCACTTCAATTTCCGGACAGCATTTATGTCAGGGTACTACGAAGGAGATTTTACATTAGACCAACTCAAAGAAAAAGGAGACTTTGGATTAGGCACGTTCAATAATCTTGCTGGGGAAATGATTGTGTTAGATGGAAAAGTATACCGTGCCACCACAGATGGTAAGGCTACTGAAGTAATTGACGCTACTGTTAAAACTCCTTCCGCAATGGTCACGTTTTTTGAAGCAGACCAAGAGGAGGTTTTTATTGACCTTACCAAGGATAAGTTGATTGAGTGGATTGAAGACAATCTGGATACAAAAAGAGATATGTATGCCCTTAAAATCGTGGGTGATTTTGAATCACTCAAAGCCAGGAGTCAAGACCCCATTTTTGAAAGGCCATTTCCTGAGATCGAGGAGATCGTGGATAAAATGGTCTATCATGACCTGGAAAAGATATCAGGAACCTTGGTTGGATTTCAACTCCCTCCATACTTGGGCCATTTGAATTATCCTGGGCTGCATTTCCATTTTGTCAGTGATCAAGGAGAGCTTGTTGGAGGCTGTGCGCCGGGCTTTAGAATCAAACGAGCGAAACTAAGTATTATGAAGCTACGGTCATTTTCAGTTGATATTCCACAAAATCAGGAGTATTCCAAATTAGAAATGCGCCCCGAAAAAAATAGTGTTATGTGATGAAAAACAACTTTTTGGATATAAGCCGTCTTTCACAGCAACTTGATAAGGTCAACATTGACCATGAAATGACCAATACAAGGAATCTTTACAAAATTGTGCTGGTCACAAAAGGAACGATTGCTGTCAAAATAGGTGAGCGAAAGCATGAGATTGGGCCAAAAACGTTGTATTTCATAGCTCCTGGTCAGCTTTCACGGCTATTCAATTATAGTCCAGACACCGAAGGATATTGTATCGCTTTCGATATAGATTATTTCCTCTTATGCCTTAAGAACCAAGTACAGCTTTGTTTTTACCCCTTCTTTCAACTGAACACCTATCCGGTTTTGCCGCTTGCCGGTAAGCAATTTGAAAAAACAATTGATCTCATACGAAAAATTGAGATCGAATATGCAAATCGTGAAGTGATCAATGACGACTTATTGACCAAATTGTATTTGAATGTATTGCTGATTGAAATAGAACGATTTTATAAGCTGAAAAACACGGGGCAAAATAGTGAGCAATCAAAAAAGCATTTGTTGACCTCCAAATTCAAACAGTTGGTGGAAAAGCACTTTCTATCCGTTCGCAAGGTCTCAGCGTATGCCGATATGCTTACTATGGCACCTAATTACCTCAACGACATAATCAAAGAAACCACCAGGCAATCTGCTAGCGAGGTGATACATGACCGATTGATACTGGAAGCAAAGGCCCAGTTGATACAAACCGAGCTTTCCATAAATGAACTAGCCTACCATTTACAGTTCAAAGACACGTCCTATTTCTGCCGGTTTTTCAAAAAGCAAACAGGAATTAGTCCACAAGCTTTTAGGGAAACCAATCATTTTTGATCAAGATTTTTTACCCCCGACCTTCAATGGGTTGAAGTGCTTGTTGGTCCATTTGAATCCATGCCAGTCATGCTTCATGATGCTACCAACTAACCGTCTTTATCACGTTTTTGGTCAAACTAATACTGACATGATAAGGGGCTGAAATGTCGCTATTTCTGCAATAGCCACGACAATTGATACACTGATTTACTTATGACTGCCCTCAAAAATAACCTGATATTAGATTTTGGTCATTACCCCCGTTGTTTTGGCTAACCAGACGGGAGAGGCTTGGCGTTCCTTTGAGTATATAAAAATTATCAAAAATGAAAACGTCAAAAATCAAATCCAAAATCCTTTACACCGTGGCTGCCATCGTGGCTGCGGCAGTAATGGTCAGCTTTATCGGAAAAGAAGAGGAAGCCGCCCCAGCACCTCAACTTCTTGCTGTTAAAGTAGCGAACCCGGTCCAACAGAACATTGTAGAATGGGATGAGTACACCGGGAGATTCGAAGCATCCAATCGGGTGGAAGTAAGAGCCCGAGTAAGCGGCTACATTGAAAGCGTCCACTTTGACGCAGGCCAAGATGTGAAGAAAGGCGATGTCCTTTTCGTCATCGATCAACGACCCTTCAACATCGCTCTTAGCGAAGCCAAAGCCGCACTTCATCAGGCCAAAGCAGGTTTGAAACAAGCAGAAGACAATTTTAAAAGAGTACAACCCCTACGAGCCAGCGGTGCCATATCTCAAGAAGAGTATGCCACACGGCTACAGGCTGTTGAAACGGCACAAGCAAGAGTAGAACTTGCTCAGGCTTCGGTTAACAATGCCAAGCTCAACCTCGAATTTGCCACCGTTAAAGCGCCTATTAGTGGAAGAGTAAGCCGAGACCTGATCAACCCCGGTAACTTGATCAGTGGTGGTTCAGCTAATTCTACCTTACTCACCACTATCGTAGCGGTAGATCCCATCCATTTCTACTTTACCGGAAGTGAGGCAGACTATTTGAAATACTCACGCCTTGCTAAAAGCGGCGAACGTGGATCATCCAGAACCACAGCCAATCCCGTCAAGATCCAACTTCAGGATGAGACAGCGTTTTCTCATGAAGGTAAAATGGACTTTGTAGACAATGAGATCGATAGAAGCACGGGAACGATTGAAGCTCGCGCCATTCTGGATAACAAAGATGGTTTGCTAGAACCTGGCATGTTCGGTAGAGCAAGATTGCTAGGCAGCCCCGAGCATCAAGCACTACTTATACCAGAAGAAATAGTAGGCACTAACCAATCCATCAAATACGTCTATGTACTTGCAGCGGACAGCACGATAAAAGCTCAAAACGTCGAGCTAGGCCCATTACATACAAATGGCTTGAGAATCATCAGAAGCGGACTTTCATCCGACGACAAACTCATCATCAACAACATACAGAAAATCAGACCAGGAGCTAAGGTAAACCCTGTTGAAGCTTCTCTTACTGAAGAGATCAACCTTTAATCTTAGAAATCATGAAATTAAGTCACATTTTTATCGACAGACCCATTTTTGCAGCAGTACTCAGCACGCTGGTACTCATCGTGGGCGGACTGGCTTACGTATCACTTCCCGTATCGCAGTATCCTGAAGTAGCACCACCAACCGTAGAAGTAGTTGCGGTCTATCCCGGAGCCAATGTAGAAACCATTTCCAAAACAGTGGCTACACCACTAGAACAAGAGATCAACGGCGTGGAAGACATGATCTACATGACTTCCCAATCAACTAATGACGGTGTCACAACCATCAGAGTCACTTTTGAACTTGGTACCGACTTGGATAAAGCGCAAGTTCAAGTACAAAACCGGGTGGCGATTGCCGAGCCCAGATTGCCAGAAACAGTAAGAAGGTTAGGTGTTACGACTAAAAAAATAGCACCTGACATTCTACTAGTGGTCAATATGTATTCCCCAGGTAAGACCTATGATCAAACCTATATCGGTAACTACGCTACACTCAGATTGAAAGATGAGATAGCAAGGATCAAAGGGGTAGGAGATATCAGATTATTCGGTGCCAGCGAGTACGCCATGCGCATCTGGTTAGATCCAGACAAAATCGCTTCATTGGATATGTCAGCCAGTGAGGTATTAAATGCCCTAAGAAGTCAGAATGTACAAATCGCATCAGGTACCCTAAACCAACTTCCATCGGGTGACCAAGCTGCCTTCGAAGTCAATATTCAAACACAAGGAAAACTTAAAACAGTAGAAGAATTTGAAAACATCATTATCAAAGCAGGAGAAAACGGAAGAGTAGTTCAAGTCAAACATATCGGAAGAGTAGAACTTGGTGCACAGAATTATGTGACCAAAGGTTATCTGGGAAAAGACCCAGCCATTGCTCTTCCCATCTATCAATCCCCAGGCTCAAACGCCATAGAAACAGCTGAAGAAATACAAGCTAAAATGGTAGAGCTGTCTAAGGAATTCCCAGAAGATCTAGAATATAAAATAGCTTACAACCCCACTGAGTTTGTACAGAAATCAGTTGATCAGGTGTATCACACCATTTTCGAAGCCGTCATTTTGGTCGTATTGGTTATCCTGCTATTCCTGCAATCATGGAGAGCATCCATCATTCCGATACTCGCCATTCCGGTTTCGTTGATCGGAACATTCGCAGTAATGCAAGCCATCGGATTCTCACTCAATAACTTAACGCTATTCGGCCTGGTACTAGCCATTGGTATTGTGGTTGATGACGCCATCGTAGTGGTAGAAAACATGGAGCGTTACCTAGCAAAAGGTCTTTCACCGAAAGAAGCAGCCAAAAAGACAATGGAAGAAGTTGGAGGAGCACTAATCGCCATCGGGCTGGTTCTAATCGCTGTGTTTATTCCTACCACCTTTTTGGATGGTATCTCCGGTCAATTCTACAAACAATTTGGTGTGACCATCGCCGTGGCAACTGCCATTTCAGTGTTTGTTTCTCTCACTTTGAGCCCCGCAATGGCAGCACTGTTGATGAAACATGAAGAACACAACGATAAAAAGCCTCCTATTTACTTAAGACCATTGGTATTCCTTGGTAATGCTTTTAACAGGTTCCTGGACAACGTTTCTGAAAAATATGGAAACAACGTACAACGCCTGGTTAGAATGAGCGGAATGGTGATGATCGTCTACGGTGGTTTGATTGGGCTCACAGGTTTTGAATTCAACCGAATTCCTGGTGGTTTTATACCGGCTCAGGACAAAGGATATCTTATCACAGCCATTCAATTGCCTCCGGGATCTTCATTGAGTAGAACAGATGAGGTAGTAAGAGAGGCCATCAATACTATTCTAGCCGTTGACGGTGTAGAAAATGCCGTTTCCTTTGCTGGTTTTGACGGTGCATCATTCACCAACGCTACCAACAGTGCAGCCATCTTCGCTACGCTAGAAGAGTTTGATGTACGAAGGGAAAAAGGCATCACCTACGAAGGCTTATTACAAACACTGAGAGTTAAAATGGCAGAAGTGGATGAAGCTTTTGTTGTGGTGATTCCTCCTCCATCTGTTGACGGTATCGGTAATGCCGGTGGATTCAAGATGATGGTTCAGGACAAAGGAAACGTAGGTACCGAAAAACTATTGGACGCTACCTGGGCATTAGCCGGAGCTGCAAATCAACACCCCGCATTAAGTAATGTATTCACCTTCTTCGACAACAAGACGCCTCAGGTTTACCTTGACATTGACCGCTTGAAAGCTCAGAAATTAGGCATTCCGGTAGATGAGGTATTCCAATCCCTTGAAATCTATTTGGGATCGGCATTCGTGAACGAATTCAACTACTTGGGTAGAACATTTAGAGTAACCGCTCAGGCAGATGCTCCTAACCGATTGACTACCGATGATATTTCAAGAATTAGAGTTCGGAACAACCAAGGCGAAATGGTGCCATTGGGAACCATCAGCACGTTAAGAGACATTTCAGGACCAGCCAGACTCCCAAGATTCAATATTTATCCTGCCGCAGACTTAGTAGGTGACATCGCACCGGGATACAGCACAGGTGAGGCATTGGCGGCTATGGAACAACTGGCAGCCGAAACATTGCCCGAAGGAGTTTCTTTCGAATGGACTGAAATGGCCTATCAACAGAAAGAAGCTGGAAACACTGCCTTTATTGCCTTTGGCTTGGCCGTTGTGTTTGTATTCCTTCTACTGGCCGCTCAGTATGAAAGCTTTGTGCTTCCACTAGCCGTTATATTCATCGTACCCATGGTATTGCTCTCAGCAATGATTGGAATTGACTTGGCCGGACTAGACAACAACATTCTAACCCAAATCGGCTTAGTTGTGCTGGTCGGATTGGCTAGTAAAAATGCCATTCTGATTGTAGAATTTGCCAAGCAACTTGAAGATCAAGGAAAAGACTTGGTTAGTGCCGTGCTAGAAGCTGCGAAATTGAGATTACGACCTATCCTCATGACAGCCCTGGCTTTCATTCTAGGTGTGGTTCCTTTAGCCATCGCCACCGGAGCAGGAGCAGAAATGAGACAATCCTTAGGTATAGCCGTATTCAGCGGAATGCTTGGCGTCACCATCTTCGGAATCTTCCTTACACCGGTATTCTACTACCTGGGAAGAAAGCTGACCGCTTCTAAAGCTAAAAAAACATCACCAACTCCATCACTGGAAATCACTAATGCTTAATCAACTAAAAACATTACAGTCATGAAATCAATATTCATCATAATCGCACTTTCACTCTTAATGATCTCCTGTGGAGTCACTAAGAGAGACTTTGACGCAAGTTATGCCAACATTGAAGTCAAATCAGCATACCTGAATCAGGACTCTACCGAGGCTTTTAACAACGTAGCACCAATCATAGCATGGTGGAGCACTTTCAACGATCCCGCATTAGATACCTTGATCAATCGAGCAAGGCTTCATAACCTGGATATCAATGTTGCGGTAGCCAACTTCTACGCTTCCAGAGCGATCTTGAAAGAGACTAAACTGGACAGGTTTCCCACCGTTACTGCCAATGGTAATTACAGCAGACAGCGCTTGGGAGAGAATGTTTTTATAGAAGGTTTTAACCCCACTTTCAATCAATACAACGGTAGCTTTGATGCTTCTTGGGAGTCAGGGCTGTTCGGAAGAGTAAGCAACCGTATTAAGGGTGCCTACGCCGAAGTACAGATATCGCAAGCCGATTTGCGCAATGTGTACTTGAGTATTTTCTCAGAAGTGGCCCGAAACTATATTACGCTTCGAGGTTTGCAGTATCAACTTGATATCGCTTATCGAAATCTCGAGGATCAACAATCCACTTACGACCTAGTGGCCAGCCGATATGAAGCCGGTACTGGAAACAACCTGAACGTATCACGAGCACTGGCACAACTGGAAGCAACACGTGCTACTATTCCACCGCTAAGAGCTGGCATCGAAGCCGTTAAAAACAGCTTGAGTGTTCTGATTGGTGAAGTACCGGGTAACTTGAATAATGATATCATCAGCAAGAAACCTCTGCCTGATCTTCCAGCCACTGTATCTATAGGCGATGTGAATGATCTATTGAGAAGAAGACCGGATGTTCAACTTGCAGAAAGTGAATTGGCTAGGCAGATCGCTCAATACAATCTTTCAGTAGCAGAACTCTACCCCAATGTGACATTCAATGGATCAATTGGGTTTTCAGCCATAGACTTCTCCAGTTTTGGTCAGAATCAATCATTTACCTGGGGGCTTGCACCTAGAATTAGCTGGGCAGCTTTTAACCTTGGTCGTGTGAAACAACAGATCAGAAGAGATGACGCCCTGACTTTGGCCGCCATCAACCAATACGAGAAAGTGATGCTGAAGGCATTGGAAGAGATCAGTACCGCCTTAACCAATTACAGCAACGAACTTGAAAGGAGAGAATTATTGAGAAAATCTTCGGCCGCCAGTGCCGAAGCAGCACGGTTTGCCAAAGATCGCTATACATCTGGTTTAGACAGTTTTATTGACTACCTCAATGCAGACCTCACTTTGCTTCAAGCTGAAAATCAGCTAGCTATCAGCGAGATTGCCTCTGCTACCAACCTTATCGCGATATACAAAGCATTAGGAGGAGGTTGGGAAATCGCTTCGGAAGAGGAAATAAAAAACAAGTTCAACCAAATAAAAGATAGCCATGTTTCCCTTCCGTAATCTTAACGCAGAACCAAAAAAAGGATCAAATGTTAAATTCGAGGGTGGAAGTTTTACCACATCTTCCCTCGAATATTTTTATTTTTCTGAAAACATCGAATGCATGTCCAAAGAAGACTCGATCCCTTATTTTGAAAAGAGTAATGACCTACACGAGCGCACCGGTTATGACCACCGCACACATATCCCTGGTTTTGATGCTTTTACTTTAGAATCGTTGGAGCCTACTTGCCGACGTTGTATGCCCCCATACAGACAAGGTTTTTTCCAAATAGGCATATTGAGCAATACAGGGAGTAGCAGCTCCATAGATATCAATACCAACGCCGTCAGCTTGGAAGGATTACCGCTTTGGTTTGTCGTACCGGGTCAGGTATTTTCCTGGGTGAGAGATCCATCCGCCAAAGGATATCACATTCAATTCAACTTGGAATTCCTGCCCAATACCTTTTCCGATTTTTATGAAGAATTCCCGTTTCTTAAACTCACTGAGAACAATGTATTCTTAACCTCAAAAGAGGAGCACCAAGCGATACAATCAGAAATGAGTACCATGCTACAGGTTTTTCAAGATCAGCAGCCCTACCACGAACAAAGGTTGAAGGGTATGTTAGTTTCTTTGCTCTATAACTGTAAAGCCGTATATGACCGGCACACCTCCAAAGAAGAAGGAAAACCGACAAGTCAAATACTGACACAAAGATTCCAGCAGTTGGTGGATAGAATCTACCTGGAAACCAAAAATGTAGGCGAGTACGCTGATCATCTCAATGTCACTCCCAATTATTTAACCACCATCGTTAAGGAAACCACAGGCAAAACCGCTAAGGATATTATTCAAGATCGTATTTTCCTGGAAAGTAAGAACTTGCTTGCCTACACCGACATGGATATCTCAAGAATAGCCTATACCCTGAACTTCAGCGAACCAACCCATTTTACCCGATTCTTTAAAAAGTATTCAGGTGAAACTCCTAACAAATATCGAGCGGTGCATTAGTCGTTCACCGGTCTTAGAACTACTCCGAGTAGCTTCTCAATATTAGCAGGTGACTTAGTAACTGTCATTTACGGCACTTAATTATTCCGTCCTCTCTGGTAAATTGGAATAATGACCTTTCTAGAATCAGAATGCTACCACTTTTACAATAGAGGCAACCAGCAGCAAATCATCTTTTTCAGCGATGAGAACTATTTGTACTTCCTTCGAAAAGTAAGAAAAGAGATTACGCTCTATTGTGATGTACTAGCCTATTGTCTCATGCCTAATCACTTCCATTTTTTAATAAGGATAAAGGATGAAGATCACCCGATCGCGCCGAACAGCAATGGCACCATTAAAAGTGATCAAATGATTATGCACCCATTGTCTAGAAAAATCGGCACATTGCAAAGCTCATATACGCGTGCCATTCAAAAGCAAAATGGTTTCACTGGTTCATTGTTCCAACAGAAATCGAAATCCAAACATCTGGAAGACCCACAGTACTTACTCAACTGTTTTCATTACATCCATCAAAACCCTTTAAGAGCAAGGCTGGTCAAACGCATGGAAGATTGGCCTTATAGTTCTTATGCTGACTATGCCAGGCTTAGAGATGGCAAACTACCCGCCAGACAAATGGCGTACGAATATCTCGATATCCCGGAAGACGGCGAACTCTTCATGAAGCAATCTCAGGAGGTCATTCCGGATGGACTGGCTGGAGGTTTCTTTTGAGGCGCTGGCCAGTCTAGTCATACGACCACTTAGTAGCATCATGGTGATTTAAAGGAAAATACACTGCCAGTTGCAAGGACTTCGCAACTAAGAGTGGTCGTAAGACTCGTTAGCAGACGCTCTCTTCACCACCATGAGTGGTCGTATGACTTGTTAGACGCCTCTCTCCTCCAAACTACCTATCACCTCTCCCTGGATTGCTCCCCAGTTTCGGATTTCCTGTAGTATCGGAATAAAGGTCTCGCCGAACGTTGTCAATTGGTAATCCACCCTTCTGGGCCTTCCACCATGGTCGGTGCGGAGTAGAATATCATCCTCAATTAAGGACTGAAGTTGAAGGCTCAGCATTTTTTCGGTGATATCAGGAATGAAACCTTTGATCTCACCAAATCTCATTGGGCCGTCATTCATATGTATATACCATAAAATGATCGCTTTCCACTTGCCTCCAATAAAATTCATGGTCACACTCAATGGACAGTGAAATATCTGATTATCAATATGATATACTAATTCTTTGCCATCTACTATCATTACTTGAATGTTAAATTTGATTACTGTCAATAACCACAGTATTGACCCTCTGCGTTATTACTATAAAAATTACAGTAATTAAGTTATGATACCATTAAAAGATAAAAAAATTGTGATTGTCGGTGCCTCTTCAGGCATCGGAAGAGCACTTGCGTCGATCGTTTCAACTCAAGGTGCAATTGTATACCTCGTTAGTAGATCAAGAGAAAAACTCTTGAAAGTACAAGAAGAGCTCCCGGGAGAATCCCACGTGTTCTCGATGGATATGTTAGATGATGATTCTGTCAATAAGACGTTTGAGGCCATTGGCTCTTTCGACATGTTGACATTCACAGCAGTATCTGATGAAGCCAAATTGATGTCACCGATTAAATCCATGAGTAATGAAACGGCTCAGCGCGGCATGGAAAAGTTTTGGGGAACCTTCAATATAGCCAGGGCTGCCGCCAACCACATCAACCAGGATGGAGCCATGGTATTTACCAGCAGCATGGCTATCTATCGCCCATCCAAGAATGGTGCATCGATGATGAATGCAGCCAGCGCAGCCGTTGCCGTTTTCTCCAAAGCGCTGGCCTTGGAAATTGCTCCCGTCAGAGTCAATGTCATAGCACCGGGAGTAGTAGCTACAGGTGTTTGGACAGAAGATCAGAAAGAGAGCTATCAAGACTGGGCTTCAAAGACACTGCCTGTGGAGCACCTGGGCACTGCAGATGAACTGGCTCATGCATACCTTTCCCTGCTTACCAACCCTTACATGACAGGAAGTGTTGTTACAGTAGATGGCGGTTTAACCTTAGTATAAACAATAGCAAGATGACATCAGAAAAAGTATTGATAATTGGAGGAAGTAGCAGCATGGGGCTGGCAACAGCACAACAAGCGATCTCAAATGGATACGAGGTAATTGTGGCCGGCCGTAATGAAGACAAGCTGAAGCAAATTGTTGACCAACTTGGTGACGGCGCATCTTACTATCAGGTGGATGCAATGAATGAGCAACAGGTGATTGAGATGCTAAAAGCGCTGGCGCCATTAAACCATATAGTCTTGACCGTTAATGCCCCTGGCAGTGCGACCAGCATAACCCAAACGAGCACGGAAGAGGCCAAATTGGTTTTCGAAAGATTTTGGATGAACTACAGAATACTCAATCTGGCAAAACCACATATGCATAAAAATGGTTCAATCACCTTGATTTCAGGTAGCAGCAGCAAAACACCTGTGGCGCAATATAGCTTTTGGGGTACCATCCACGGATCAATCGAGGCTTTGGGTAGAAATGCAGCATTGGATTTGGCTCCAATTAGAGTGAACGTGGTTTCTCCAGGTGGTATAGGATTACAGCCTGACCGACAGCTTGCCGAGCACAGGGGAGTGCCGGAAGACATCGGCAGAGCTATCCTTTCACTGATCGCCAACCCTGCTATCACAAACGCCAAATTGGACGTGGATAGCGGTGAAAGACAGGGAATCTGGAGTGGTTCGTGAATAATATGCCATACCTAAGATTTTGGTCATTATCCCCAAAATTTTGGCCAACCGCAAGCAAAGTAAAAAGCGTTGATTTAAGTAAACGCAAAAGATAATAAGTCATGAAAAATCAAGCATTAAAAATCGGGATCATCGGCGCAGGTAACATGGGCGCACAACTTGGAAAACTATGGAGCAAAGCAGGTTATGAAGTGAAATTCAGCTCACGTAACCCTCAGAAATTGAACCACCTACTCTACGGCCTGAAAAACGCTACGGTTGGAGACGTTGAAGAAACAATTGACTTTGCCGATGTCGTAGTGCTAGCAGTCAACTATGCCACCATTGATGCTGTGATCGCTAAACTCGCAGGCAAGGAAAAGGTCATTATTGACTTAACAAACCCGATAGTCTGGACCCCGGAGAGAAAACTCCAACGAGCCAACTTAAGAGGCTTATCAGGAGGAGAAGAATTACAACGAAGACTACCGGAAGCAACTGTAATCAAAGCATTCTCCTCACACTATGCTGCTTCTCTGGAGGAAGGTCACCGTGATTATCCAATTGCCGTATTCTACACCACCGACAACGATGAAGGCATAGCATTTGCAGATATTATCATTAAAGATGCTGGGTTTGCCCCTTTACATTATGGCACATTGAATCACAGTCTGGACATAGAACTCTATGGGAAGTACTCCAATAAGATCATGTCATTGGAAGAAGCACAGGCTGAGATTATACCTGCTGCATTTGAGGTATAATAAAGCCTGCTTTTCGAAAGGTAGGTTGAGCACTATTCTTAGCTGACTTTTCTTTAGTCCTCATCAAAATGTTAGTGTTCTCTAACCTTCAAATCAAGAGATAAGTAATCTCTTTGGCATTCTTTAAGCTATAGTGGCTTGCGTATGTAAAGCCAATATTGTTCCTCAAATGAGAGGAGAACTGCTCTTCGAAGAGCTTTAGATTTGACATCAAAAACATCACATTCATCTACCGCCACTTAACCGTCTTAAATTTCGTATTCTTTCTGAAAGATTCCGGTGTATTTTCAAGGATAGATTTTCTTAATTCGGTGATCAGAAGTTCCCTGTTGAAGTGCTTATGCGCAACAATACTTATCTCACGTACAGGCTGTGGGTCAACGAACTTTAACACATTGCCAGAATCGTTGCTGGCCTCGTAAGACAATTCTGGTATTAAGGTATAGCCAGAAACCTCTTTGATCATCTTTTTTAGTGTTTCAATACTACCACCCTCCATAACAATATTCTTGTGTTGTTCAGAAACATCAAAATCACAAATGTTCAATGTTTGATTCCTGAAGCAGTGGCCCTGCCTTAATATCCAAAGTCCCTCGGGCTTGAGCTGCTCTTTTTTGATAGACCTGTGTTTCAACAGGTCATTCTCCAGGTCAGTATAAAGTAAAAATGGCTCATAGAATAGCGGTATTTCTCGGATTTCTGGCTCATTCAACGGAGTAGCCAATAGTCCTAAATCCAACTGCTTGTTGATCAATAGCTCAATGATTCTTTCGCTATGCAGCTCTTCAATAATCAGTCGTGTATCAGGATGGTTTTTTATGAAATCAGCTATAAAAAGAGGCAGTAAATTGGGCGCCAATGTAGGGATGATCCCCACTTTATATTCACCACTGATCAGGTTTCTATCATCATTCACTATCTCTTTTAACTCCCCTATCTCTTTCAGGATACGTTTGGCCTTCATCACAAAAACTTCACCCATTGGTGTCGGCTGTAGCGGTTGACTTGATCGATCAAACAAGACCGTAGAGATTTCTTCTTCCAGCTTTTTTAGTTGAAGTGTCAACGTTGGTTGGGTCACAAAACAACTTTCAGCCGCTTTGACAAAGTGTTTGTGTGCATCCAGTGCCACTACGTATTGCAATTGTTGGATAGTCATATTGATAAAATTAATAATACTGATCAAAATATCAATTTGATTAATACCTGTTCGAGAAAAATATTTGTGAAAAAATGAAACCTATGAAAAAAAGACTGTTAACCATCTCAATTGTCGTAGTCGCAAGTACAGCTATGGCATTTCTAATCTTCTCCTCTTTTAATTCCCCCAAGAATGGGGCGACTGCTGAAGAAGGAAAAGGTTGTCCTTTTGGATTTGATAAACTTGGTAAATCTACCGGAGAAGTCATTCAGAGCGAAGGCAATACCGTTCGTGAGTGGTGGCCTAACCAACTTGATTTAACTGTATTGCGCAAAAACGCTTCACTTTCCAACCCGCTGGATGAGCAATTTGACTATAAAGAGCAATTTGAAAACCTTGATTACTATGCGCTGAAAAAAGACCTGGAGGCCCTAATGACAGATTCTCAGGATTGGTGGCCTGCTGATTTTGGTCACTATGGCGGCTTATTCATTAGAATGGCTTGGCACAGTGCCGGTACCTATCGCACCGGTGACGGCCGAGGAGGTACGAGGGAAGGTAAACAGCGATTTGCCCCTCAAAATAGCTGGCCCGACAATGCAAACCTCGATAAAGCCAGAAGATTGCTCTGGCCCATCAAGCAAAAGTATGGTCAGAAAATCTCATGGGCTGACTTGTTCATCCTGACAGGCAATGTAGCTTTAGAAAACATGGGCTTCGAAACACTAGGGTTTGCCGGTGGACGTGTGGATACGTGGGAGCCACAGGCCAATGTGTATTGGGGATCCGAAACAGAATGGCTGGGAGATGAACGATTTGATGAAAAGAGAGAGCTTGAAAGGCCATTGGCTGCAGCACAAATGGGATTGATCTACGTGAACCCTGAAGGGCCAAATGGCAATCCTGATCCGGTAGCTGCTGCTCATGATATCCGTAAGACATTCGGTAGAATGGGTATGAATGACGAAGAAACTGTTGCACTCATTGCCGGTGGACATACGCTGGGTAAAACACATGGACAGGCCAGTGGCGAGCATGTAGGTGCTGCACCCGAAGGTGCCAGTATCGAGTCTATGGGCCTCGGGTGGTCGAGCGATTTTAAGTCTGGTAAAGGAGCAGATGCGATTACTTCTGGCTTAGAGGTGATATGGACTGAGACTCCTGCCAAATGGAGCCATGGTTTCTTTAAAGGCTTGTTTGAAAACGAATGGAAATTAGTCAAAAGCCCAGCCGGAGCATGGCAATTCGAAGCGGTGAATCCTGAGAGACTATATCCGGACGCATTTGATCCAAACAAAAAGCATAAGCCGACTATGTTAGTGACCGATCTTTCATTGATCAAAGATCCTGCTTATGAGAAGATCTCCAGAAGATTCTACGAAAACCCAGAAGAGTTTGAAAAGGCATTTGCTAAGGCTTGGTTTAAATTGACACACCGGGACATGGGGCCGCGTTCTACATATTTGGGTCCGGAAATTCCAAAAGAAGAATTTGTCTGGCAAGACCCAATTCCCGCTGTTGATCATGAGCTAGTGAATGCGAAGGATATTGCTACTTTAAAAAACAGGATCAGGAACTCAGGATTAACTGCGAATGAACTGGTAACGACAGCCTGGGGCGCCGCATCTACTTACAGAGATTCTGACCGTAAAGGAGGCGCCAATGGCGCTAGAATCCGTCTTGAACCTCAAGTAAGCTGGGAATCGAATAACCCTAAGCAATTGAAGAAAGTACTGGCATTCTACGAAAAACTAAAAGCTGATTTTGACAAGGGTGGTAAAAAAGTCTCTATTGCTGATCTGATCGTGCTAGGTGGAAATGTCGCTATCGAAGAAGCTGCTAAGAAAGCAGGGTTCGATGTTGAAGTACCATTTATGGCCGGTCGTATGGATGCCACTCAGGAACAAACCAGCACAGAAAGCATGGCTTTACTCGAACCAATGGCTGACGCCTTCAGAAACTACCAGACAACTGAATATACCTTTACTTCAGAACAACTACTGGTGGATAAAGCGCAGTTACTTAAACTCTCAGCACCAGAAATGACCGTATTGGTAGGAGGCATGAGGGCTTTAGGTGCTAACTATGATGGCTCTGAGTTGGGTATTCTAACTGATACTCCGGGTACATTGAATAACACCTACTTCCGCAATTTGCTCAGCATGGAATTCGAGTGGAAAGCAAAGGATGACAAAAAATATATCTTCAATGGACTAAAGAGAGGCACAGATCAAAAAGTATGGACGGCTACAAGAGCTGATCTGATTTTCGGTTCAAACTCTGAGTTGAGGGCATTGGCAGAAGTGTACGCAAGTGATGATGCCAAAGAGAAGTTTGTAAACGATTTTGTGGCTGCATGGACTAAAGTGATGAACCTTGATCGATTTGATAAAAGATTTGTCATGTAACCTTCCTTGGTAGTCACGAATATGAGGGGCTGGTTAGGTGCCCTGATCAGCCCCTCATTAATTACTTCTCAACACTCAACGATCAGTCTCTGTGAAAAACAAATTGATGTATGTAGGGGTCACCCATGAAACGGCACCTGTCGAGGAAAGAACCCTTTTTGCGCTTAATCAGGAACAGAAAGATAAACTGATCCAAAGACTGAAGTTAAAGCTTCATTTAAGGTCAGTAGTGGTAATAACCACCTGCAATAGGACTGAGATTTATTTTGAATCCAGTTTCTGTTCGGCCTATACGGTTCGAGAAGAATTAGTGTCGTATGTAAGTGCGATAAACAATGGTTGTGAGATTTCTCGTGACGTAATATGTGTTCATAATCACTCGATCGATACTGTCAATCACTTACTCCATGTTGCGAATGGGTTAAGATCGGCCGTTGTCGGAGATAAGCAAATAATCAACCAGGTAAAAGGTGCTTATTTACAAGCGTTGGAGCAAAACAACCAAGGCTCGCTGCTTGAACGTGCATTTCAAGCAGTATTTAGAAGCCACAAGCGAATCCAATCCGAATCCCATTATCAACGCGGCTCTACTTCGACTGCATATTCTGCACTGAAAACCATAGAGGAAGACTTTGGGAAAGGCCAAGTCAAGAACTTGAAGTTATTGATTGTTGGAGCCGGAGAAATCGCAGAGGATATATTGACATACCTGCCCAAGTTTCAGTTTGGTGAAACCTATATAGCTAATAGAACACATGAAAAAGCGGCAAGACTGGCAAAGCATCATGATATCGCAGTATATGATTGGCACTATGTAGAGGCTAATGATTTTACTGATTTTGATGTCATTATCACCGCTGTAAGTAACAGAAGGCATTTAGTGAAGAAAGTAGAAAGCAATGGTAAAAGAAGACTGTGGATAGACCTGGCTATGCCTTCAAATATAGATGCCAGCATGGCTGATGCCTTTAATTGTATTTATAACATTGATGAAATCACTTCTCGGGTTGAGGCAACTAACCTGAGGCAATTGGAAGCAATTCCCGTTGTAGAGCAAATTATCAAAGAAGAACTGGGCATTTTCATGGACTGGCTGAAAAAAGACGACCTAAGAGTATTTCTCAAGTCTTATAAGGCACGTGCCAAGCAGGCATTTTTGAATACTTTGTTGAGAGAATCAAAGCGATCTCTAAGTGTGCGAGAGTTAGAAAACCATGCTGAAACTTTAGCGAATAAATTGGTGAGAAAATCAGTAAATGGCCAACATGCCGTCGTTAAAAATAGTGACGTTTTAACTTGCTCCTGAGTGAATAGAAGGGTACAAAAAAACTTTAATGGTTGCCTTGTGCTGACGAATTCCTTATTTTTGCGCTCCTGATAATTACGGCCCCGTAGTTCAATGGATAGAATAGAAGTTTCCTAAACGTTCGTTTTATCAACCTATTTGGAGACCTATCTCTAAAAACCCCCTTAAATCGCTAAATTAAGCCTTTCTTTTGGAGCGATTGTTGACGTAAATTCAATATTCGTGAATTCTGTTCACTAATTGTTCACTAATTTTTGACCTTTACAGTATGAACGTAAGCATCAATTTTGAATGTCGACCAGGGTACGTTTCAAAAAACGGGACAATTCCTCTTACATTGAGGATTACCCTGAATCGTAAGAACAACTACCTGAATCTAGGTAGGAAGATTAGTGTCGACCAATATGATCCCAAGCTAAAACGGATCAAGCCTGGCACGAAAGGTTATACACAGATCAATTCATTCATCAGAAGACAGGAAGTAAAAGTCGATAACATTATCGATGAACTGGAGAGAACGGATCAGGCTATCACCTTCAAAAAGATCAAGGATGTTTATAGAGGGATCACCGGTAAACTTCAGACGAATGATTTTTACGAGTATGTAGAAGGTGAATTGGAAAGAGAAAAGGAGGAAACTCAAATCAAAGAATCAACACTCAGGGGTTATCGAAATCAAATCGATATTCTCAAAGGCTTCCAAAGTAAACTTACGGTTCATGAAATTGATGAGGAGTTCTTGGGGAAGCTCAAAAAGTATCTTATGCCAAAATATGCAGCGAACACCCAATATCATGTGTTCTCTTTTTTGAGGAAGTATACCCTTCGACTGCATAAATTCGGAGAGATCAAGAAATATCCATTTACCAATTTCACCGTTGGCCAACCAGAGCTAGTAGAAGTGAGTTACCTGGAGCCGGAAGAAATCACCAAGCTTCATGACCTTTACGATAGCAAGGAGCTCCTTAAACACATCAAAAAAGCGACTAGTAAGCATGCTCAGGATTTTCATATTGGTGCAAGATATCAGAGTACGCTTCAGCAAGCCTTAGTAGCTTGTTATTGTGGATTAAGGCATTCTGATGTTAAGACACTTCGGAAGGAGCACATTCAGAATGGTTACATCGTTAAAGCGATGGAAAAAGATCGCTTGGGTAAAAAGAAAACGGTGAGAATACCAATTAAGGCTCGACTACTTTCGTTATTAAACCTCGATGAAAAATCGGACCTATTGTTTGAACAGCCTGTTCAGGAAAATGGAACAACTAACAATTATTTAAAAGAGATATTGAAAATTGCCGGTATTGATAAGCATGTCACTTTTCATGGGTTCAGACATACTTTCGCAATTAACTCTCTTCTTTTAGGATTAAAAATTGAGGTAGTTAGCGATATTCTAGGTCACTCGGAATTAACCACAACCCAGCGTTATGCCAGGGTAGTTGATCGGCTCAGAGAGAAAGAAATGGACAAGTGGGATAGTTTTAATGATTTAAAAACTCTTGACAGTCAACGCCAAGAGCTCATTTCCAAAATCAACCAGCTGGATCAAGATCAAATTGCACTTATAATAGGACAGGTTGATGAACTTCTCTTAGGAAAATCAAAATAATTGAAAGCCAAGTAAGCAATTACTTGAGAAGATTGATAGACTTCTTTGCAATCTCTAAAGTTCAATGACTACAGACCGATATAGCCACTTCTGCTTAACAACCGAGTTGATATCATGGCACCTTGACTCGTATTTAAGTATTTACTAAAATACCGAACCTTTATTCTTTACTTAACGTTTTAGTAATTACTAAAATATTAAAATATGAGTAGTGCGTGTATAAGAGTATTAGCAGATCCGGTTCAGATCAAAGAATGTAAAGAAACCCTAAACAGATTGGATGCAGACCTTGCTCTCACCACTCAGATTTTCAACCTTTCTGGAAATGCTGCAAGGCTTAAAATCCTCCTTCTTCTCCACAAAGAAGGAAAGATGTGTCCTTGTGATTTGAGTGATGTACTGGACATTTCAGTAGGTGGTATCTCTCAACACTTAAGAAAACTAAAAGATGGCAAGCTCATCAAGGATAAGAAAGTTGGCCAAACAGTATTTTATTCTCTAGTCAATGAGAATATCGAAATCCTTAAACCTGTATTGGAGAATTTTTCAAAAGAGAATCAAAAAGAATCAGTATCATGAGTACTTCAAACATTTCATCAAAAAGTGCTAGTGCTGGACTATTCGCTGCAATTGTAGCCTCATTGTGTTGTATCATGCCCGTGTTTTCATTGCTTGCCGGTATTGGAGGAATAGCGGCCACTTTTTCGTGGATGGAGCCATTCAGACCATATCTCATTGTATTGACAATTGGCATTTTAGGGTTTGCCTGGTATCAAAAGTTAAAGCCTTGTACTGCCGAGGAGGTAGCCTGTGCCTGCGATGAAAACCAAAAGCCTTCATTTTGGCAATCAAAGAAATTCTTAGGACTTATAACTGCCTTTGCAGTATTGATGCTCGTTTTCCCCAGCTATTCACACATGTTTTATTCCAATGAAGGAAATCCAAGCACATCACTTGTTTTCGAGCAAGACACCACAAAAATAAACAAGATCATACTTGAAATAAAAGGGATGACATGTGCAGGTTGTGAAAGCCATATCGAGCATGAAGTTGGATTACTCAAAGGTGTAAAATCAGTGGATGCCATCTACTCTGATGGTTCAGCTACTGTTGAGTATTCACCTACCGATCTTGAAGAGAAGGCGATTATTGAAGCCATCAATAAAACAGGTTATACCGTAATACTCAATGCAAAAGACCAATAACATGGAGAAAGAAGTAGTCTTAGAATCCACGATCACTTGTCCAAACTGTGGATATCAAAAAGAGGAAACCATGCCCACTGATGCATGCCAGTACTTTTATGAGTGTGAAAAATGTCAAGAAGTACTGAAACCAAAACAAGGTGATTGTTGTGTGTATTGTTCTTACGGAACCAACGCTTGCCCTCCTATTCAGCAGAAAGGAAAAAATTGTTGTTAATAAAATGAGTGTTACCCTTTACATAAAAAACATGGTTTGTCCTCGCTGCATTGATACAGTAAAGGACATCCTTGATGAGCTGGAAATCAAAACATCTTCCATCGAATTGGGAGAAGTGAATACACCCACCCATATCTCCAGCGATCAGAAATCACGGCTAGAGGAGCTACTTTCAGCCCGAGGCTTTGAATTACTTCAGGATCAAAAATCAAAACTGATTGGTCAGATCAAAGCAATCATTATCGATCAAATCCATCACAACAAAGAAGCTTTAAACGTGAACTTCTCGACCCTAATATCAGATAAACTGAACCAAGAGTATTCATCCCTGAGTAGGCTCTTTTCATCGGTTGAAGGTATAACCATAGAACGATTTATCTTGAAACAAAAAATAGAAAGGGTTAAAGAACTGATCTTTTATAATGAATTGACACTCTCAGAAATCTCCCATCAAATGGACTACAGTAGTGTAGCTCATCTATCCGCTCAGTTCAA
Organism: Bacteroidota bacterium; assembly: GCA_039819065.1. Classification (GTDB taxonomy): domain Bacteria; phylum Bacteroidota; class Bacteroidia; order Cytophagales; family Cyclobacteriaceae; genus JBCBSS01. Next base: position 48,897 of record JBCBSS010000015.1, read on the forward strand.
AAAAGAAACTGGTATGACACCAACAGCATTTAAGCAAATGAGGAATTCGGGTAGACAATTCCTGGATCAGCTGTAATCAAAATCACATAAACCTTTCTCAAAATTGTGTAAAGGCATCCAGTGTTTGGTTCTTCATCTTTGTATCATGATAGTTAATACGACAATAAGATGACCAAAGAATATACCGTTACAGGAATGACTTGCAATGGCTGTTTAGCTAAAGTGAAAAGAACGATTAATGGAATTGAAGAGATACAAGAAGCTACGATACAATTGGAATATCCTCAGGCAAAGATCACTGCTGATGAATCTTTAAACCTGAAGGATATAAATCAGTCACTCAAGAAAGTCGGTAACTATACTATTTCGGAAGAATACCAAGAGACCGTACAAGCTCCACTTCCAGAGATTAAAAAACAAGAACCACTTGCCGAAAAGTCCATCACTACTTACAAACCATTGATCCTCATTGTAGGCTTTATAGCTGCAGTAACAGCTCTGATCCAATACCCATTTAGCGACTTTTCAGGAATACTTTGGATGCGCCATTTCATGGCAGGATTTTTCATTGTCTTTGCTTTTTTCAAGCTGCTCAATCTGCAAGGATTTGCCAACTCCTATCGTATGTACGATATAGTAGCTGCCAAATGGAAAACCTGGGGATACATGTATCCATTCGTGGAACTAGCTCTTGGAATACTCTATTTGATAAATATTGCACCGTTTTTTACTAATATGGTGACAGTTGTGATACTAGGTGTGAGCAGTATCGGAGTGATAAAAAGCAACCTGGACAAGAAAAAGATCAAATGTGCCTGCCTGGGAGATGTATTCAATCTACCAATGAGTACTGTGACCATTGTAGAAGATCTATCCATGGTGGCAATGGCAGCAGCTATGCTTGTTTTCATCTAGGTAATTACAAAATTCTGTAATCATTTCTCAAAATTCTATAAACCCTTCTCTGCAAGAAATCCGTATCTTTGATTGAAGTGAAGAAAATTCTCTCCATATCGCTGGCTTTAATTATGCTTACTACCAATATGGGGTTTGCAGTAGCCACCCATTATTGCGGTGGTCTGGCAGTAGAATCGAAGGTGGTATTAGGTCATGAAGCATTGGATTGTGGAATGGCCAATATGGATAAGGATTGTAAAGCTCCTCCGCTGGAAGGTACGCATCTAAGTAAAAAGCCTTGCTGTGAAAACAAGTATCAATCCATTGATACTGAAGATAACTTCAAACCAACCATTGTTCAGAGTTTGGTCAATGTTGAGTTTGTAGCAGCATTTATTGTTACTTTCCTTCACTTACCCATTTCTTCTGTTAACGAAGAGCCACAATACGCGAATTATTCGCCCCCTCTGATTGATCAGGACATATCGGTCTTGCATCAAGTATTCCTTATATAGGATCGCATAATATGATTTCTGAAACCTTGCATGTCTGCCGGGTCAATAGGCTATTTGCCTTTTTGAACGAATTCATTCTGGCTCTACCAGAATTCAATTCTAATCATTCATATTATGCTGAATCGAATAATAAAGTACTTTTTAGAGAACAAATTGGTCACTGTTCTCATCCTCATGGGTTTCATTGCCTGGGGTATTGTGACCGCTCCATTTGGATGGCAAGTTGGAGCTCTGCCCTCCGATCCTGTCCCTGTTGATGCTATTCCGGATATTGGTGAAAACCAGCAAATTGTGTTCACTCAGTGGTCAGGGCGATCTCCTCAAGACATTGAAGATCAGATTTCGTATCCATTAACCACCTACCTGTTGGGAATTCCAGGAGTAAAATCCATTCGAAGTTCCTCCATTTTTGGGTTCTCCAGTATCTACATCATCTTCAGTGAAGACATAGAATTTTACTGGTCAAGATCACGAATCTTGGAAAAGCTCAACTCGCTCCCTTCGGGATTATTGCCGGATGCTGTGCAGCCAGCACTTGGGCCAGATGCCACCGCCCTTGGGCAAGTCTATTGGTACACCATTGAGGGACGAGACAAGAATGGCAACCCAACAGGAGGTTGGGATCTCCATGAAATTCGCACCGTTCAGGACTTTTATGTCAAATATGGTCTCAACGCCACCGAGGGAGTTTCCGAAGTAGCTTCCATTGGCGGTTTTGTAAAGGAATATCAGATAGATGTAAATCCTGATGCGCTGAAAGCCTATAACATCCCTTTACATAAGGTGATGATGGCCGTCAAGAAATCTAATCGAGATGTGGGGGCCAAAACCATCGAGATCAATCAGGCCGAATACTTAGTACGTGGATTGGGCTATGTCAAAAAGGTAGAAGACATTGAAAAGGCAGTAGTAGCTGTTCAGGACAATGTTCCTATAAGAGTTCAGGATATTGGAGTGGTGAGCCTGGGTCCTGCTACCCGCAGAGGACTGTTAGACAAAGACGGAGCAGAAGTAGTTGGTGGAGTAGTTGTCGCCCGGTATGGTTCCAACCCTTTGCAGGTGATCAACAATGTCAAAGACAAGATCAAAGAAATTGCGCCAGGATTGCCTAAGAAAACCCTCAGCAATGGAGTAGAAAGTCAACTGACCATTGTTCCTTTCTATGATCGTTCTCAACTTATTTATGAAACTCTAGGAACGCTAGAGGAAGCCATTTCACTTCAATTACTCATCACCATTTTGGTCGTCATCGTGATGGTGTACAATCTAAGGGCATCATTTCTCATTTCGAGTATTCTGCCTATTTCAGTATTGATGGTGTTTATCGCTATGCGCTATTTTGGAGTGGATGCCAATATCGTGGCACTATCAGGTATCGCCATTGCCATTGGTACGATGGTGGATTTGGGCGTTATCCTGTCTGAAAATATTATCAAGCATTTAGATGAAGCGCCTCCCAGTCAAAAACTGATAGATACGATTTACAATGGAGCATCGGAAGTTGCCACAGCGATACTGACGGCTGTTTCAACCACCATTGTGAGCTTTATTCCGGTCTTTACCATGCAAGCCGCAGAAGGGAAATTATTTGGCCCATTGGCCTTTACAAAAACCTTTGCTTTGATAGCCGCATTGCTGGTGAGTTTATTGATCATGCCTACATTGGCACATTGGTTTTTTGGCTTCAAAATCAATAACAAGTACCTCAAAAAATATGGGAGCTACGCCTTAGTACTTATTGGGATTGCAGGACTGTTCATTGGTCAGGTGTGGGGTGGCGTATTGCTTGTACTGTTTGGGGTAATCGGAATCCTGAAGAATATTTTCAACGCTAAAAAAGAAAGCCTCTCAAAGCCTGTATCATTCCTTTTTAATTATGCCGAGTTAATCATTGTACTCGTTGGCGTAATCTGGCTCTTAGCCAAATATTGGCTGCCACTAGGTGCCTCACAGTCCCTATTACTCAACTTTTTGTTTGTGACCCTACTGGTTGGCGTGATACTAGGTGGATTTACACTATTGGAGTATCAATATAAGAGCATCCTAAACTGGTGCCTGAACAACAGAGTCAAGTTTCTTTTAATCCCTTCATTCATTGTACTACTTGGGGCTACTATTTGGCTGGGGTTTGATAAGGTGTTTGGCTTAGTGGCCAAAGGAGCTGAAGCGGTAAGCTGGGATATTAGTAATTCAAAAGGCTGGTCAGGTTTGGTCTCTACTTTCCCTGGAATCGAAAAAGAGTTCATGCCTTCACTGGACGAAGGAAGCTTCCTGCTTATGCCTACCTCCATGCCTCATTCCGGCATGGCGTATAACCGCAAGGTGGTTGGCCAGCTGGATATGCTGCTCTCTAATATTCCGGAGGTCGATCTAACAGTCGGGAAATTAGGACGGGTAGAATCTGCATTGGATCCCGCACCCATCAGTATGTATGAAAATACCATCAACTACAAGCCGGAATACCTGCTGAATAAGAAAGGACACAGAGTTCGGTTTAAAGTCGATAAAGAAGGACGGTTTATACTCAAATCCGGTGATACACTAACCAACGAAGAGGCACTAAACCAGGGAATCGGTATTGAGGACTTGACGGCAGACAACAATGGCAAGTACTTCCGAAACTGGCGTTCTCATATTCAATCTCCTGATGATATATGGAATGAAATCATCAAGGTAACTAAGATACCTGGTGTCACGTCCGCCCCAAAGTTGCAGCCTATCGAAACCCGTCTGGTGATGCTACAAACAGGTATGCGAGCCCCCATGGGAATCAAAGTCTATGGCCCTGATCTTAAAACTATTGAAGCGTTTGGGATGCAACTAGAGGGAATACTCAAAGAAGTTCCTTCGGTAAAGGCAGAGGCGGTATTTGCTGATAGAATTGTGGGTAAGCCCTATTTGCATCTAAACATTGATCGGGAGGAAATCTCAAGATATGGTCTGAATGTAGAAGATATCCAGCAGACCATTGAAACGGCCATTGGTGGTATGAAAATCACTTCTACGGTGGAAGGAAGAGAGCGGTTTCCTGTTCGGGTACGCTACCCTCGGGAGCTAAGAGATGATCCCAACTCACTAAGTAAAATATTGATAGCAACCCCAACAGGAGCGCAAATCCCAATGGGTCAGCTAGTAGATTTTGAATACGTCAGAGGGCCACAGGCTATCAAAAGTGAAGAGACTTTTCTAGTAGGTTATGTACTGTTTGATCGAAATGAAGGCTACTCGGAAGTAAGTGTGGTAAACGATGCACAAGAATTGATTCAGGAAAGAATTGATTCAGGAGAACTCAAAGTACCTGCTGGTATCAGCTACAAATTTTCAGGCAGTTATGAGAACCAGGTTCGAGCGGAAAAAAGGTTGTCTATCATCGTACCACTAGTACTTGGTATCGTTTTTCTAATTCTCTATTTCCAATTCAAGTCTGTCACTACTTCACTCATGGTTTTCACGGGAATAGCCCTGGCCTTCAGTGGTGGATTTATCATGCTATGGTTATACGGGCAGGCTTGGTTTGCAGACTTCTCTGTTTTTGGAACCAATTTCCGAGACCTCTTTCAAATGCATACCATCAATTTGAGTGTGGCAGTTTGGGTTGGCTTCATCGCATTGTTTGGCATTGCTACCGATGACGGGGTATTGATGGCCACCTACTTGGATCAAAGTTTTAAACGGAACAAAACGGACAATCTGAGAGGCTTGCGAGCTGCGGTAGTAGAAGCTGGTCAAAGACGGATTAAACCAGCAATCATGACTTCAGCGACCACCATTATCGCATTACTACCCATTTTGACTTCCACCGGACGTGGATCAGATATCATGATTCCTATGGCCATCCCAGCCTTTGGAGGGATGATGATAGCTGCCGTCACCTACTTTATTGTGCCAGTGCTCTATGCCATACGTGAAGAACGAAAACTTAAAAAGCTACAATCATGAGAAAGAACATCATTTTACTATTGACCATCCTTGCTTGCGGCTTTTACGAACTTAAAGCGCAATCGCTGGAGGACTATTTCAAATTGGCCGCAGAAAATAACCCAGGGCTACAGGCCAGATACAAAGACTTTGAAGCAGCTCTTCAAAAGATACCGCAAGCCAGCACCTTGCCGGATCCCACATTTTCATTCGGCTATTTCATATCACCTGTAGAGACGAGGGTTGGTCCACAAAGAGCCAGGTTCTCTTTGACTCAAATGTTTCCATGGTTCGGCACTCTGAGATCAAAGGGAGACGCAGCAGCACTACTGGCTGATGCAAAATATGAAGCATTTCTGGATGCCCGAAACCAACTCTATTACCAGGTAGCAGCTTCCTACTATCCATTGTATGAGCTGGAGCGGTGGACTGTACTGGAGCAGGAAAACATAGAAATACTCGAATCCTACAAAACGATCTCCACTAAGCAATTTGAAAATGGTAATGGTGCTATGGTCGATGTGTTGCGAGTGGATATCATGCTCAAAGATGCCTCTACTAACCTTCAAATTCTGAAAGAGAAAAGAAAGCCGTTGCTGGCAGCATTCAATGCTTTGCTAAACAGAAATGAAAACGAGGAAGTGGTAATCAACGATACACTGGCAATCGAAACACTACTGGATGACTATCGAAGGGATAGTCTGCTCCTGGACAATCCCATCCTTAAACAAATAGAACTCAAACTGAAGGCCAGTGAGGAAATGGAGCGAGTGGCTATCAAGCAAGGGTTGCCAAAGTTCGGTGTTGGGTTGGATTATGCCATTGTAGGAAATAGATCAGGGGTGGAATTGCCAGACAATGGTCAGGACATCCTGATGCCTATGGTTTCCATGAGCATTCCCATTTTTCGCAAGAAGTACAATGCAGCGATCAAAGAGACGCAGCTTTCACAGGAAAGCTATCAACTTCAACGAGAAGACTACACAAACCGTCTGATTTCCAACTATGAATCAACGGCCTTTGAGTTGGATAGAGAAAGGCAATTAATTGAACTCTACGATCAGCAGATCGAAGAATCCCAGCAAGCCCTTAACCTGCTCTACACCGCTTACAGCAACTCAGGAAAAGAATTTGAAGAGGTACTCAGGATGCAGCAGCAATTGCTGAAATACGAAAAAATGAAAGCCACAGCAATCACAAACTACCATACCGCACTGGCGAAACTCGATTACATCACAGCTAAAAAATACTAACATGAAAATATCAATCAAGACATTAATCATAGTAGCCGTTTCTACCCTTGCAGGTGGATTATTGCTTGGCTGGCTATTCTTTGGAGGCTCAGAAAGTAGCCCAACGGAAGAACACAATCACCCAACGGAAATGGCAGGGGAAACAACCTGGACCTGCTCGATGCATCCACAAATAAGAAGTAATGAGCCTGGAGACTGTCCCATCTGTGGCATGGACTTAATTCCTGTTGATCAAGATGAGAATGAAGTCAGTGCAATGGCGGTAAGCATGTCACCTACAGCTATGCAACTGGCCAATGTAACCACCGAGATAGTTGGCAAAATGACGCCTGTAAAATCACTTCGTCTGAATGGTAAAGTGCAGGAAGATGAGCGACTCGTCTATTCTCAATCCTCTCACATTCCCGGTAGGATAGAAAAGCTGATGGTCAACTTCACCGGAGAATACATAACAAAAGGTAAACCTCTAGCCTACATCTATTCGCCTGATTTGGTTACTGCACAAGAAGAACTCTTTGAAGCGGTGAAGATCAGGGAAAGTCAGCCTGCACTCTACAAGGCAGCAAGAGGTAAACTAAAAAACTGGAAGCTAAATGATAGGCAGATTGACAACATCATCAGTTCTGGAGAACCTCTGGATGAGTTTCCGATCAACGCTGATATTTCAGGTTATGTGACGGAGAAAAACGTAAACCTCGGAGACTATATCAAAAGAGGCCAATCCATTTACGAGATCGCCAATCTCTCTAAAGTCTGGGTACTGTTTGACCTTTATGAAAGCGATATGACCTGGGTGAAAAAAGGTGACTTGGTGACCTTTACGGTAGCCTCACTTCCGGGAGAGGAATTTGAAGGTAAAATAGACTTCATAGATCCGGTAATTGATCCAAAGACGAGGGTGGCCAAAGCTCGACTGGAAGTAGCGAACAGAGACTTAAAACTCAAGCCTGAGATGTTTGTCTCCGGTACACTGAAGGCTCAGTTACCGATGCAGACCGATGTGGTGATTGTTCCTAAAACAGCCGTCATGTGGACGGGCGAACGATCCGTGGTATATGTGAAGGAAACTACCGGAAAAGGTATCAGCTTTTTGATGCGGGAAGTTAAGCTGGGAGCTGCGCTAGGTACAAGCTACCTCATCGAGGAAGGTCTTGAGCCGGGAGAAGAAATAGCCGTAAACGGTACTTTCAGTATTGATGCTGCGGCACAACTTGCTGGAAAACCTAGCATGATGAGTCCTGAAGGTGGGCCAGCCATGACAGGTCATAATCATGGAGGTTCTATGCCAACCCCTGCGCAGACAACTCAATCTCAAGAAACATCAATTAAACAAGTCACTATCAGTGGGGAAGCGAAGAAAACGCTCCAACCTCTTTTCACCGATTATCTGAAGGTAAAAGATGCACTGGTCAATGATAATTTGGAAGGAGCACAAAAAGCTGTAGCACTATTTCAGAAGAGCTTAGACAAGGTCAATATGTACCTTTTCACAGGTGATGCCCATCAAGTTTGGATGAACTACAGCAGTCAGGCTAAGCAAGCTATACGGCACACTTCACATTTTCAGGACATAAAGGAAATGAGGAAAGCATTTCAACCATTATCTAATGCAATGATTGGATTGGCCAAGGCTTTCGACCCAATAGATGAAGCCATGTATGTCCAGCACTGCCCTATGGCAGATAGCAATAATGGGGCTGATTGGCTTAGTCTTTCAGATGAAATCAAAAATCCCTATTTCGGAGCTTCCATGCTCACTTGTGGGGAAGTAACACAAGAACTTAAATAAATAGTAATACAAATAAATAAATGATGAAAATGAACAAACTAAAATTCAATGTCGGGATAATTCTAGGAATTGTCTTATTGGCAGCTTGTGGAAATTCACAAAAGCAAACAACAGAAAATGACCATTCAGATCATCAAGCTATGGATCATGCGGGTCACGATGCTCATCAATCTACGAAGCTTACAAAAGAGCAGACCCAACTAGTACTTGCTTCTTATCTCAAGGTAAAAGATGCACTTGTGCAAACCAATGGGGAATCAGCAAGTACCGCAGCAAAAGGACTTCTGGACAACCTGGGAGACGGTAAGAGTGAACTTTTAGATAAAATACGATTTGATACAGAACACATCAACGAAACAAAAGATGCGGGTCATCAGAGAGATCATTTCAATACCCTTTCAGATAATATCTATGAGTTGATAAAAGCCAGTTCAGCGAATGAAAATACGATATACCGGCAGTATTGCCCGATGGCTTTTGACAACAAAGGGGCATTCTGGCTGAGTGCTGAAGAGCAAATTCGAAATCCATACTTCGGAGATCGCATGTTGACTTGTGGGAGCGTGAAGGAAGTAATCAGTAAATAAGAAATCACAAGTATATAAATAACCTAAATAGAATAAAGGAGATGGAAAACGAACAGAAACACAAAAACAACTACGGTAAATTCTTCGCCATGATTGCTGCCTCTATGGTAGCCATGTTCTTCTTAATGTATACGCACTCATACCAGATTATTGATCATTTCTGGTTCAGTGAAACCCGCTTTTTCATGACGCTTATTATGGCCGGGTCGATGATTATCATCATGCTGCTGTTTATGCTGAATATGTATAAAAAGCGCAATGTCAATATAGCCATCATTACACTGGGAGTCTTGCTTATTGCTGGGGGTATTGGACTTGTAAGAAGTCAGGTTACTGTCACGGGTGTAGACTATATGGAAGGGATGATTCCCCATCATTCGATAGCCATTTTAACCAGTGAAAGGGCTCAGATAAAAGATGTAAGAGTAAGAAAGCTGGCTAACGAAATCATCAAAGCACAGCGAAGAGAAATCATGGAAATGGAATGGTTGATAAATGATATCCGAGAAAATGGGACAGTAAAAACACAAGAAGAAGCAAAGAACAGACCCATACCCAAATTCGAAGGTTCACTGCAAGAAGAAACTAAAGAATTAAATGAATAGTGTAGGCTAAAAGCTGACCCTTTTATGAGAGCTACATAGGATAGCTTGATTTTGACATATAAAAATTTAATACAATGGAAGAGCATCACAATCACTCTGATGATCATCACAATCATTCAGAGCATCAGCATACAGAAAATCATGATCACTCAGGTGGACATCATGACCACCACGCCCACATGATTGAGGATTTTAAGAAGCGATTTTACATCAATACGGCACTTTCAATACCCGTGCTTGCCTTTTCTGAAATGATCCAAGGCTTTTTAGGCTTCTCATTCAGCTTTCCAGGAATGGGTTATGTGGCAGCAGCATTGGCGACCTTCATTTTTATATATGGAGGTTGGCCATTTTTGAAAGGCCTGAAAGACGAACTTTCCGAAGGTGGTCCGGGCATGATGACCCTGATAGCCATAGCCATCACGGTTGCCTGGGCATATAGCACTGCCGTTGTATTGGGACTGGAAGGAAAGGTGTTTTATTGGGAGCTGGTCACTTTGATAGACATTATGCTTTTAGGTCACTGGCTGGAGATGCGTTCTATCATGGGAGCCTCAAAAGCCCTTGAAAGACTAGCGGAATTAATGCCTTCTGAAGCGCATAAAGTAGAAGGTGACGATATATGTGATGTCAAGATTAGTGAACTTAAAAAAGGTGATATCATACTGATAAAGCCCGGGGAGAAAGTTCCAGCTGATGGAAAAATAGTGGATGGCGATAGTGACCTGAACGAAAGTGCATTGACAGGTGAAAGTAAACCAGTCGAAAAGACAAAAGGTGATGAAGTAATCGGAGGAGCGATCAACGGTGACGGAAGTATAAAAGTCGAGGTGAAATCTTCGGGTGAAGATAGCTATCTTAATAAAGTCATCAAGCTTGTCGAGGAAGCACAACAGACCAAATCAAAAACGCAGAACCTGGCTAACAGGGCTGCCGGATGGTTGGCCTACATCGCCATTGGGGTTGGAATAATTACTTTCATAGCATGGGCTTTCTTTAGCTCACAGGGGATGGATTTTGCGCTTGAGCGCATGGTAACTGTCATGATTATTACCTGTCCCCATGCTTTAGGACTGGCTGTACCACTGGTAGTCGCTATTTCTACTGCACTTTCCGCAAAAAATGGATTGCTCATTAGAAACCGAACGGCCTTTGAAAATAGCAGGAAGATTTCAGCGATAGTCTTTGATAAAACAGGCACACTCACAGAGGGCAACTTTGGTGTGAACCAGATTGAGGTTCTAAATGACAGTTCAGAAGATGAGTTACTGGCCTTGGCTGGAGCTATTGAACAAAGCTCAGAACACCCTATTGCCAGGGGCATTGTGAATGAAGCCAAAAAGCGTGAACTCAAACTCCTTTCAACATCTGATTTCAGCTCTACGAAAGGGAAAGGTGTAAGTGCAAAAGTGGATGGATCAACGTATCAGATTGTAAGTCCTGGTTATCTAAAAGAAGAGGGAATCGAGCTACCCGAAGAAGCTACCACTGACAAAGCGGAAACGGTTGTTTTCATTTTGGAAGCAGGTAAATTGATTGGATTCATCGCTTTGGCTGATCAAATACGAAAAGAAAGTAGTGAGGCTATTGAGACCTTAAAAGATAAAGGCATCAAAGTGTTGATGGCTACCGGAGATAATGAACAGACGGCCAAAGCAGTCGCTGAAGAACTCCAACTGGATGGATACTACAGCCAGGTGCTTCCACACGAGAAATCAGAACTGATAGAGAAACTCCAGAAAGAAGGTGAGTTTGTGGCCATGACAGGAGACGGAGTGAATGATGCCCCGGCACTGGCCAAAGCGGATATTGGAATCGCGGTGGGTTCAGGAACAGATGTAGCTGCTGAAACGGCAGATATTATTCTGACCGAAAGTAGCCCTTCTGATATTGCCAATTTGATCCTGTTTGGTAGAGCGACCTATAAGAAGATGGTTCAAAATCTGGTTTGGGCCACTGGTTATAATGTTGTAGCGATACCGCTTGCGGCAGGTGTCTTATTTTATCAAGGCATCATGATCAACCCGGCAGTAGGTGCAGCGCTCATGAGCTTGAGTACCATAGTTTGTGCAGCAAATGCTCAATTACTGAGATTGAAGTTTAAGTCGTAAATATCTTGACCTCCAAAATATCATATTGAACCCTTGTGCCAAAGTATACCCCTGAAGAAATACTGGCTAAGTATCCCGAACTCCAAGCGAAATTGAATTGGAGAAAGCAGGATATTGGCATATTTCTGAGGTGTAAACTTGTTAGGGGGTATTATGACAGCAAGAGGAGAGTGACCGTAATAGATGAAAGGTCATTGGTTGAGCTGATGGAATTTGCCAATGATAACCTGGATAAACAGAAAGTAGACTTGTGAAAATATGATATCTTATCAATCAAGACACAAAAACATTTTCCGCAACCTTCTGACTAACTAATTGAGGTTTACCATCTATATCTACATCTAAGGAACCATCAAATTCATGAACAGATTTAATAGTGACCTTACTATTGATAACAAGACCCAGTTGCGTGATATACTGAAGAAAGGCGGGTGAGTCATTTCTAACTCCAACAACCGCTAGTTCTTTTCCTACTGATTCCTGGATCAAAGTCGTTTTATGTACACCTCCTATTTCACCATTGGCATTAGGGATTGGATCACCATGCGGATCGTACTCAGGATAGCCGAGCAGCTTATCTAATTGATCTACCAATTTTTTGGATTTAACATGTTCTAATTGCTCTGCTACCTCGTGTATCTCATCCCATGTAAATTCCATTTTTTCAACTAGAAAGGTTTCCCACAACCGATGCTTTCGGATCACAGCACATGCCTCTTTTTCACCTTTCTCAAGAAGTGAAATCGCTCCGTATTTCTCATAATGAATGAAGTCCTTTTCTTTAAGTTTTTTTAACATACTGCTTGCTGTGGCCGGAGAAATACTCATACGCTTTGCCAACTCATTTGTACCAAGCTCCTTATCTTTTCGATCCGTATTAAGGCTATAAATGGCCTTCAAGTAGTTTTCTTCGGTATTTGTAATCATTAAGTCAAAAGTAACTATCACATCTCTTATTTAAAAGTTTGATATGACTAACTTTAATTATTAGGTTTGTATAAATTAATTTTAAGATGAGTAAAATAATTCCTTTTCTAACCTTATTTTTTTGCCTTGGGCTTGTTTCTTGTGAAGAGATAATTCCAGCAGCACCTGCTGAAAATGAACTATTGGACGGGCCAACTGCAGGTCTGTCTTACGGTGAGCAAACCCAATTCTTAAAGGGTGATGTTGCCTTTAACGATGAAGTGTTTTCATCAGTCAATGGGCTAGGACCTGGATTCGTAGCTACTTCATGCGGAAGTTGTCATGCTGGGGACGGAAAAGGTCATCCATTTACTACACTCACCAGATTCGGACAAACGCTACCTAATACATTGCCTGATTTATCAATTGGTGGTCCTCAACTTCAAAATAGGGCTATTCCGGGATTTGAACCAGAAAAACTACCAAACGGAGTTCCTTTTATGCAGTTTACCCCGCCTGCAGTTACCGGACTAGGATTTCTTGCAGCTCTTACGGATCAACAAATTCTTGAAAACGTAGATTCGTTAGATGTGGATAACGATGGAATTTCAGGTGTCCCTAATTACATAACTCCTCCTGACTACTTTGAGCAGAAATGGTTTCATCAACCTGTAAATGGAAAAATTATTGGACGATTTGGCAAAAAAGCAGCTGCTATTGACTTGCTGCAACAAACAGTTGGTGCATATAATCAGGACATGGGAGTCACCTCAACTTTTGAACCAGTTGATCCAATGAGTCAATTGAGTACTGATCCGGAAGTTTCTGATCAAACCATACGAGATGTGGTTTTTTATCTTAGAACACTAAAGGCACCAATTCCCCGATCTGAGGAAAATAGTGAGGTACTAAGAGGAAAGGTCATATTTGCCGATATTCAATGTGCTTCATGCCATATCCCGGAATGGACTACCCCTGAGTCAAATATTGAAGCATTATCGAACAAGACTTTTTATCCATATACTGATCTACTTCTACACGATATGGGGTCAGCACTGGATGATGGAGCAACTGAAGGGTCAGCAGAGACCTATGAGTGGCGAACTCCACCATTGTGGGGGTTAGGTCTTTCACCAAACTCACAAGGTGGATCTTATTTTCTAATGCATGATGGTCGTGCAAGAAGCATCGAAGAAGCAATCGTTTTACACGGTGGTGAAGCAGAAAATAGTAAAAACCAATTTATCACCCTTGGTGAGAGCGACAGGAAGTCACTGATTAAATTTCTAGAATCACTCTAGGCATGGAAAGAAGAGAATTTGTGAGAAAATGTGGAGTGGGGTGCCTAGGTGTACTTGCCTCTAATCTACTTCTACAGGGATGTGTGGGAACTCGTTACATATCTGGAAACATTGAAGGCTCCTTTCTTAGTATAAATGAAGATACTTTTCTAAATGAGGGTAAGGACTATTTGAAGCATATAGTCGTACAGAATGATGCCTTACAATATCCAATAGTCGTCTTTCGGTTTGATCCAAATGATTACAAAGCACTGCTAATGAAATGCACCCATCAGGGCACAGAGCTTCAGGTATTCGGAGATCGCCTTCAATGTCCTGCTCATGGCAGTGAGTTTAACAATATGGGGAGTGTCCAAAATGGCCCGGCTGATTCGGCACTTCGGAGCTTTCCTGTTATCAAAGAATTAAAGACGCTTAAAATCGATTTATCATGAGAAACTTTGGCTCAGTTCTGATTGCTATTGCCTGTTTGATTTCGCTTGAGACCAATGCACAAATTGATAGCACCTTGCTGAAAAGAGTGCCAGTAGATACATCCAAAAACCTGCTAAACATGGATGCGGTTTACAACCGTCCGTTTTTGCAAGTTGGGAAGCTTCCTGTTTCTGTAGGAGGGTACATAGAAGCTGATTATTCATATATTGGAGAAGATGGTGTGACTGACGGCCACAGCTTTCGTGTTCCACGGATGACCCTTTTTGTGGCATCCTCCATTCATCGGAAAATTAAATTTCTCTCTGAGATCGAGTTCGAAGAAGGCGGAGAAGAAGTGGCTATTGAGTTTGCTGCCTTAGACATCAGCATGCATCCGCTCCTCAATCTTCGAGGTGGAATTGTAATGAATCCCATTGGAGCATTTAATCAAAACCACGATGGACCTAAATGGGAATTTATAGATAGGCCAATAGCTGCAGTAGACATGCTTCCTGCAACGTGGAGTAATGTAGGTTTTGGGTTATATGGTAAATATTTTTTGAAAGACTGGGCCTTTGGATATGAAGCCTATCTAACCAATGGATTTAATGATGCAATCATCAACAATGGAGAGAACCGAACATTTCTACCAGCTTCCAAAGACAACAAAGAGCGATTTGAGGAGTCGTCTAATGGTGAACCTCTTTTTACAGGTAAAATAGCTCTACGAAATAATAAGATTGGTGAGATAGGTCTGTCCTATATGGGCGGCATTTATAACACCTATAAAGAGGATGGCTTAATATTAGACGAGAAAAGAAGATTGGATGTCTATGCCGTGGATTTCAATACCACTATTCCTACCCTCAACACCTTCGTTGTTGGTGAATGGGTATGGGTTAATATTGATGTTCCTGCAACTTTCACACAGCAATTTGGAGATAAACAAAAAGGTGGTTTTGTAGATATTGTCCAACCGGTTCTGAATGGAAACTTGTTTGGTTTTGATAAAGCAACTTTCAATGTAGCTATTAGGTTTGAATATGTAGATTGGAATGATGGTAGGTTTCAAGAGACAGGAGAAAGCATTGGAGATGAAATATGGGCAGTTGTGCCTGCTATAAGCTTTCGCCCAACAGCACAAACAGTCATTCGATTGAACTATAGAATCATGGAACAAACTGATCTCCTTGGTAATCCACCCGCTAAAATCTCAGGCATCCAATTTGGGCTTTCATCGTACTTTTAATTATGCTTGAACAAAAACTAGAAAATAAAAATATCAAGCCTACCACTATGAGGCTCCTCGTATTACGCCAGTTGGTTGAATCTGGTGCTGCTATCAGCCTAAGTGATTTAGATGCAAAATTCGAGCAAGCAGATAAGGCAACTCTTTACCGAACCCTTAAGACTTTTGAGGATAAAAAACTCATTCACAGCATTGATGATGGCACAGGTGCTGTCAAATATGCCTTATGTGAAGAAGGTTGCGAATGCGAACCACAAGACCAGCACATTCATTTTCACTGTGTCAAATGCGGTGAAACGTACTGCCTAACACAATCTAAAATACCACAAACACAAATACCTTCTGGATTTAGAGCTTCTAGCGCTAGTATGGTATATAAGGGGATTTGCGCCAATTGCCCATAGCAACTTTGCAAACAGGTTGCACTACTTTTTTGCTATGATTGCATGGTGAGATCATTCGCATTTATATTGTCACTTTTTTTATTGGGCTTGTCTGTCATACCCTGTGCAGACGAAGTGAACGCTGAAAGTGTTGAAATCACTTCAGTAAATACCGATGGAGATCATGATCACGAGAGTGACGAAGACCTTTGCTCACCCTTCTGTGTTTGTCAATGCTGCCATTCACATTTTGTCGCTAATCATGCGTTTTACCCAAACTTGATATCACTTGTGCAAGTGACCCAAAAAACGAAGTACAACGCTTATTTCACTAACGGCTACCTAGACTCCATCCTTCAGCCACCCCAGATTTAATATCAGTATTCTTGGGACAACACCGTCCTTTCGGCTTTTCCTAAAGTCGATACAACATCATTTTCACTGATATTAAATCATTCTATTCATGATTAATAAGATCATTTCTTTTTCCATAAAGAATAAATTCATTGTGGGTCTGCTTACGTTGGGCCTCATCGGAGTAGGTATCTACTCAATGTCTACTGTCAACCTGGGATCGGTTCCCGATATAACCAATAATCAGGTACAGGTAATGACTGTATCGCCAAATCTTGCTACTGAGGATATTGAGCAATTTGTGACCTATCCGGTGGAGCTTGCTATGGGGAACTTACCTGGCGTAGATGAAATTCGTTCCATTTCCAGGTTTGGACTATCGGTAGTCACCATCGTTTTTGAAGACGATATGGGCACCTATCTGCCCCGGCAGCTGGTACAAGAAAAACTCAACGAACTTGGGAAAACAATACCGGAAAAATTCGGCAGCCCAACGATGGGGCCTATTTCCACGGGTTTGGGTCAGATTTATGAATATACTATTCAGCCAAAAGAGGGCTATGAGACTAAGTATTCTCCGACTGAGTTACGCACTATTCAGGATTGGATAGTGAAAAGGCAGCTTACCTTGCTGGACGGTGTGGTTGAGGTTAATTCTTTCGGTGGTTACATCAAGCAATATGAAGTCGCCATCAGTCCGGACAAACTCAACGCTCAGAACGTAAGTATATCGCAAGTTTACGAGGCTCTGGCAAGAAATAATGTCAATACCGGTGGAGCCTACATTGAGAAGAACAGGATGTCGAACTTCATACGTGGTGAAGGACTCATTCGCTCGCTGGAAGACATCCGAAAAGTTGTTGTCAAAACAGAAAACAATATTCCTGTCACCATTGGTGATATCGCTTCCAAGGTACACTTCGGTCATCAGGTAAGGTACGGAGCATTTACTCAAGATGGTAAAGAAGCAGTTGGTGGCATCATTATGATGCTAAAGGGCTCCAACCCCAATGCAGTTATTCAGAATGTAAAGTCCCGTATGGAGGAAGTGGAAAAGTCACTTCCTGAAGGATTGGAGATTAATGCCATTATTGACAGAAGCGACCTCATATCCAGAACTACCAGCACAGTAAAAACCAACCTGATTGAAGGTGCATTAATCGTAATTTTTGCACTGGTGATTTTACTGGGAAGCTTACGTGGTGGGATCATTACAGCGACTACCATTCCTCTTTCATTGTTGTTTGCTTTCATCTTGATGAAGCAGTTCAACGTGTGGGCTAGCCTGATGAGTTTAGGAGCAATAGACTTTGGGATCATCATTGACGGGGCAGTGATTATCATTGAAGGTACTGTGTACGAAATCCAAAAAAGGATCAGGTCAGGAAAGCTTGGCTTTGATCAAAAAGTTATGGATGATCTGGCCTATGAAGCTGGTAGTACTATGATGAGTTCAGCCTTTTTTGGTCAAATCATTATCCTCATTGTTTTCGCACCGATACTTTTTCTCACTGGGGTTGAAGGTAAAATGTTCCAGCCTATGGCCTACACCTTTGGCTTTGCCATGATCGGAGCTATTGTGCTTTGCCTGACTTATGTTCCCATGATGTCCGCACTGCTTATGAAGCCCATTCGGAACAAGAAAAACTGGTTTGGACGTTTGGAGCGATCACTAGAGAATGTCAGCGATGAGCTCATCGGAGGGATTCATCGCAGTTATCTACCCGTATTAAAAAGTGCTCTACAATTCAAAACCCAGGTAATCGTGGTAGCTATCATTTTACTTGGCTTGGCGGCATTTACTTTCTCACAGATGGGTGGGGAGTTCGTTCCTCAACTGGACGAAGGGGACCTTGCGATGCAGGCATTAATCCGACCTGGTAGTTCACTTAGCGAATCCAAAGATGTTTCGATCAAGATTGAGAACATTTTGCTGGACAACTTCCCTGAAATCAGAACGGTGACCGCCCGTATTGGAGTAGCTGATATTCCTACAGATCCTATGCCCATGGACATAGCGGATATGTACCTCATTTTGGAAAAGAACAAAGATAAATGGGTATCTGCTGAGAGTAAGGACGAGTTGATTGAAAAAATCAAGGATAAACTGGATCAACAACTTGTGGGTGTTAACTTGGTATTTACCCAGCCTGTGGAGTTACGTTTCAATGAATTGCTTGAGGGCGTAAGAGAAGATATTGCCGTGAAGTTATACGGTGAAGATCTCGACATTCTGGCTACCAAAGTGCAGGAGATGGCTGATATCATCTCGACCGTGCCAGGTGCCGGAGACGTAAATGCTGAACGAACTTCCGGTCTTCCTCAAATGACCGTCCGCTACAACCGAAAGAAAGTGGCACAGTATGGATTGGACATTCAAAAACTCAATGAGTATGTGAGTGCTGCTTTTGCCGGTGGTGTGGCCGGGGTTGTTTTTGAGGGTGAGAAACGATTTGACCTGGTTATCCGGTTTGATGAAGCCCACCGAAAAAGTATCGATGATCTTAGAACCTTATTCATCGACCTACCTGATGGCACTCAGGTTCCCATCAAAGAAGTAGCTGATATCAGTTACGTACCTGGCCCGATGCAGATTTCACGGGACAATACCTACAGGAGAACTTATGTCGGTGTAAATACACGTGGTAGAGATGTGGAGTCAGTGGTAAAGGACATTCAGCAAAAACTAGATGAACAGCTTGATCTTCCTGCTGGCTATTATATCACCTATGGTGGGGAGTTTGAAAACCTGGAAAGAGCAAAGAGCCGATTGTCCATTGTAGTACCAATAGCTCTCTTCCTCATATTTGTTTTACTCTACTTCGCCCTAGGCTCTTTCACTCAATCCATCATGATCTACATAGCTATTCCACTAGCAGCCATCGGAGGTGTATTTGCCCTTTGGTTGAGAGACATGCCGTTCAGCATCTCGGCTGGGGTCGGTTTCATTGTTTTGTTTGGTGTGGCTGTACTCAATGGACTGGTATTGATCAACCGTTTCAATTCACTGAAAGAGGAAGGTGTGACCAGCATCCGAGAACGGATCCTGACAGGAACAAAAGAACGGATCAGACCCATAATGCTAACAGCTACCACAGATATTTTCGGGTTTCTCCCTATGGCATTTAGTAGTTCGGCAGGTGCTGAGGTTCAGCGCCCATTGGCCACTGTAGTGATAGGTGGTATGCTTACGGCTACCCTTCTAACCTTGGTGGTCCTTCCTGTGCTCTATACGTTCGTAGAAAGTAGAAGCGAACGAAAAGGTCTGAAGATGCCGAATGCCAATCTGATCCTAATACTCTTGTGTTTTGGCGGTTTTTTTAGTGTACCAACTATCTCTAACGCCCAAGGGCAAGACAGGCACAAATTGCAAACTATTACTTTGGAGCAAGCCAAAAAGAGAGCGATTGATAATTATCCGAAAATCCAATCAGCACAATTAGAAATAGATAATCAAGAGGCGCTAAAAAAGACAGCCTGGGATTTTGGGAATACACAGGTGTTTACTGGAAAAGAGGAAGTAGGAAATGGATCAGAGGGTGTGGTCACCCAATTCGGTATTCAGCAGCAGCAAATTGATCTTTTTGGTATAGTCCCAAGACTCAGACTTCAAAAAGAAAGGATAGCAATGGCAGAAGCTGCACTTGATCTCACGGTCATAGAGTTGGAACGAGAAGTGAGTAAAGCCTGGGCGCAAGTATACGCTTCAAAAAACACCTGCAGTGTTTATGAGCGATTAGATTCAGTGTTTATAGATATCGAACGAGCTGCCAAAATCAGATTGGAAACAGAAGCGACTTCCAAGCTAGAATACCTCGCTACTTCCAATCAGGCAACACAGGTACAGATACAGAAAGAGCAGGCTTTTCGTGATTACTTAAGTGCCCTGCAACAGCTAAACCTTTGGTTTGTAAGCGATACCCTTTTCACAGTTCCGGATATTCCAGCAAGTGCGTTTGATCAGCCGCTAAATGATGTAGCTGATTCACTTGTTAATCACCCGCTATTGAATTTATCCAAACAACAATTGGAAGTGGCTGATGCTTCAGTAAAAGAAAAACGATCACAATTTCTTCCGCAGCTTCAGGGACAGTATGGACGTCAGCAAGTGGATGGTCGATCCGGGTTCTACCAATACCAGGTAGGTGTTCGCATACCGTTGTTTTTTGGCCCTGAGCTAGGGAGAACCCAATCTGCGAAGATTCAGCGAGACATTGCCAATCAAAATTTGCTTCAAACTCAATTAGAATTGAACGCCACTTATCTAAATGTGAGAGAGCAATACCTGAAATGGCGTAATTCATGGAGATACTATCAGGATACGGCACTTCCGCTGGCTGAGGAACAGCGACAGGGTGCAATCATAGCTTATCGCGAAGGAGCTATTGATTACGTTTCGTTTCTCCAAAACATCCGGGATGCTATTCGCATGGAAGTAGATGCATGGGAAGCATTTGGCAACTATCTGGATAGCCGCTATCAACTGGAATATTTCTTAAAAACATCGAATTAGAATTCACGGATTAATTAATCCCTAAAAATATAAAAGCAATGAAAAGTCAATTTATATACCTGGTTACCCTGATCATCTCAGTTGTAGTGTTTACCGGTTGTGGTAACAACTCAGCTGAACCGAATAATGAAGAACAAACCGAACATGAAGAACAAACCGAACATGAAGAACAAACCGAACATGAAGAACACGCTGAAAGTGAAATGGCAACTGTGCACCTCTCTCAATTAAAATTTGAAAGCCTGGGGGTCAAAATAGATACGCTTCCTACCCGCGTTTTATCGGGCATAGTTGAGGCTAATGGTCAATTGGAGGTGCCACCTCAACACGAAGCAACTGTTACCGCTATTCTTGGCGCAAATATTACTTCCATCAAGGTAATTGAAGGGGATAAGGTACGTAAAGGTCAAGTTTTGGCATATCTATCACACCCAAATCTAACACAGCTTCAAACGAACTATGTGAAGGCTTACAGTCGATTACAATACCTGGAACAAGAAATGCAGCGACAGAAACGGCTCTACGAAGAAGAAGTTGGGTCAGGAAAAACCTATCAGGAAACATTGGCAGATTATAAGGGAATGAAGGGAGAAGTCAAAGGATATGAAGTCCAACTAAAACAACTTAGCCTGAATGTTTCTAAAGTTCAGGAGGGGGATATTTACCAGTATGTACCCGTAATTAGTCCCATTGATGGTCATATTGAGAAGGTGCTGATACAGGTTGGGCAGTTTGTAGAACCCCAAACTAAAATGTTTATGATTGTTAATACAGATCATGTGCATGCCGACCTGATGGTGTTTGAAAAAGACGTTTACAAGGTGAAGAAAGGCCAAAAAATTTCCTTTACTATAACATCCGTGCCAGACTCTCAGCTTACCGCACAAATTTACTCTGTAGGTAAAAAGTTCGAGCAAAACCCCAAGGCTATTCACGTTCATGCTGAAATAACTGGAAAGGAGGACTTTCTCCTTCCAGGGATGTACATCAATGGGAGAATCCATACAGGAGAAAAACCAGTAATGGCTTTACCTGAATCAGCAATCATAGAAGAGGAAGGTAAGCCCTACATTTTCACTACAGAGGTTCGTCAGAAAGATGGAGAGACAGAGTGGAGCTTCAACGCTGTTGAAATTCGAACGGGATTAATTGATGAAGGATGGGTGGAAATTAAATTGCTGGAGCCTCTTCCCGATGGGACTAAAGTCGCCTGGAACAATGCCTATTACCTCATTTCGGAAATGAAAAAAGGAGAAACAGAACATGAGCATTAATAAAACCACATTTCATATTAAGGACATGGATTGCCCCTCTGAGGAGCAAATGATTCGGATGAAATTGGAACCTCTTAGCCAGGTAAAGCATTTAGAATTTGATATTCCCGCACGTAAGTTGGAAGTCTTCCATCAGGAGGAAGTGCAAGCTATACATGAAGCTATTAGTGAACTCAACCTCAATGATCGACTTGAGGACACATCAGAGGCAGAACTTCCTATAGGAACCGATGATTCACATCAGCGAAAGATATTGCGGTGGGTGCTGGGTATCAACTTCGGATTTTTTGTTATAGAAATGACCACCGGATGGATTTCTCGGTCTATGGGACTGATAGCTGACTCGCTGGATATGCTCGCAGATTCAATTGTGTATGGGCTAAGTCTTTTCGCTGTAGGAGCTGCCTCTTCACGTAAGAAAAAAGTGGCTAAGATAAGCGGGTATTTCCAGATGGGCTTGGCTTTGCTTGGTTTCTCAGAAGTACTCAGAAGGTTCTTTATCGAAAGCGAAACACCACTTTTCCAGTGGATGATTATCATTTCTACTCTGGCTTTAGTAGGCAATATGGTCTCGCTCTGGCTGATCAACAAGGCTAAAAGCAATGAGGCTCACATGCAAGCCAGTGCCATTTTTACTTCAAATGACATCATCGTCAACGGAGGGGTAATACTGGCTGGAGGGCTGGTTTATTGGCTTGATAGTAAATGGCCTGACTTGATTGTTGGTGGTATTGTCTTCGGTTTCGTAATGCGGGGAGCTATTCGAATTTTAAACCTTTCAAAGTAACCTATGAAGCTATATACAACAATACCCAAAACGCTGAAACCCTACTTCGATCAAGAACTGAAGGAATATAAAAGGCACTTGGACTCAGGCAACCTTCAAACCGCATGGTGTCATTTAGAGCGAGCGCATATCATCGGTCAAGCATACCCTTACCGTCATAGTTATGTACACTGGAAAATGCTTTTGTTCGGCATTCGAATCAAAGACACCAAAGAAGTGATTGGCCAGATTCCACGTCTTTTGATTGGAGGGGTTAAATCATTTGTGGGGAAGATCCCCGTGGGCAATACAGGTGGGGCAAATATTCCACCATTGAAACCCCTACCGATTTCAGAAGAATTACTATCGATTTTCAAAAAAGCAGGACTAGAAAACTATGGGACATAACCACGATCACTCACATAACCATTCAGAAGGCAATGTAAAAGTTGCTTTCTTTCTCAATCTGAGTTTCACCATTATTGAGATTATCGGAGGGCTTTACACCAACAGTTTAGCTATTCTTTCCGATGCGTTACACGATTTGGGAGATAGCTTGAGCTTGGGGCTATCCTGGTATTTTCAAAAGCTATCCAAAAAAGGCAGAACCAAAACATTTTCTTACGGATACAAACGCTTCTCATTGCTTGGCGCAATTATCAACTCCATTGTACTAGTAGCAGGATCTATATTTATCCTAACCAAAGCGATTCCAGAGTTATTCAATCCCGAAGAAACCAATGTGCAGGGAATGCTATATCTATCAATCCTGGGGATTGTGGTCAATGGTGCTGCAGTACTCAAACTCAGAAAAGGTGAATCTTTAAATGAGAAAGTTGTCTCACTACACCTGCTGGAAGATGTTTTAGGTTGGGTAGCAGTTCTCATCGGTAGTATTGTGATGATGCTCGTTGATGCCCCTTTTATCGATCCATTACTTTCTGTGCTCATTTCGCTCTTCGTATTGTACAACGTTTATAAAAATCTTAAAAAGAGTTTATTAGTCATACTCCAGGGCATTCCCGAGAAAGTATCCATAGACGACATTCGGCAGAAGCTCAAGGATATGGCGGAAGTAATTGACATTCACGATTGCCATGCCTGGTCAATGGATGGTCAATACAATATCCTGACCATACACCTGCAATTGGACAAAGACTACAAACTATCTGAGCAAGCCAGACTAAAGGAAACCGTACGCTCTAAGTTGAAAGACGAATCCATCAATCACATCACTATTGAGTTTGAAGGACAAGATGAGCATTGTGGATTGCAAGACTGCTAAATAATTCTAGCAATACTGTTGTGCCAAAATATACCCCTGAAGAAATATTAGCTAAGTATCCTGAACTACAGACGAAACTAAACTGGAGAAAGCAGGATATAGGCATATTTCTCAGGTGTAAGCTCGTGAGAGGATATTATGACAGTAAAAGGAGAGTGACCGTAATTGATGAAAGGTCACTAGTTGAACTGATGGAATTTGCTAACGATAACCTGGATAAACAGAAAGTGGATATTTAGTTTATGTCAGAATTATTGCTTTTATCGGATGCAGAAGTCTCCTTTTGCATTCTATCATAAATCTTGTAACACTCTTCTTTTGAGACAGGTTGCTTGGCCTTAAGCGAGGTGTATAACACCTCAACCGCCTCTTCTCTCTCCTCTTCCTTTGACTTTTGACGTTTCATGATGGTTTTTCGACTAATCGTGAATTTAAATATACCAAATGGATTTTCAAATATTGATCAAAAAGTTACTAATAAGTATGAATTAATAAGTGGTAACAAATGAATAGGATGGCTTATTTATTTGCCGGATGTCCAAACACGATGAATTCACAAAAGAACATCTAAAAAAACTAGGAGACCGCATAAAAACTCTCAGGATCTCAAAAGGTTATACGAACTACGAATATTTCGCCTATGAACACAATATTCCCAGGGCGCAGTTTGGCCGATATGAACGAGGTGAAGATTTACGATTTAGCAGTCTGGTGAAGGTTGTTAAAGCTTTCGGCATGACATTGCCTGAGTTTTTTAGCGAAGGATTTGACTAGAAAATTTTACCAATCAACGATTTTTTTCTGTCCAGCACTATAGTGTATAGACTGTCAGCTTTGGATCCAGGGTTGTCAAACTTAATTTCTGCCACTGCTCGTTTTCTTCGCAATAGATTAAAAGGTTTCTTTCCGGGTCTTCTGTAATAGTAGAAAATATCAAAATTGTGAATCACCTGATAGTTGGCCATCAAAGTATCCAGATCGGGAACATAGAGGCCTTGAAATTTCAAATCAGGTTTGTCAATCAAAAATTTCTTTGCGGGAATAGGAATCATGGCTTTAGGTTGTTCCATTAAATAAACAGTATCAATTGAGCCAGTTTGAAAAGTCCCTGCTGTGGATGATCTGACTGATGAATAGCTAATCAGATTCCGCTTCAGGTTGCCCACTTCCTTTCGAATGGTTTCTTTGAGGTTGGATTCTAAAACCAACTTAGCGTTGGCTGCATCGATCTCTGCAATCTGCGCCCTTGCCCTGTTCTTTCCTGATTCGTCTCTCCAGATTTGGATCTCTTTTCGACTGATCTCATAAATGTCCTTATAATCTTCTGTTTTAGACATCTCCCTCCTTAACAAGTAAGAAAGTATGATGATCACGAGTAGTTGAACGATCCAATAATATTTCCATACGTACCTCAGTGTAGTCAATATCATAATCATGGGGTGTTGGTTTTGGTTGACTTATCCGCTTTGTCTTTTAGCTCCAGCTTGATCTCATACAGTAGTTTGGTCACTTCATTGGTATGCTTAGTCACTTGAAGTATCAGCTTCTCATGTGAGTTTTCCAATCCGGCTCTTTTCTCCTTTTCACTGGCGATTTCAAATTCAAGTTGCGCCAATTTTACATTGACATTAACCCAAAGACCGACTATGACAATGAGTAAACTGATCGAGCTCATCAATAGATGCCCTACATTCAAAGTCGTATTCAATCTTATGGATGGATCTATATTGTCCTTATTCATCGCCTTCTTCAATGAAATCCTCCTGTAATAGTTGACGTGAGTGAATGTTGTATTGGAGGCCTGTTTCCCCATACCGATTTTTGGTTGCAACAGCATAGTTATTCCTGAATGTGTCATCAACTTTCACTACTTCCAGGTTAATTCCTGCATCGAAAAGTGGAGCTGTGCCACCTCTAATCGTTCCCTGGGTGGTACGCTGAAAAATCACGATAAAGATGGTGTCAGGGAACTCTTTTCTTAGTTTGTCGAACAAGGAAGAATGGACATTTAGCTTGTTCCAACTATCAATGATCACCACATCGAAATCCTTGGCTGATTTTCGGATGGTCTCAAATCCGTCAGGCAACTGATCCGTGATGAAAATTTTGTCTTGATTTGAAGGATGCACATATTCCTCTCGCATTCTTCGTATCAGATCAGATCGCTTGCCAATCTCCAATGAGAATACGGCTATACGATTGCCTAGAGCTGCAAAAGCATCTGCTAATTGATAACCGAACCGGGTTTTACCGCCACCCTGATCTCCCTCAAGCGTGATGGCCAGCTCGAAACGCTCTAAATCACCTAGTAGTTTTCCTAAGTCTCCCGGCAGCTTAAAGGAATCCTCAGATGGGTCACTTTGTATGTGATCCATCGATTCGAAGATGGACGATTTCTTTGGGCTTCTTATCTTGGCTGCCGAAGCATCCGGAATACCATCTAAGGTGGTGGGTTTTTGACATGTTGTAAGCTCTGCTAACCAATCCTTTCCTATTTGAATCTTGATTTCCTTCCCCTCACCCAATCGATTGTATTGGGCTATGAGTTTGTCCTGAATTTTCTCAATGTGTCGTGCATACAGCGATGATTTTCGGATTTGCTTTTTGATGATGGCTCGTTGCAAGGATTGAATGAACCTCCCTATCTCTTCTCTAGTCAGCGTCTTATTATTGAACTTTACAAATCGGGTAATAAAAGATACATCTTGGCCAGCATCCGATCCCCTTCGTTTTTGTCTGAGATGTTCATTGAGTCTTATTAGATAAAGGTCAATGGATTCTTTGACCGTTTTATCCTTCTCATACCAGTCTCTTGCCTCTATCAAAAAGTCATGGCCCTCTTGAAAGACTTTAGGTAGACTTGAAAGATTGATCTGCTTGATCGACTTGTTATAGTTGGAAATGGAGATCATAGAGTAATGATAGGCTCATTTATAAATGAGGTTTCTGCTTTCTTCCCGTTTGTTCTTAATGAGTGAGGGCAAGTTTGATCTTTATTGATCTTGCTTTTAGCTGGAGTAGCTCATCAATTCCGTCTAACTCACTTCTCAAAGGATAACTAGCTGTTAGCACTTCGATCTTGACCTTATCTGTTTGATGGGTTACGGATATACCAGTGCTTTTTTCAAGTGTATACCACTTGTACTTCTTGGTATACTTCTCTAAAATTTCTGAGGGATAGCTACTCAATAGAAATTTACCCTGTATGCTCGATAGTGTTTTTAATAGCTCTTCAAAATCATTTTCCGAATACCCTTTATAATGACCCATATTGGAATTGAAATAAGGAGGATCGCAGTAGAAGAAACTGTCCTTAGTATCCCGACTTTTGATAACCTGTAAGGCATCATTGTTTTCAATATCTACCATACTCAAGCGTTCGCATACTTCTTTGTTGAATGCGAGTTTCTTATTCACAAATCGCTTGAGTGTACCATTAGATTTTCGCTCATAAGCATAACCTCCAAAGACTCTGGCTGAAAAGCTCATATTGGTTTGTACCCAAAAAGCCCAGGCTCTGGTAATCTGATCATGCTTTCCTGTTTGTTTCAGGATGTCATGAGTCTCTCGATGGATTTGCCTGCTGTGAGGGGTAGACCGAATCAGTTTTTCCAGCTTTTTGAAATCAGAATGACAGACCCTATAAAAGTTCACTACTTCACCATTCAGATCATTGATTACTTCCATTTCTGAAGGTTCCTTGCCAAAGAATACTGCGGCTCCTCCTACAAATGGCTCACAGTAGAGTTTATGATCTGGAATTAGAGAAAGAATCAAGCTCACTAATCGCTGCTTCCCACCATAGTAGGTGATGGGTGTTTTTACAAAATCCAAACCTTCGAGTGGTGATTCTTTCACATTCATCTCTAGGCTCTTTTTGATATTCTGCCCGACTGTTTTCACTACTGGTACACTCACAGCATTTCCCAATAGTTGGTACCTGCGGCTGTCGCTGATCTCTTTTACTTCACCATCAAATAATCCTTTACCTGTCCAGCCATCGGAAAAACCCTGTAATCGCTCACATTCCAGAGGTGTGAACCTGCGGATTGTCTCCATATTGGTGAGTAGGTTTTCACGTTCGGTATTGGTGGTCAGAGCCCCGGTAATGCCATCTTCCCTCACTTCAAATTGGCGTTCCCTAAAGGGTGCATAATCGATCCCCTTTTTTTGATTTGATCGCCTGATAGCCTTCGCTTTTTCGGTTCGTACCGAACGCAAAGGATGCCATTTCTCCAGTAAAAAATTGTGGTCATCTGCTTTGGTGATGCAGTTGGCCACTCCGTCCTTTCTCACATTGAGGTTTTCACCTTTTTCATACTTTTTACCCCGAAGTGTTAGAATATATGGCCCGTAATTGCCGTGAGCTGATACCCGTGTACTTACCGTTGGAGCAATATTGGCTTCCGTGATGCTTTGGCTGCCTTTACTATTCGCTTGGTTGTTCTCTCCGATAGGAAATACTTTGGGTCGGGGTTGGTTTCTAAGAGATCCGACAAGGTACACACGCTCTCGGTTTTGGGGTAGAAACCAGGAAGTATTAAGCAGTTGCCATTGGAGGTCATAAACCCCAAGGTCGGCAAACGCTCGCAATACGATTTCAAAGTCTTTGCCCTGGTTACTGGAGAAAAGTCCTTTGACGTTTTCAAAGATAAACAGACGGGGTGCGAGTTCATCGATGACCCTAATTGCTTCAAAAAAGAGTCGACTCTTTTTCCCTTTGATGCCCTTCCTTTTTCCAGCAATGGATAGATCCTGGCATGGAGATCCGAACGTGATAATGTCTGGCTTTTCAACCTTTCCTTTTTTGATTTCTTCAACTGCTCCGACATGTATTGATTCTTTGAAATTATATTGATAATTAGCAATGGCGTATTTATCGATCTCACTGAAGTAATGCTTTTGGAATTTAAAGCCAACTTCTATGAGCCCTTTAGGGAAACCGCCAATCCCGCTGAATAGATCGAGTAAAATTAAGTCTCTCACAGCATCAACTCGTCCGCAAATGAATAATGACCGTCCTTGGTTACTATGATGTGATCGAGAACTTTAATATTGTGCATGTCACCTATCCACTTGATATTTCTGGTGACCCTGATATCAGATTGACTAGGTTTTAGTTTCCCCGAAGGATGGTTATGTGAAAGGATAATTCCTGTCGACAGGCTTTTCAACGCTACTGCAAAGATCAATCGTGTGTCAACAAGGGTGCTTGTCAAACTGCCTTTGGAATGCTGATAATAGCCAAGGATACTATTCCGGTTGTCAAGGTAGATGACGTTGAAAGATTCCTGGGCTTCAATCGTACCACGCTTGTATTGTGCCCTAATAAAATCAGCGGCATCATCAGAGGACTTTACATTGCCTAGCACTCTTCGTCCTTTGTTATACTGAAGTTTGATCTCCGGTACAAGATTAGGCTTCAACTGTTTGCCAAAACCTGAGAGTTCTCCCATCAGCAGCTGGGCTTTAGTAGTATTCCTGTACTTCTTCCTGCCCACTATAGCTTACCCTCTTTCTTCAATTCTTTGGTGGCGCGCTGGATAGCTTTAGTCCAGGCTTCATTTTTCTTTCGGATTTTCTTTGCCCTATGACTGATCATAGTCACCCTACTGGTATTGGCTTTCTTACCTTCAGTGGACTTTCGCTTCTTCTTGTAAATCATCTTACCTTTTTAGGTAAGGATAACAAGAGTTGAAAATGGAGTTTCGGGTTGGTTCGGGATGAGGATTGATTAGTAACATTTTGCGTTCAGTTCCATTTATTGGTACTGAATGCAAAAAAGAACTACTGTGTAATCAAGTTCCTAACCTTTTCCCTTTCAAAAAAAAGATTGATGCTCTCACACTTATCTCTGAGAATGATATACTTCTTTGTGTCTCCTAGAGGAACAAGATTATCATCAGTGCTATAGGATTTTCCTTCGTATAAAAATGAAATGCTTGAAACCTTATCTGATTCAGTTGTGGCAAGGACTCTACCAAATGAATCGAAGAACTTTGCTCCAAGTAGAATGGTTAGACCAAAGACAATCACCTTTACAGAAACATTTTTAAAACGGGGCTGCCATTGGATGAACATCTGAATTGCCTGATAAACAAAAATTAAGATATGGTAGATGTGCTTTTCTTAATTTTTGTT
>JBCBSS010000016.1:0-76642 GCA_039819065.1 Bacteroidota bacterium
CATATATAAAAGCCTGAAGATGAAATGAGGTCATTTTCATCTATTCTCTTCACTGTTCTACCATAAAAATCAAATATCTCCACATTTGCTACATAACCACCATTGTCGAATTGATAATTTATTTTGACAAAGTCTTCCATGCCGTCGTTGTCCGGCGTAAATAGCTTAGGTACTACAGTGACCTGATCTTCTACTAAACTTTCGGGGCTTATTTGAGAGTTTTGGTAGCCGGGAGTAGCGTAACCCACTCTTGAAGATGCCGATTTCCAATTGTCAGGATTGTCACTAGCGCCGTTTGAATCTACCCTTTCCAAGGATATACCTTCTACATTATTAATTATCGAGAAATGAAAGTCCTCATGGTAATCCACTTCGTCAACCACTTCATTCATTGCGTTAAATATGACCACAGTTCCCTCTTCATTAGGAAAACTAGGTAAAGTGCTCAGTTCAATGCCATTGTCTATTTTCGGGCCAGGGTACTGATCCTTGAGAATATTCAAATCAGACGTGATTACCACATAGCTATTAGGGGAGATAATTTGATCATTTGAACTCAATAATTTAGCATTAGCATCATTTATGTCTGAGCTATTTCCAAGAGACCAGTTATTCAAGTTGATGAACTTTTGACTTCGGTTGTACAGCTCGACAAAATCAACTCCTCCAGGCCTTGGGTCAAAAAGTATTTCGTTGATAACTATATCCAAGCTATCGCCTTCTTCAGGGAGTGCAAAAAGTGCCGTATTGTTTTCGTCATTAATCAGGTTGCCACTGCAGTCGGTGAGCCTTTCGATTGTTATTGTGTAAGATGAATTTCTAGTTAGTGCAGGCGAAACATCAAGCAAGACTACATCCAAATCAGGAATAGAAAGGTATGAATTGACAACTTCGATACCATTATCGATACTATATTCTGCAAATCGAACACTAGCAGAATCTAACAACTCATTAAAATCTATCTTGACTTTAGTTGAGTCTACTGCTATGGCAGAAATAATGCTGGGGCTTCTTAGATCCGGGTTTGAAGCAAAAACAGAGTTAATCGCAGCCGGAGTGCCTCCAGCATTATCTTTAGCTGCCCTCCAATTTTCTTCTCTACCACAAACATTTTCAGAATCAATACGCTCCAATGCCCATCCGCCCTCCTGCTTATCCTCATCTCTGTACCAGTCTTCGGTGTAGGCTACTGCATCTATGATTCTTCCATCGCCATCCATCAGAGATAGCTGGTCGCTAGCGTTGTTTAAGGTAGGCCAATTGGCTAGGTAGATCATTGGCATGAACTCTGAAAACTTACCCTGGCTGGAAGAAGAAGTTAAAACCACATACTCTTGCGGTTTTAAGATAAAACTATCAATTACGGCGATAGAACTTCCGTCAGTAAAGCGCCAGCCCTCCAAATTGAAAAAATGACTACTTCGATTAAACAATTCAATATATTCTTCATCCGGGAGCCCAACTATAGGACTCGGGTCTGGAAATATCTCGTTGATTATGACATCTTGCAATGTTGGTAAGGCCAGTTCCAGGTATACGAAGTCTTTTTCATTAGACATTAAGACGTTGCCCGCTTCATCTGATACTCCACTTACACTTATCCTATAAGAGCGTCCATTTTCAAATATACCATTGAAGAAAAGCCTGTAAGCATACTCTTCTGCATCGTATAACTCGACTGATACGGGATTGCCAATAGCACCATCGACGTGATAATGATCTACATTCAAGACTGATTCTTCCGTACCCAGTTCTGAGAATCTGACCACGAGCTGGTTAGAAGAAATAGCCTCTAGAGATACGATCTCAGGCGCTTGACGATCTTGGAACGACTCACCTTGTACAGTAATATCATCAAAAAAGAAGCGATTGGCCCTGGTAGATGTGTATGTACATACCATTCCGAAATAACTCGATTGAACATAAGTATCGTCAAACACTTCGCCCTCTTCTGTAAAAGCACTTTCACCTTGATTTTTAACACTTAAAACCCAATTACCGATTCTGTCCCTAACCACTCGGATAGTAATATCTACTGAAGATTGGTCAACACGGTCATCAGTACCATCAATGATTTTGGTTTGTTGACTTCCATCTTGTCGAAACAGGCTTACTTCATCATCTGAGCCTCCAATTCTAACGAAGTAACCTTGCAGACCTTCGGTTAGATTGGGGTTGCTTGATATTAAATATATCCTGGCAAAGTTTGACCCTGAAGGGTTGAAATTCATTTTAACGTTAAAACTCCAAGTGGCAGCTTCTATCGCCTCAGAGGTAGTGGTTAAGAATGAAGAACCCGTCGCTGCTGGAGCATTGAGCCTCAAAACTTCGTCTTCTATTATAAAGTGGTCATTGTTCCCTGACCAATCTGGGTCTGACAATGTACCATCCGTAAAATCATCTGTGAGTTGTGCAGCGCTGTTAAAGGCTATTAACGATAACGCACCAATTATGAAATATTTACTAAAACCCATTCCCCTCCGAACCAAATTCAAAATATCCTCGTTCCAGTCTTCAATTAAGAGTAGCAAAAGTAGTATTTTTGCGACTCGTTTAATTTTCAATGTAACTTTTATTAGAATTTTATCATGAAGCTAGCTATTGTAGGTGCAACTGGCCTTGTTGGCAGCGAATTACTCAAAGTAATCGACGAAAGAAATTTGCAATTTGATGAATTGTTATTGGTAGCCTCTCCCAGGTCAATAGGAAAGGAAATTTCCTTTAAGGGCAAGACCTATACAATCATTGGAATGGAAGATGCCATTAAAGCCAAACCTGACGTAGCGATTTTCTCCGCTGGTGGAGGTACTTCTTTAGAATGGGCACCCCAGTTTGAAGCCATTGGCGCTATTGTTATTGATAACTCTTCAGCATGGCGTATGAGCCCTGATCATAAACTTGTTGTGCCTGAAATCAATGCCAATGAGTTAAGAGTTGATGATAGAATAATTGCCAACCCCAACTGCTCAACCATTCAAATGGTAGTGGCACTAGCTCCACTACATAAAAAATATAAACTCAAGAGGATCGTAATCTCCACATATCAGTCAGTAACCGGTACTGGTAAAGAAGCTGTCGATCAGCTTATGGAAGAACGAAAGGGTACTGAAGGCACTCAAGTTTACCCGCACAAAATAGATCTTAATGCACTTCCTCATATTGATGTCTTCATGGACAATGGATACACCAAAGAGGAAATGAAAATGGTCAATGAAACCAGAAAAATATTAGGTGATGATAGTATAGCCATCACAGCCACCGCTGTTAGGTTGCCTATTATAGGCGGTCATTCTGAATCACTTAATGTAGAATTCCATAAGGACTTCGACATGGATGAAGTGAAAAAGATTTTACAATCTACCACCGGTGTAATACTTGAGGACGATGTAGATAACGCAGTCTATCCTATGCCTATCAATGCACATAACAAAGATGAAGTATTTGTGGGTAGACTACGTAGGGATGAATCTCAGCCTAACACACTTAACATGTGGGTTGTCGCCGACAATTTGCGTAAAGGAGCTGCTACTAATGCCGTTCAAATCGCTGAATATATAAAAGAAAACAATTTGGTTTTTTGATTGACCAAATCAACCACCCAGAGGTACAGCAATTCATCAGTAAGCATGAAAATGCAGATACCTCTGGGTTGCTTTTAAAGCACAAACATATCGCTGGCGTGCCAATGCCGGTTATTGTAGATCAAATAGTAAGTAAAAAGAAGGCTAAGTCAAAACTTCCTGAGTGGTATAGAACCCAAGGGTTGGTCTTCCCTCCACCATTATCCCTCGAGCAGTGTTCTTCAGAAATAGCGGCAAAATATAAGTCACATCTTTACCAAGGCAAAAGTATAGTCGACTTAACCGGTGGTATGGGTGTTGACAGCTATTACTTCAGCCGGGCTTTCGAAAGCGTAGATTACGTTGAAAAGAGCCAACAACTTTGTCAATTAGCCACTCACAACTTCGAAAAGCTCAAAGCCTTCAACATCAACGTTCATCACACTAATACTAAAGGTTTTATCTCTTCTGTAGATAAAACTTATGATGTGGCTTTTATAGACCCTTCAAGGAGAAATGAGCAAAAAGGAAAGGTCCATTTATTGGAAGATTGTGAACCTAACGTTATAGACTTTGAGCAAGAATTAGTGTCTAAGGCTAAAACAATCATACTGAAAACATCCCCTTTGCTTGATGTAACAAAAGCCATTAAATCGTTAAAGAACGTAGTTAAAGTCTTAATCATATCAGTAGATAATGAATGCAAAGAAGTGCTTTATATTCTTGCCTCGAAGAGAGAAGGCTCATTGACTTACGAAGCTGTTAACTTAATGAAAACTGGTGAAGAACACCTCTTTTCTTTCTCGCCAGAGCAAGAGTCTATACTAGAGGTAGAATACAGCCTTCCTGATAAATATATTCTAGAACCTAATGCCTCTATTATGAAATCCGGAGGGTTTAAATCCTTGGCTAAAGCTTTCCATTTAAAAAAGCTTCATTCAAATTCCCATCTTTTCACCAGCGATCAACCTATAGCAGGTTTTCCTGGTAAAACTTTCCACTTAAAGGCTGTGGAAAAGCTAGACCGTAAAAAGATTCTATCGCACTTGGATAATGATCAAGCTAACGTAGTGGTACGCAACTTTCCACTAAACACTACGGGCATCAAGAATAAACTAGGTGTAATTGATGGTGGAAATACCTTCTTGTTCGCTACTACTTTACTCCATAACAAAAAAGTGGTGTTGATTACGGAAAGAGTTTAGCCGATGTAAGGTGTGACCAGATAAAGAGTCAGGAACAACAGCGAGGCAGTTCCATATACTTTGATTACTTTTTTTCTATTCTGAATATCCTCCCACCACAAAACTACCCAAGGTTTGTACATGCCTATGATCAAAAGAAGCAAGCACAAACACATAGTAACTCCAAAAAGTGATTGAAAGAAATTCATGGTTTAATTAAGGCATCCGAAACTAAAAGGAGAAACGCTCTATTCTGAATCTCAGATGTTTAACCTAATTATCTATAAACAAAATGGGATATAACCCTAAAGCTATACCCCATTTTCTAATGATTTAATTGAACTTATAAAGTTCGTTTAGTCTCTCTTTCTTCGTAAGATTCGATGACATCTCCGTTCTTGATATCATTAAAACCTTTGATACTGATACCACACTCAAAGCCGCTTTTCACTTCATTCGCGTCTTCCTTGAATCGCTTAAGCTGTCCCATCTCACCAGAGTAAATAACAATACCTTCCCTGATCAGTCTAATAGGGTTGGCTCTTTTGATGAATCCGTCAGTCACCATACATCCGGCTACTGTACCAATCTTCGATATCTTAAATACTTCGCGGACTTCTGCGTTACCAACGATAACCTCTTCCACTTCAGGGTCAAGGAGACCTTCAATTGCATCTTTTACGTCGTTGATAGCGTCATAGATCACACTGTAAAGCCTGATTTCAATCTCTTCTTGCTCTGAAATTCGTTTCGCTCCGGTAGAAGGTCTAACTTGGAAACCAACTACAACTGCATCTGATGCAGAAGCCAATAGAACATCTGACTCGGATATTTGTCCAACACCTTTCTGAATAATGTTCACCTGTACCTCATCAGTGGAAAGCTTAAGCAATGAATCAGATAAGGCTTCTACCGATCCATCCACATCACCTTTAACAATTACATTAAGTTCTTTGAAGTTACCAATGGCGAGCCTTCTACCAATCTCATCAAGCGTAATATGTTTCTTGGTACGTACATTTTGTTCTCTTTGGATTTGCTCTCTCTTGTTAGCAATTTCCCTAGCTTCTCGCTCAGACTCCATCTCGTTGAGCTTATCACCAGCTTGTGGAGCACCGTCCAAACCAAGTAAAAGTACTGGCGTGGAAGGGCCAGCTTCTTTCACCTTTCCTCCACGGTGGTCGAACATGGCTTTCACTTTACCGTAGTAAGATCCAGCTAGAATAACGTCACCAATACGCAGGGTACCATTCTGAATAAGTACTGTGGTTACATAACCACGTCCTTTGTCTAGTGATGCCTCGATTACTGTACCTATGGCATTCTTACCATAATTTGCCTTAAGTTCAAGTAACTCTGCTTCTAACAATACCTTCTCCAACAAATCATCTATACCTTGACCTGTCTTGGCTGATATTTCCTGACATTGGTATTTACCGCCCCAATCCTCGACCAGAATGTTCATGTTGGCCAGTGATTCTTTCACCTTGTCGGCATTGGCATTGGGCTTATCAATTTTGTTTATAGCAATTACTATTGGTACACCAGCTACTTGAGCGTGGTTGATAGCCTCTTTTGTCTGAGGCATCACGTCATCGTCTGCTGCTACCACAATGATTACTACATCAGTAACTTTAGCTCCCCTGGCCCTCATCGCTGTAAACGCTTCGTGACCCGGTGTATCTAAGAAGGCTATTTTCTGACCGCTCTCAGTCACCACATCGTAGGCACCGATGTGCTGGGTAATTCCTCCAGCTTCCTGAGCCGTTACTTTTGAGTTTCTTATATAATCAAGCAGTGAAGTTTTACCGTGGTCAACGTGACCCATGATAGTCACGATTGGTGCTCTATCTTCCAGGTCTTCGTCTTTATCCACTTCCTCCACCACATCAATTTCTTCCTCGGAGGAGGCAAATTCAACAGTATAGCCAAACTCATCAGCTATGAATGTTATTGACTCTGCGTCCAGCCTTTGGTTAATAGAGACGAACATACCCATACCCATGCAGGCAGATATCACATCATTAACCGAAACACCCATTAGGGAAGCAAGGTCATTGGCCGAAATAAACTCTGTGAGCTTAAGTACCTTGGCCTGCTCTTGCTCTTGAAGTATTTGCTCTTCTCGTGCTTCGGCAATAGCACTTCTTTTCTCCTTTCTATATTTAGCACCAGAGGTTTTCTTACCACTTGTACCACTAAGCTTGGCCAGTGTCGCTTTTACCTGCTCTTGAATCTCTTTTTCCGAAGGCTCTGCTTTCTCAATCTTCCTACGTTGTGGCCTGTTTTGTCTGTTGCCAGGGCCATCGGATGTAGGTATGCGTTTCCTCTTTCTTTTCTTCTTGCCTTCTTTGCGATCATCAGAAGAAGCGACAGGTTTAGCCTTTTTGGCGTCCCCATTCTGGGCATCTTTACCTTTTTCCTTCTTCTTCTCCCTTTCGGTAGGTAACTCTATTTTACCTACTACTTTGAGACCTTTAAGCTTATCTGCTTTTGCTTCTATTACTTTCGGAGCGCTTTCGTTTTCCGTGGTCTCCTCTTTCGCGGCTGGTTCCTTCTTGACCTCAGTTTTCTCGACAGGTGCAGGTTCCTCTTTCTTCTCTTCTACCTTAGGTGGTTCTTCAACCACTTCTACTTCTACCTTTTTCTCCTCGACCTTAGGCTCCTCTTTTTCCTCTTTAACCTCTTCCACTGGTGCCGGCTCTGGTTTTTCCTCAATTTTCTCAGCTACAGGTTCTTCCTCTACCTTAGCAGGAGTTTCTTCAACTGCCTCAGTTTCTTCTTCCTTCTTGGCATTAAGATCAATCTTACCCAGCACCTTAATTCCTTTCAGTTTAGGTGCTTCCGCTTCGATTTTCTCCTGGGACTGATTTACTTCATTTTCGATAGACAAGTTTTTGATGAGTATTTTTTCCTCATCTTCTGTCATTGTTTTTCTAGTCTCCTTCTCTTCCGTATCAATGACGAGGGTATCGCTATGCTTTTTGCCAATAGTGAGACCAAGAGCTTCTTCCTTCTCGGATGCAGATGCAGCGAACTCTTTAGCCAACATATCGAATTGCTCGGATGTGACCTTCGAGTTAGGGCTACTATCCACTTTGAAACCCTTGTCATGCAAGAAGTCAACGATGGTAGTTCTACCAACATTTAACTTTCTTGCCACTTGGCTTAACCTCATCATTTTTTCTTCTGCCATACTCAAATATCCCTTTTTTTTGCGATTTTAAAAAATTTGACTATTCGAACTCTTGTTTAAGAATTGAGTATATATCTTCGATTGTTTCGTCCTCTAAATCGGTTCTTCTGGCTATATCTTCTTTGGTAAGAGCCAGTACGCTTCGCGCAGTATCCAGCCCTACTCTTTTAAGCTCATCGAGTATCCAGGCTTCTATTTCGTCCGCAAATTCTTCCAAATCAACGTCTTCCTCGTAGTCATCTATTTCGCGGAATACATCAATCTCGTAGTCCACCAACTTACTGGCTAACTTTATATTCTGCCCGCCTTTACCAATGGCGAGAGATACCTGGTCTGGTTTCAGATAAACGGCAACACGACCATTGTCAGCATTGATCTTAATACTGCCTATTTTGGCAGGGCTTAACGCTCTTGCTATGTAAAGCTCGATGTTCTCTGTATAATTGATCACATCGATATTTTCATTCTGCAATTCTCTTACGATGGCGTGTATCCTTGAACCTTTCATTCCAACACATGCTCCTACCGGATCGATACGGTCGTCATAAGATTCAACAGCCACTTTCGCTCTTTCACCCGGCTCTCTCACTACCTTTTTAATGGTTATCAAACCATCGTATACTTCCGGTACTTCGCTTTCAAACAATCTTTCCAGAAAAACAGGTGAAGTTCTAGAGAGAATGATCTTGGGGTTTCCGTTTACCATTTCCACGCGATCCACAATGGCACGAACAGATTCTCCTTTTCTATATCTGTCTTTGGATATTTGTTCGTTTTTAGGAACTGATATCTCGTTGCCTTCTCCATCAATTAACAACACTTCCCTATTAAGGATCTGATAAACTTCTCCAGCTATAATTTCGCCTACCAAGTCTTTATACTTCTGGAAGAGTATATCTTTTTCTAAGTCCTTCACTCTTTGGATAAGGGTTTGTCTGGCTGTCATAACCGCCCTTCTTCCAAAATCTTCCAGTTTAATTTCTTCTGCTACTTCCTCTCCTATTTCAAAGTCTGGCTCAATCTTCCTGGCATCAGAGAAGCTGATTTTATCGTGATCCCAAATATCCTCTGAGTTATCATCTACAATTTCACGAAACCTCCAGATTTCCAAGTCTCCTTTATCCGCATTTATAATGATATCAAAGTTGTCATCGTACTTGTACTTTTTCCGAATCATCGTTCTGAAAACATCCTCCAAGATGCGGATCATCGTCGGCCTGTCTATGTTTTTATGGCTGGCAAAGTCCGCAAATGACTCAATTAGGTTCCCGGTGTCCATTTTTTAATCTATTTATTTAAATGAAACTAGTACAATAGCTTTTTCTATTTCTTCGAGTTTAATATTAACCTCTTCTGTTACCTGCTGTTTCTTATTCTTCTTCTTGAGAACAAGTGTCACACTTTGATCATCGCATGCTAGAAGCTCTCCCTTTGTATCCTCTCCGTTCTTCGTTCTGACCCTGATACTTCTTCCGATGTTTTTCGCGAATTGTCTTTGGCTCTTAAGCGGATAGTCCACTCCTGGAGATGATACTTCTAATGTATAGGCTGATCCAAAGATGTTCTCTTCTTCTATTCTGGCACCTATCTTACGGCTCAACTTTGCGCAGTCTTCAATGCTTACACCTTGATCACCATCAAGCAGCACTAAAACTTTACGATGGCCTTCGGTTTTTTGATGAGAAAGAGATACTTCCGCAAGAAAGTGGAGATCACTTTCCAAGTATTCTGAGGCTATTTCTTCTATTCTCTTCTGTAAATCCATAGAATAAAAAAGGGGCTTAAACGCCCCCTTTTAGGATATTGCTATATTTTAATGCAAATGTACGACAATTTATTTTCAATGCAAATGCGTATCATTGAGGAAGGACATCTATCAGCAATTGTCTTATAAGTTGAGATAATGAAAATCAGAAAAACCTTATTCGATCAGATCAATATCATTTTGGTGATTGGCCTGATCATTACGGCTTGTGATAATGGGTCAAAAAATAAAGGTGAAACTACCGAGAAGCCTGCACTTGAGAAAACAGTCGATGTACCGGACTTCAACAGTGACTCAGCCTATGCTTTCATCGAGACGCAAATAGAACTTGGCCCTAGGGTGCCAAACACTGAGGCTCATACAAAAGCCGGTGATTACTTCATTGCTCAATTGAAAAGTTATGGTGCTGAAGTGGTCGTCCAAGATTTTGATGCTGAAACTTTTGATGGCACTCAATTGTATCTGCGGAATATTATTGGAAGCTTTTTCCCAGACAAACAGAAGAGAATACTACTAGCCGCCCATTGGGATACCCGACCATTTGCAGATAAGGATACCGTAGGTCAGGATAAACCAATAGATGGAGCTAATGACGGAGCAAGTGGTGTCGGCGTTCTACTAGAAATAGCTCGGGTTATAGGTTCTGCTAGTAATACACCGAATGTAGGTGTAGATATTATTCTATTTGATGGAGAAGATTGGGGAGAGAAACATGGTGAGATTCAAAAGCCAACTCCAGATGGCCTATACTCTTGGTGGTGTCTAGGTTCTCAATACTGGTCTCAAAACAAGCATGACAAAGACTACTCTGCTTATTATGGCATTCTACTAGACATGGTCGGCGCTTCGGGATCACAATTTGCGATGGAAGGTGAATCTATGCGTTATGCTCCCAGCGTTATGAGGAAGGTATGGGATAGAGGCAACAAGCTAGGTTATAGCAATTACTTCGTGTACGACGAGCAGCCTGGTATTACTGATGATCATGTATTCGTGAATGAGCTAGGCAAGATACCCATGATCAATATTGTTCACTATGATCCTGCTGTCGGGTATTTTGGTGATTACCATCACTCAAGTAAGGACAACCTGGATATCATTGATAAGAAGACGCTTGAGGCCGTCGGGGAAACTGTACTGAATGTACTTTATTACGAATGAGAGCCTTCAGCTATTCCCTGTAGGTATTTGCCGTAACCACTTTTTATCAGAGGTTCAGCCAAACTTAGAAGTTGCTGCTTATCTATAAAGTTCATTCGGTAAGCTATCTCTTCAATACAGCCGATTTTCAATCCTTGTCTTTCTTCTATTACCTGAACAAAGTTCCCAGCTTGCATCAGTGATGGGAAAGTACCCGTATCTAACCATGCCGTACCTCTGCTCAAAATACCTACTTTCAGCTGGCCTCTTTTGAGATATTCCTTATTCACGTCTGTGATTTCGTATTCTCCACGAGGGCTGGGCTTTAGGTTTCTAGCTATGTCAATTACCTGATTATCGTAAAAGTATAGTCCCGGAACAGCGTAGTTGGATTTGGGCTCTGTTGGCTTTTCTTCAATAGATATGGCAACGTTGTTCTTGTCAAACTCTACTACTCCATATCTTTCGGGGTCAGTCACGTGATAAGCGTAAATGACACCACCCTCAGGATTATTATTTTCCTGAAGTATCTTGATCATACCGGAACCATAAAAGATATTATCTCCGAGGATCAAGGCGACTTTGTCATTTCCTATGAACTCTTCACCGATTATAAATGCCTGGGCCAACCCTTCTGGTTTTTCCTGAACGGCATAGGAGAATTTACAACCCAACCTACTGCCGTCACCAAGTAGCTTCTCGAATAACGGCAAATCATGCGGTGTGGAAATAATCAACACTTCTCTCACTCCAGATAATAGCAGTGTAGAAAGAGGGTAATAGATCATCGGCTTGTCGTAAACGGGCATAAGTTGTTTACTCACCGCTAAGGTAAGGGGGTGAAGTCGCGTGCCGGATCCTCCGGCCAATATAATACCTTTCATAGTTCTAGAGGTGTCTTTATAGAGTTGGGTGGGCTATCTGCTAGCCATATAGCTCTTTATAATAGTTTTGATAATTCCCGGAAGTCACATGCTCTAACCATTCCTCATTTGAGAGGTACCAATCTACCGTCTTTTCCAATCCTTCTTCAAAAACCAAAGAAGGCTCCCAACCCAACTCATCTTTAATCTTGGTGGCATCAATTGCATACCTCATATCGTGCCCCGCTCTGTCTTTTACAAAGGTGATGAGCTTCGCGGATTCCCCGTCAGCTCTACCAAGTTTTTTATCCATGACAGAACATAGCAAATACACTAAGTCAATGTTTTTCCATTCGTTAAAGCCACCAATATTATAGGTCTCACCTAATGCTCCTTCATGATACACTTTATCAATTGCCCTGGCATGATCAATCACATAGAGCCAATCTCTGATGTTTTCACCTTTTCCATAAACCGGTAAAGGCTGGCTATTTTTGATGTTATTGATCATCAACGGAATTAGCTTTTCCGGGAATTGGTTCGGCCCGTAGTTATTGGAGCAGTTTGAAATCTTGATAGGCAGGCCGTAAGTATTCTGAAAAGCTCTCACAAAATGATCTGAACTGGCTTTTGATGCAGAATACGGCGATTGGGGATCGTAGGAAGTGGTTTCAGTAAAATATCCTTCTGAGCCTAAAGATCCATACACCTCATCGGTAGATACATGGTAGAATATCTTATCCGACATATTATCTGCCCAAACTGCTCGTGCTGCGTTAAGCAAGTTCACCGTTCCAATTACGTTAGTGACGATAAACTCATTTGGGTTCATGATGGAACGGTCGACATGGGATTCAGCGGCTAAGTGGATGACACCGTCAAATTCATGTTTGGTGAATATGTCGTTGATATACTGCTGGTCTACTATATCTCCCTTGAGAAAGTGATAATTTGGCTTTTGTTCAATATCCCTGAGATTCTCAAGATTTCCCGCATAGGTTAAGGCATCCAAATTATAGATTTCATAATCCGGATATTGATTCACAAATAATCTTATTACATGTGAACCAATGAAACCGGCGCCACCGGTGATTAGAATTTTTTTAGCCATTACTGAAATGGGGAATTAGTTGTTTTGCTCTGTCTTATCTAACGTTTTATATAAGACTCAAAGTCATTATGTTCTTTTGTGTAAAGTTCATCCTGACTTAAAGATTTGAAATATTCATAAGTTATTTTCAACCCTTCCTCTCTAGATACTTTGGGTGTCCAATCTAGAATCTCCTTAGCCCTCGTTATGTCTGGTTGTCGTTGTTTCGGATCATCTTTCGGCAAAGGCTTGTACGTCACTTTTTGAGTGGTGTTGGTAAGCTTGATGATCTCATCGGCAAATTCCTTAATTGTAATCTCACCAGGGTTGCCAATATTCACCGGATATGCATAATCACTCATCAAAAGGCGATAAATACCTTCCACCAGATCATCAACATAGCAAAAAGACCTTGTTTGCGAACCATCTCCGAAGACGGTAAGATCTTCTCCTCGAAGTGCCTGACCTATAAAAGCAGGTAACACGCGACCATCATTCAGTCGCATTCGAGGGCCGTAAGTATTGAATATTCTAACGATTCTGGTCTCAACACCATGAAAGCTATGGTAGGCCATGGTGATGGCTTCCTGAAACCTCTTCGCTTCGTCGTAAACACCTCTGGGACCTATGGGATTAACGTTACCATAATAATCTTCAGTTTGTGGGTGAACCAATGGGTCTCCGTAGACTTCGGAAGTGGATGCTACTAAGATTCTCGCATTTTTCGCTCGGGCCAGGCCAAGCAAATTGTGCGTACCAAGCGACCCTACTTTCAAAGTCTGAATAGGAATCTTTAAGTAGTCTATCGGGCTGGCTGGTGATGCGAAATGAAGAATGTATTCTAGCTCACCTGGCACATGAACGAATGTAGATACATCGTGGTGGGAGAACTCAAAGTCCTCCTTACCAAATAAGTGCTCTATATTCTTGAGGTCACCGGTTATCAAGTTATCCATAGCGATGACTCGATAACCTTCGGCAAGAAACCTATCACACAGATGAGATCCGAGGAACCCGGCACCACCTGTTATCAGGACTGATTTCTTACTCATTGTTTTGCCCCCTTCCTATACTGTGATATTCAAATCCTAGCTTTTTCATATTGCTTTGCTGATAG
The DNA here is from genome assembly GCA_039819065.1 of Bacteroidota bacterium. Taxonomy (GTDB): domain Bacteria; phylum Bacteroidota; class Bacteroidia; order Cytophagales; family Cyclobacteriaceae; genus JBCBSS01. The sequence goes on from JBCBSS010000016.1 coordinate 13,916, forward strand.
AGGTTACGTCCATCGAAAATAACTGGATTATTCAGGCTTACTTTCAATTGATCAAACTCCGGCGTTCTGAATACCGGCCATTCTGTAAAGATCATCAGCGCATCCGCACCTTCGACTGCCTCATACTCATTTTGAGTGTATGCGATTTGATCTCCAAATACACCCTTCACATTGTCCATAGCTTCAGGATCGTAAGCTCTTATTTTTGCTCCGGCTGCCAATAATGCAGTGATGTTTTCTAACGCAGGTGCCTCTCTGATATCATCAGTGTAAGGCTTGAAAGCCAATCCCCAGATAGCGATTGTTTTTCCGCTTAGCTCATCACTAAAATAAGCCTTAAGCTTGTCTATTAATTTGGTTTTCTGCTTGGCATTGACAGACATTACCGACTTCAATATTTTAAAGTCATATTCTGCATCAATGGCAGATTTAGCTAAAGCCTGTACATCTTTCGGGAAACAACTTCCTCCGTATCCTATACCTGCGAACAAGAAGCGTTTTCCAATTCTACTATCAGTACCAACGCCTTTTCTTACCGCATCTACATCGGCTCCGAGCAGCTCACATAAATTGGCTATTTCATTCATGAAAGTGATTTTAGTAGCCAGAAATGAGTTAGCAGCATATTTTGTTAGCTCAGCTGACCTTTCGTCCATGAATATGATCGGGTTCCCCTGTCGAACTAATGGAGAATATAGTAACTCCATTACTTCTTTTGCCTTGTCTGACTCAGTACCTACCACAACGCGATCAGGTTTCATGAAGTCCTCGACGGCGACCCCTTCTCTTAGAAATTCCGGGTTAGATACAACGTCGAAATCAACCTTGGCATTAGCTGCAATTTTTTCGGTTACTTTTTCTGCGGTTCCTACTGGCACTGTACTCTTGTCTACTATAATGGTGTAGTCTTCCAAAAGTGGGCCGAGGTCTTCCGCTACCCTAAGTACATATTGAAGGTCGGCTGACCCATCTTCACCCGGAGGTGTAGGTAATGCCAAAAAGATGATCTTAGCCCCTTTGATGCCCTCTTCAAGGTTTGTGGTGAAGTCGAGCCTACCTTGTCTTATATTTCTTTCAAAAAGTACATCAAGCCCTGGTTCATAGATAGTTATGACACCATTCTTCAAGCTTTCTACTTTTTTCTCATCGATATCAATGCAAGTTACATGGTTGCCAGTTTCGGCAAAACAGGTTCCGGTTACTAAGCCAACATACCCGGTTCCAACTACTGCGATTTTCATATGTTATTGTATTAGGAAATGAATAATTACGTGATACGTAAAACGAAGGACAAAAATAAAAGCAATAAGGTAAGATTATAGAATTATCTGACTTTTCTCCCTGTATATCAGTGAGATTTAACAAAAACTTATTTTGCCAAACGAATGTTAGTTTGGCAATTGATTGCGGTTCTTATAATTTAGCGGAAAAATCCTCATATAACTATGCAAGCAACACTCGAAAATCCTGTGGCAATCAGTTTTGAAGAGAACGAAAATCAAAAAATGATTGCCCAAATGATTCGTGATTTCGGGGAAAGAGAAATCAAACCCCACATGATGGACTGGGACGAGTCCCAGGAATTTCCCGTTAACCTTTTCAAAAAGCTAGGGGAACTTGGCTTGATGGGAGTACTTGTGCCACAAGAGTATGGTGGTTCGGGATTCGGCTATCTGGAGTATGTCACGGCCATTTCAGAATTGGCAAAAATTGACGGTTCTATTGGGTTGTCTATGGCAGCGCACAACTCATTATGTACTGGTCATATTTTGCAATTCGCAAGCGAAGAGCAGAAAAGCAAATATCTACCTAAGCTGGCAACAGCTGAGTGGATTGGCGCATGGGGCCTCACCGAACCTAATACGGGCTCAGATGCAGGTAACATGAAAACAGTGGCCGTTGAAGACGGAGACTATTATGTAATTAATGGCGCCAAGAACTTTATCACCCATGGAAAATCTGGTGATGTAGCGGTGGTCATTGTTAGAACTGGTGAAGTAGGTGATTCTCATGGAATGACAGCATTCATCATTGAGAAGGGTACACCTGGATTCAGCGCAGGTAGAAAAGAAAACAAATTGGGCATGAGAGCCTCTGAGACTACCGAATTAATATTCCAAGATTGCAGAGTGCACAAAGACCAAATCATTGGTAAGGTTGGAGAAGGTTTTGTGCAGTCACTCAAAGTATTGGATGGTGGTAGAATTTCGATAGCTGCTCTAAGTTTGGGTATTGCACAAGGAGCACTGGAAGCGTCTATCCAATATTCGCAGGAAAGGCATCAATTCAACCAGCCTATCGCCAAATTTCAGGGTATCTCATTCAAGTTAGCCGAGATGTCTACTAAAGTAGATGCGGCTAAACTGTTGACGATCCGTTCAGCTGAGATGAAGAACAGAGGTGTCAATGTTAACAAGGAGTCGGCTATGGCAAAGTACTATGCCTCAGAAGTAGCGGTCGATGTATCTAATGACGCCGTGCAAATTTTTGGTGGCTATGGCTATACGAAAGACTATCCGGTGGAAAAATTTTACAGGGATTCGAAGCTCTGCACCATAGGTGAAGGGACTTCTGAAATACAAAAACTTGTAATTTCCAGGGCAATCTTAAAGTGATATTTGAAATAATTGCAAAACCCACTATATTTGCAGCCCGTTTAAGGTAAACAGATTATGATAATAATAAACGTTAAAGAGAACGAATCAATAGATAAAGCGCTCAAAAGATTCAAGAAGAAGTTTGAGAAGACTGGAGTATTGAAAGAATTGAGATCGCGTACGTTCTACGAAAAGCCATCAATTAAAAGAAGAACAGTGAAATTGAAAGCGGCATACAGACAAAAAATGTACGCCAAAGAAAATTATTAATTCACTGTTTTTTATCTACCATAATTGCTAAGTTAGTAATACGAATAGTGGGTTCGTATTACTGATTTATGCAGAGTTCTTTTCTCAAATATCTAGAATACGAAAAGCGTTATAGTAAGCACACCATCAGCTCTTACCACGCTGATCTGACGCAGTTCCAATCCTATCTAGATTCACAGTTTCCCGATAGCTCATTAGAAGAAGTTAACTACGCGCTTATACGCTCGTGGGTCATTTCTTTGGTTGAGGAAAAACTTTCACCATCTTCAGTTAATCGAAAGATCGCTTCTTTGCGTGCCTATTATAAATTTCTCCTCAGAAGGGAAATAATAGACAAAGATCCAACTACGAAGATCCGACCTTTAAAGACAGCCAAGAAACTTCCTCAATTTGTTCAGGAAAATGATATCATACGTTTATTGAATGATTTTCGCTTCGAGGAAAGCTTTGAAGGTTATCGGGATAGGATAATAATGGAGTTGCTGTATGGTACAGGTATTCGCCTATCAGAGCTAATCAACTTACCGGTTAGCAACATAGATTTCCATCAAAATACTTTGAAGGTACTTGGCAAGAGAAATAAAGAAAGGGTAATTCCTTTTACCGACGTAACTTCCCATTTGTTACAGTCGTACCTCAACCAAAAGAACAATTTCTTTTCGGGACAATCGGCAGAAAATTTGCTCGTTACCAATGAAGGCAAGCCATGCTATCCGATGTTTGTATATCGTACTGTGAAAAAGTATTTGAGTTTATTTACAACACTTGATAAACGTAGCCCCCATGTATTGCGACATACATTCGCAACGCACTTGTTGAATAAAGGTGCTGACCTTAACGCGGTGAAAGACTTATTAGGTCATACCAGCCTTGCCGCTACCCAGGTCTACACGCATAATTCAATTGAAAAACTAAAGGCTGCTTTCGAGCAGGCTCACCCAAAAGCGTAATTTTTTCAAACCTTAAATACAATGTATATGAAGTTACAAATGCATTCTATCCATTTCGATGCCGACAGTAAGCTTCTTGATTTCATTCAGAAGAAAGTGGACAAGCTAGAAACATTTTATGACAGAATGGTAGACGGAGAGGTGTTTCTAAGACTCAATAATGAGGGTATTGAAAACAAGACGGTGGAGATCAAACTAAATATCCCCGGCGGGCAATTATTTGCCAAAGAAGATGCAAAAACTTTTGAACAGGCTACTGATAGTGCTACCGAAGCACTAAGACGACAAATACGAAAGTATAAACAAAAGTAAACATGAATTAACCTTCATGTAAGCCGCTCCAAGCGGCTTTTTTTATGCCTCTTTTTGAATCATTTCCAAGATGTCACCAACATATTCTCTGGTGTTAGAAAGTCGAGGCACTTTATTCTGCCCTCCAAGTTTACCACGATTCTTCATCCATTCGTAAAACGTTCCTCTCGGCACACTATGAATAACTGGCTGATGCAAAGCCAAGTCCATATATCGTTTGGCGTCGTAGTCTGAGTTAATCCCTCGCAGTGTTTCATCTAAAAGAGTAGTGAACCTTTCCAGGCTGTCCGGTTCTTTCACGAACTCAATAATCCACTCATGTCCTCCTTTTCTGCCTTCTTCGAAATAAAGCGGAGCAGCCGTAAAGTTGTCTATTACTGCACCGGTCACGTGGCAAGCTTTGGTGATGGCCGTTTCAGCATTTTCAATAATCAACTCTTCACCAAATGCATTGATAAAGTGCTTAGTTCTACCTGATATTTTGACCCTGAACGGAGAAAGAGAAGTAAACTTAATGGTATCACCGATATTATATCTCCAAAGGCCTCCATTAGTGGATATCACCATGGCATAGTTCTTACCTACTTCGACTTCTTCCAGGCTCAATGTGCGAGGATGTTCGTTATTTATTTCCTCGAAAGGGATAAACTCGTAGAAAATACCATAGTCGAGCATCAACAGAAATTCGCTAGATTTCTTCTGATCCTGAATGCCAAAAAAACCTTCGGATGCATTGTAGGTTTCCACATAATTCATCGTGTCGCAAGGGATTAGCGTCTTGAAAATTTCGCGATACGGGTCAAAAGCAACTGCACCATGAAAAAAGGCTTCCAGGCTAGGCCATACCTCCAAAATGTTATTCTTACCTTCAAGCTCTAAGATGCGTTGTAATAGCAATATCGTCCAGGTCGGGACGCCAGAAATATTGGTGACATTCTCCTTAACAGTACTCCTGGCCATCTTCTCGATTTTCTCTTCCCACTTATCCATAAGCGCGATATCGAGGCTTGGTGTTCGTACAAACTGCGCCCATAACGGTAAGTTTTGCATGATCACCGCTGACACATCACCGTAGTACGAGGATTCGCTTGGGTCGTACTCATTGATCTGATGACTGCCTCCTATACCTAATCCCTTACCTTTGAAAATCTTGGTATCGGGATTATTGTTGACGTAGATAGAGACCATGTCTTTTCCTCCTTTGAAATGACAGTCTTCTAGTGCTTCGTTTGTGACGGGGATAAATTTGCTACGAGCATTGGTTGTGCCTGAGGATTTGGCAAACCACTTGATTTCTGAGGGCCAAGTGAGGTTCTGCTCTCCTTTCATTAGCCTTTCGATGTACGGGAAAAACTGCTCGTAAGAGTGTACTGGAACCCTCTCTTTATATTGTTGGTAGGATTTGATTTCGGAAAATTTATATTTCCTGCCAAACTCAGTATATCTGGCAGAGTATAGTAGCTTTTTGAATAGCTCCTCTTGCACCTCCAATGGGTATTTCATGAAAAGCTCAATCTGATGAATGCGCTTTTTCATCACCCATGTCAGTATAGAGTTGAAAAGACTCATAGAATTGTTTTTGCTCCCTTTACCTTAAGTCATTAATCTTCAATGACTAAAATAACAATTAAGCAAAACAATAAGATGCTGGCTTAATAATTCAGACAGATTAATTATTAAATTGTTAAGTGGGACTTGCAGGAGTTGAGATTATACTTTCCTTTTCAGCTCGAAATGTTGTCCCAAGTAGACTCTTCTGACTTGTTCATCCGCGGCCAGTTCTTCTGCCGTTCCCGCCTTTAACAATCTTCCTTCGAACATCAAGTACGCTCGGTCGGTGATAGAAAGCGTTTCGTTAACATTGTGGTCGGTTATTAGAATACCGATATTCTTATTCTTAAGCTTGGCTACAATCGACTGAATTTCTTCAACAGCAATAGGATCTACACCGGCAAAGGGCTCATCCAAAAGTACGAAACTAGGATCAACCGCTAACGCCCTGGCTATTTCAGTACGCCGCCTCTCTCCTCCCGAGAGCGTCATGCCTATATTTTTCCTAACCTTGGTCAAGCTGAATTCTTCCAGAAGTGCTTCTGTTTTTTCTCGCTGATCCTTTTTAGGCATCTTCCGCATTTCCAGCACTGACATGATATTTTCTTCTACGGTCAGCTTTCTAAAGACTGACGCTTCCTGCGCTAAATATCCGATACCTTTTTTTGCCCTTCGGTACATCGGTAGACCGGTTATATTCTCATCATCAAGAAAAATCTCACCTTCATTAGGCTTGATTAACCCTACTATCATGTAGAATGAAGTTGTTTTACCCGCACCATTAGGGCCTAATAGCCCCACAATTTCCCCCTGTCCGACCTTAACGGAAATGTCATTTACAACGGTTCTTTTCTTATACTTCTTAATAAGATGCTCGGCTCTTAATATCATGCTGAACAATATGGATTAACTATTAAAATCTAATGTCTCTTATATTGAGTTGCAAGGAAGTCCTGCCCATATAATGATTCTTTTCTATTGTATAGGCAGCGCTAAACGCATCACCATTGGCCAATCGACTATAATGATCTGCCTGGCCAAAAGCGATAGCTTCAAATTTCCTTTCACAACCATCCTGCCCTAACTTGAGCTTCAAATGACTACCCTTGAGTACTCTCAAAGATTGTTCCACAAATAGGTTATCAGATACAAATACCGGCTGCATATTTCCAGGACCAAAAGGAGCCATTTGTCCTAGGACATTGACAAATTTATCAGTGATTTGATCAAGTTCGATTATCTCGTCAATATTGAGACTAGGGATCAGTTGCTCATCTTTTATTCTAGCCGATACTACAGACTCGAAATGACTCTGGAAATCATCTATTTTATCTAAATCTATGGTCAAACCGGCCGCATATTTATGCCCCCCAAATTCGCTCAACAAATGACTGCAACTGGCAATGGCATCATAAATATCAAAGCCTTCAACGGATCTGGCCGATCCTGTGGCTTTATTATTCGATTCCGTGAATATAATGGTGGGCCTGTGATATCGTTCTATACATCTTGAAGCAACAATACCGATAACCCCTTTGTGCCAGTCATTCCTATAGAGCACAGTAGTTTTAGCACTTTTTAATGCTTCATCTTGCTCTATCATTTCAATGGCCTCAAGCGTAGTGACTTCATCGAAGTTTTTTCGCTGGTCATTTCTTTCCTGCACATCCTGCGCCAGTTGTTCTGCTTCTTCTATCTCATCTGCGATCAGCAGTTTTACGGCATCATGCGCATGAGCGATTCTACCGGCTGCGTTGATACGGGGTGCCAGGCCGAAAACAATATTCGATATGTCGAGAGTTCCTTTCGCACGGGCCACATCAATCAAAGCTTTAATGCCTACACGCGCTCCCTCGTTTAACACTTTCAAACCAAAGAACGCCAAAGTGCGATTCTCTCCGGTAATCGGAACTATATCTGCTGCTATGCTTACGACGACAAAATCCAGCAAGGAATAAATCTCTTCGAACTCAATATTGCGTCGAATGGAGAATGCTTGTATCAGTTTGAACGCTACCCCACATCCCGATAGCTCTTTGTATGGATACTTACAGTCTTTTTGTTTGGGGTTAAGTATGGCATGGGCTTGAGGGAGTTTCTCACCGGGCTTATGGTGATCGCAAATGATAAAATCTAAGTCAGGATTTTCATCAATCAGTCTGTTGGCACTAATGCCGCAATCAAGTGTAATGATGAGGGTAAAATCATTTTCTCTGGCCCATTCTACACCTTGATCTGAGAGTCCATAACCTTCTTTATAGCGATCGGGGATATAATAGGATAAATGAGCACAGTGGTTTTTGAGAAAACTATAAAACATTGAGACTGATGTGGTACCATCTACATCATAATCTCCGTATAGTAGAATGCCTTCCCTATCCTCAATGGCTTGCTCAATGCGAGTGACGGCCTTTTCCATGCCTAGCATAAGAAAAGGGTCATGCAAATGGTTTAACTCAGGCCTGAAAAATGCTTTGGCTTCGTCAAAGTCTGTGACACCGCGATTGACCAGGATAGAGGCCAATGTGGTATTGATGTTGATTGATTGGGATAATGAATGTATGGCTTCTTCTTCTGATTTCTTTCCAACTACCCACCTTTTATTCATACTTTTCGAAAATTATTGAACTTCAAATTTAGTAAGCTCATACTTGTCACACTATCAGCAATCCAAATTAATCATATAAATGCTTAGGAATAATAGATTTCAGAGTATCAGGCACTTCTTACAAGGCATAAAAAAAGCAGCACCAGTGGTGCTGCTTCATATCGTATTAATGGTTTTGGTATAAGACTTTGTTGGTTACTAACCTTCCTCTGGAGTGATTACGCCTTCTAGCACATCCTTAATATTCACTCGAGTACCGTCTTTGTAAGGCACAATCCATGCGTCACTTACACCCATTTCTCTCAGGTATTTTTTGAAGGTATCTGCTTCCCAATAATCTTTGAATTGACCCAAAGTGATTTTCTGCACACCATCTCCGTCAGTCTCACCGCCGAAGTTCTCATGGTTTTCAAAATACTTGGAAAGATCTTTATTTCTAAATGCACCAATTTGCACTTTGAAAACTACTCCTTTAAGAAGTCTTTGGCCACTTTTTAACTCACCTTCATCACCTTCCGATTCAGCCGCCTTTCTAGCTTCAGCTCTTGCCTTCGCCAGATCGCTTCTCAATTTAGCTGCATCTTCTTGCGCGTCAACTAATTGCGCATCTTTATCGCTTAATGAAGATTGTAAGGTCTTCACCTGACTCTGTAATTTAGATACTTGGCCGTTTAAGCTTTGATTATCTTCAACCAGTTGTTTCAAAGACTCCGGATTCTTGGCATACTTTTTAGCTTCAGACTTCCACTTCTTTTTATCTGCTTTTGAAAGCTGACCAAAAGAATTTACGGATATCAACATAACCAACAGAAGACTAACCGGAAAAAAAATTCTTTTTCTCATGTTTAAAGTTTTGATTTCTATCTAATTAGACACAATGTACGTAAAAATAGCTTAATTATACAAAATTGCCAGAAAAGTTAACTTTTCAAGCTTCCAATCATGTCTTCAGGTTTTACCCATTCGTCAAATTCTTCAGCGGTTAAGTACCCCAAATTGACAGCTTCTTCTTTAAGCGTTGTGCCATTTTCGTGAGCGGTTTTGGCAATCTTCGCAGCCTTTTCATAACCAATTTTAGTGTTTAACGCCGTCACTAGCATCAGGCTATTGTTGAGGTGCTCAGTGATGTTTTTATAATTCGGCTCAATACCGATAGCGCAATTGTCAGTGAAGGAGACACATGCGTCACCGATTAGTCTGGCAGACTGCAAGTAGTTGTAGGCCATTACTGGTTTGAAGACGTTCAGCTCATAGTGCCCTTGTGCTCCTCCAACAGAAACGGCAACATCATTTCCAATGACTTGCGCACAAACCATGGTCATGGCTTCGCACTGTGTAGGGTTTACTTTACCTGGCATAATGGAAGAGCCCGGCTCGTTGGCAGGGATGATAATTTCACCGATTCCTGATCTTGGGCCTGAGGCGAGCATTCTGATATCATTAGCTATTTTATTGAGCGAAACCGCTATTTGTTTGAGCGCACCATGCGACTCCACAATGGCATCGTGAGCAGCTAGTGCTTCGAATTTATTCTCAGCAGAGACGAAAGGCAGGCCGGTAAACTCAGCTATTTTCTTCGCTACTAGATCTGCATAACCTTCCGGAGTATTAATACCAGTACCCACGGCCGTTCCACCAAGCCCCAATTCTGAAAGGTGAGCTAGCGTATGCTTAAGCGCCTTTAATCCATGATTCAGTTGAGAAACATAGCCTGAGAATTCTTGGCCTAGGGTAAGCGGTGTGGCATCCATCAGGTGAGTTCTACCGATTTTAACCACTTTCATAAAGGCTTCCGACTTTTGCTTCAATATATCACGTAGCTTTTCAATACCTGGGATGGTCGTTTCCAAAGTCATTTTATAGCAGGCGATGTGCATGCCGGTCGGGTAAGTATCATTGGAAGATTGTGATTTATTCACATCATCATTAGGGTGAACAAGGCGCTCTCCTTCTCCAAGCTGATTACCATTAATGACGTGGGCACGGTTAGCAACTACCTCATTCACATTCATATTGGATTGAGTTCCTGAACCGGTTTGCCATACTACCAACGGAAACTGATCGTCATGCTTACCGTCTAATATTTCGTCACATACCTGGGAGATCAAGTCTCTTTTTTCTTCTGACAGAACACCCAATTCACAGTTAGTATGTGCGGCGGCCTTCTTGAGATAAGCAAAACCGTAAACTACTTCAAGCGGCATGCTGGCTTCTGGGCCTATCTTGAAGTTATTGCGAGATCTTTCAGTTTGGGCACCCCAGTATTTGTCGCTGGGAACTTTGACTTCGCCCATGGTATCTTTTTCTATTCTGAAACTCATAAAATGTGCGGGTTTGAAATGTATTGGTGCAAAAAGTTCTACGAGGGCAAATGTAGCAAATAATGTTAGCCGAAAAACGTAATGATAAGGACTAATTCTGGCGAATAGATAACATTTTAGTGTCTCAGGGCATGCTCTTTCAATCGACTCTATTCCAGGGCTATCGCATTGAGGAATGCCATTATATAAGGAGAGGTGCCACAGCATTTGGTCTGTGGTGATTCTCTATATTTTGATACTCTATTTACCAATCAGCCAGTCCTCGTCGGGAGTCCCGGCGAAGCAATTAGGCACTATCGGAAAGTCAGAGGTTAGTACATAGTAATAGGTGCCATTCGGGTATTCTGGTGTTACACCCGTGCGGCCATTACACTCGTCTAAGTCACCCTGTCCCATGACGAACTCGAAGTCTTGAATGTAGGTGCCGTCAAAAGCCCCGTCCGGAGCAGACATACCATCTCCCAGTCGCATGCCAGATTTAAGCCTATGGCTTGATAGCAATTCTTTGATTGGGCTGGTTGGATCATTGGGGTCTGTATAGCCGTACTTATAATAGATCGGAAAACCATCTCCAGCAAATCCGTATATGAGTGAATGCCTGCTGCCATCTTCTTGGCTGGCCAAGGCGACGATATCACCGTGGTAGTGATAGTTACCCTGTGATGTAACATGCGCACCAAAAGCATCCAGGTTAGTTTGTCCTTGCTCAGTGACCTGCTCCTGCCATTCCCAGTTTTCCTCTCCGTTGCTTGGGTTAGTCCATGGCTTAAGACCCATTGGGTGAAATTCTACTCCATTGACTGCTATACCAAATTGCCAGAAATTTCTGTTCGATGGTGTAGGCGGCCCGGTTTCATTGAAAACAAAGGTGACATTTGAGGCAATGGCCGGAGTCAAATCAAGCTCCCTGGTGATTTCTATAGCTGTTGGATCAGCATTAGGGAAATTACCTACCGAATGGCTTGGGAATTGATTGGAGGAAATAATGCGAAGCTCTTCATCGATTGAGAAACAAACCTGACTTTGAGTGGTGCTAGTAGTAGCACAGCTTAAAGTAGTTGATTCTTCAACTGATTGGTCATTATCGTAAACGAAGTTTCCGGTATATGGGAATACTTTGAAATAATAAGTCTCTTGGTCGGTTAACAAAGTAATATCCAGTGCACTGACTGAGGTGCCGTTATAAATCACCTGTTCACCGGTTCCAACATAAGAGGTGCTGCTTGCGGGATCGTCTCCATTAGTTAAGTTAGATATAGAATTGGCATCACTCATGACAATCACATACCCATCCGCGCTATTCAGGTCAGTCCATTGATTAATGGCTATACTATTGCCCGTGTTCGTTCCAAAACTAATGTCAACACTAGGTGGCGGTGGCATTGATTCAGTAACTGTCACCAAGAACTGATCATTAACAGTTCCTCCATCGCCATCATTGGCAGTAACGGTTATATTAGAAGTTCCCACTCCTGCTTCAGTCAATTGTAATGTTGTACCTGAAATGCTAACTGTAACTACGGAGGTATTGGCACTGGTAGCGGTCAATGTGAGATTAGTGGTCTCAGCATCTGAAAAAACATTGGCTAAACTGACCATACTGGTACCAAAGCCTTCTTCCAGGTTTACTTCACCAATGGCATTGGCTACTACGGGAGCAGTATTCTGAGGCTGCATTGTATCATCATCGCTGTCACTATCACAACCGTAAAAAATAGTAGCAATCAGGCCTATGAGACCGATTACTCTCGGTGTAAGTCTTTTGTTCATGGTTAAAAAATTTAGTATTGATGGTTAAATCCTTCCGGCAATCATAGCAATTACTGATCGATTTGACCTAATAGAGGATTATGATGTTAACACCGCAGAACAAAAAATGTCTAATCTGAATATTTGGTTTGTGTGGATTTCGGTTATAAATGGTCTGAACATTAACCAGAATGAAGAAGGTAACTGTGAAAACCTTATAAGAAGCGTTAGGTTCGCGGCCTTAGAATAGTATTAGTAGGCCCTATCGGTGTGGGTTGTAACTCCTTGTTTTTGATCTATGACATTTCAGATCAAAAACAGGGAGTTGCTTTAATATTTCAGAGTGGGTATTAGAAAAGGCTTACTCACCTTCTTCTAATTTCTTAAGCTCTTCGTCAATGATTTCCTCGATAACTTTTCTCGATCGCTCATTGATCTTATCACTGGTTTTCGCCTGTTTCTTCATAAAGCGGAACATGGCGTTCTTCTTAATTTCGTAGGCTACGTAGACCGAGTATTTTCCATCTTTCAAGAATTTCTTTTCGTCAATCTTCCTGAGGTCCGCCAATTCTGTGCTCATTACTTCTCTTACCAACGTTTGGAATTTATCTGCTACATCAGCTGCATTTTCGTTTTCAGTCTGAGCTAAATACTGGTCTGATACAGCCTTCATGGTGGTTCCCACTTGCCCTGCCAGTTGGTTTTTGGCCTCCAGGTCTGCTTTGCTTCTGGCAATGTTATCCTTACTACTTACTCCCTTTCCAGTGGCCCTAAAAAAGCGGTTATTAGATTCATACTTTGATCCTTGAAAAGGTTCTTTCACTTTTTTTCCAAGTACGGAAGATGAACAACTGCCCAGGTAAAAAATCATAATCATACCTGAGATCCCTAGAGTGATTTGCTTGATCATATTCGTTTTCATGTGCATCGAACTTATGTACCAATAATTTAACCAATGTGTCGGGCTATTACAACTTCATCTCAAGAGAAAAAGGTTGACTTGTTGCCCCTAACGGTTAAAGGTATTTAAGAAAAAAGTGTGCCACTTTCAAAATATGAGCTGCCAACGAAACGCCCACATCCATTTGATCTGGTATTTTTTGATGGAAGCACTTTGAAGAATATGCTTGAGTTCGTTGCTTTTGAAGGCCCTGAGTACGGACAATGGTGCGTCGTATTTTACCATTTCTGACCTGGAAAAAAACCGGGTTAGCATTTTGATAGAATAATAGGCTAGCGGATGTCTATGAATATCATTGATGATAATACCATACTTGACTTGCTGGCTTAACTGACCAAATAAATTGGTCAACTCATTGCCCGTAAAGTGATGTGTAAAAAGCGTCGAGACAATGACATCGAAGCGCTGTTTTTTGAACTCTTCTGAAAATATGTTAATTGACTGATAACTGATCTCTGGAAATTCGGATGTGTTATCCGATGCATAGTCTATTATATTCGAATTAGCATCAATGCCGATCAACTGCACTTTGAAGTCTTTTTTTCTCGCCCACTTGGCTATCAATTTGAGTATATCACCCCCACCACATCCCAAATCGGCGACGGTGATGGTTTCATTTTTCATAGCCGGATTACGTCTGTACAATTTGGCTAGCCCATTAATGGTCACATAGTTTCCTCCCAACAAACGGTTAATGGTTTCTAATTCCTTGAGGGTTTGATCGATGACTTGACCAGAACAATCAAGGTCATCCATCATTTCTTGTTCCTCCGATCTGCTGTGGAATTTGGAAGCCATTTTATGCTCTGTTTATAATCTTAAACGATGCGCTTTCCAGGGTAAGCCCAGGTCCGAAAGCCAATGCCAGTATTTCCTTATGGTTATCTTCTATCGTCAATACTTCCATGATTTTTTCAAGCACAAAGAGTATCGTCGGTGACGACATATTTCCATACTGCCTTAAAACTTCATGTGCATAACTATTTCTTTCTTTGCTAATGCCGATTTCCTCCTCTATCACTTTCAGTATCTTTTTGCCTCCGGGATGAACTGCATAATAATCCACCGTTTCGTCTGTTTTTCCGGTCTTGGCAAATAGCTGCTCAAGCAAGGTCGCAATACCTTTCTGGATAATATCAGGGACGTACGCCGAAAGCTTCATCTCGAACCCAAAGTCTCCAATGGCCCAGGCCATCTCGTTTTCTCCTCCAAAAAGCAAGTCGTTATGAAAGGCTTGTGGCTGGATACTAATTTGGCTTTGAGGTTGGTTACTCACCAGCATCGCGGCAGCGCCATCTCCAAAAAGAGAGTTGGCTAACAGGTTATCTTCAGATGGGTTCTTTTGAAAATGAATGCTACACAATTCTACACACACGACCAGCACATGTGCTTTTTCATCAGCCTTTACGATACTATCGGCCAGTTTAATGGCATTGAAAGCAGCATAGCAGCCCATGAAGTTAACAGCTGTTCTTTTGATGGCAGTGGAAAGCCCCAACTCCTTCACCAAATCAATGTCCAAACCAGGTGCATACATTCCCGTACAACTGACGGTAATAAGGTGTGATACGTTATCTACTTCAAAATCTGGTACTTTATTCAGACAGTTCTTAATGGCATTCTGGCTAAGCTCCAAAGCTTCTGCCCGGTAGAGCAAAGATCGATCTTCTGTTCTTGGAAAAGGCTCTAAATCAGGGGAGTTAGGATAGAATTTAAACCCGGTTTCCAAGCCATAATCTTCAAGCACGGAGTATCGATATTCTATTCCGGTGGCCCTGTATAATGCTTCCAGCCTGGTTTTCTCCTGCACCTGTTTGAAGTCATGCGCTTTGATCATAAATTCCGCAATTTGTGATTGTTTTATTCTGTGAGGTGGGTTGGCTATGCCTATTGCGGAGATATATGAATCCATTAATCAATAATAATTAAAATTTGATAACTTGCTCTAAACCAAATCACGTATGCTTAGAAAATCAACGTGGCTGCACTTGCGCATCCCTTTTTCTTTCTTCTTACTTCCCATTTTCCTTTTTGCCCAAAGCGTTTCGCCTAATATAATACAGGATAACTTCTTACTTGTTTTGATCATTCTCCATATATTTTTGTATCCGGCGTCAAATGGCTACAACAGTTATTTTGATAAAGACGAAGAAAGCATTGGTGGACTTAAGCATCCTCCTAAAGTCACTAAAGGCCTTTACTATACGGCTTTGTTGTTTGATTTGGTTGCTCTAGGCTTAGGCTTGCTCATTGGTTGGCAATTCACCATCATGTTGTTGATATACGGACTGGTATCCAAAGCTTATAGCCACCCTATGGTGCGCCTCAAGAAGTATCCGTTTGCCAGCTGGTTTGTCGCTGGTTTCTTCCAGGGCTTCTTCACTTTTATCATGGCCTTTATAGCCTTGAACAACTATGATTTAGAACGCGTTTTCAAGCCTCACATTTTGATACCAGCCTTGTTAAGTTCGCTTTTCTTGTGGGGATCTTATCCTATGACTCAAGTTTACCAACACGGGGAAGATTCAAGACGTGGAGATAAGACTTTAAGTATCTTGTTAGGCATCAAAGGTACATTTTACTTCACCGTAATCATGTTCACTTTAACCAGTGTTGGCTTCGTATGGTACTTCTGGGAATATCATAAAATGGGTTACGCCATAGACTTTTTGTTATTCCTGGTTCCCGTAGTACTGTTTTTTTCATTTTGGTTTCTGCAGGTCATTAAGAATCCTGCCAAGGCCGATTATGCGCACGCCATGTGGTTAAATTCCATATCCTCACTGTGCATGAGTGCTTTTTTTATTTATTTCTTTTTGAACTCCACACAATTGATCCAGGCCATCCAAGGCGGTTTCTAGCCGGTCTCTAGAAAAGCTAAGCACGGTCCTTTTGGTTAGAATGGCTGTCCGTGTGTTTTAGACATTAGAAACCTTGCTATTGGCTCGCTTGTTTTGGCTAAGCCTACAGCGAAGTTAGAAACGCCGTTATTCCCGAAAAGTCCCTGGATTTTTCTACCTGCCCAAAGCCGTGTGGCAAAGTGTTTCTTCCACCTGCTGATATAATCACGTTCGAGTTGTGTTTTAGTATAGGATTCTTTCCGGAAGAACTCAATAAGCAATTCAGATAAAATCTTAGCGCCATGAATGGCGATGGCCATACCATTTCCGCATAGGGGTGTGATCATACCGGCAGCATCACC
Organism: Bacteroidota bacterium; assembly: GCA_039819065.1. Lineage (GTDB taxonomy): Bacteria > Bacteroidota > Bacteroidia > Cytophagales > Cyclobacteriaceae > JBCBSS01. The sequence continues at coordinate 30,437 of JBCBSS010000016.1, forward strand.
TACCATCAATATACCATCCTGCACCAGCTCCTTTCTGGCAAAGGATATCTCATTGATTACTTTTGGTTTGTCAAACAACACCTTCGCATTGCCCAAAACCTTTCGAAGTTCAGGGTTCTGCCAGAGAATCTCCTTCTCCATGGTAGCTATATCTCCATATTTTTTCAGATTGGCCGCTTCTGATAGATAGCACAGGTTAACTATATTTTTCTCGACACAACTCACCCCGCAGTACCCCCCTTTGAAATTGTGAAGAGCAATTAAATCATTAGGATAGTCCGCTTCCAAGTGATACTTCACACCGATATAGGGAGATCGTTTTTTGATGAAAGCGCGGTCTAGCTGCTTATCCAACTTGGTGCGTTTTCCGAATGAACCGATCACTATGCGTGCAGATTCAACTTGGTCACCGCCAAGGTGTACGAGGAAGTGATCTTTATTTCTAGAAATATTACTGACCTGCGTCTTGAGCTTAAATGTTGCTCCCCTTTCTTTGGCACATGAATAGAGGAAATTATCCAACTCATATCTGCTCACGCCAAAGCCTCCTAGGTCCAATGGCATATTTACCTTGGCGCCATTGACAGCGGTAAGCTGGAATCGCGTAAGCTTAGCTGGCTTTAAATGCTCTGGGTAAAGGCCTTTTTCTTTCAAAAAAGGAAGTACCTCGTTAGAAATATATTCGCCACAGACACGATGAAAAGGGTATTCCCCCTTTTCTATGACTAATACGTCTAAGCCTTCTTCGGCTAACATAGCACTGGCCACAAGCCCTGCTAATCCACCTCCTACTATTACTATATCCCTCAAATTGTATGATGCTTTACCATTAGTAACTTCTCACCGCCTTTTAAAGCAAAACGACCTATTGGAATGTTTGTTCCTTTATACTTTTAAGGTCATCTAAAGCTAAAAAAAATATTCAATCATGATCAAAAGAAGTATTTTGGGCGGGGTTTCCAAGAGGCCTTTGACTATCTATTTTTTAGCCTTATTTCTAATTCTAGGTTTCTCATTTGACAGTGAGGCACAAAAGAAGAAAGGCAAGGGGAAGGGGAAAGGTAAAGGGAAAGGAAGCACGAGTGCCCCTACTCCACCGAAACCTGCTCCTAAAAAGGGAGGCATCCAACCATATAGTAAAGTTATCACGAAAGACGCTGTAAGCGACGACGGCCTGTTCACGGTGCATAAAGTGAATGGAAAACATTATTTCGAGATCCCTGATTCACTGTTAGAAAGAGAAATATTGACGATCACCAGAATAGCCGGCACCGTACAAGGTTTGAACTTTGGTGGTGCGGGTATGAAGGCACGTGGCCAGCAGGTATTCAGATGGCAAAAATTCGATAAACAAATATTGCTGAGGTCTGTGTCGTTCAACAGTGTGGCAAGCGAAGAAAAGCCCATCTACGAATCAGTCCGCAATAACAACTTCGAACCAGTAATATTGACTTTTGACATTAAGGCCATGAGTAAAGACTCTAGTTCTTATGTCATTCAAGTCGATAACCTTTTCACCTCTGATATACCTGTTATTAGTGCTTTGAATAGCGGCCAAAGAAGACGATTTGGTGTTAGAAACCTGGACAAGAAACGTACGCTCATTACCGGCATGAAAAGTTTCCCTTTGAATACTGAGGTAAGGCACATATTAACATACAATGCCACTAGTGCTCCAAGCAATAGGCAGACTAATTCGCTTTCGCTGGAAATGAATCAATCCTTTGTATTGCTGCCTGAAGAGCCTATGACACCAAGGTTGTTTGATAAACGTGTAGGATACTTTTCAGTATCCCAGTTCGACTATGGACGTGATGAGCAAAAAGCAGCTGCCAGACAGTATATAACCAGATGGAAGCTTGAGCCCAAGGATATGGAAGCTTTCAAAAGAGGGGAATTAGTTGAGCCCATTAAGCCCATTGTATATTACATCGATCCAGCTACTCCTGAGCGATGGAGAAAGTATTTGAAACAAGGTATAGAGGATTGGCAGGTTGCTTTTGAAGAAGCTGGTTTCAAGAATGCGATTATCGCTAAAGACCCTCCATCAAAGGAGGAGGATCCGGATTGGAGCCCTGAAGATGTTAGATATAGTGTGATCAGATATATTACCAACCCCATACAAAATGCTCAAGGGCCACACGTCCATGATCCTAGATCTGGTGAGATCATTGAAAGTGACATACTATGGTATCATAACGTGATGAATCTACTGAGGAACTGGTACTTTATTCAAACTGCTGCCATCAACCCTGAAGCAAGAAGTCCTAAGTTCAAAGATGAAGTAATGGGTGAGTTGATAAGATTTGTTTCGGCCCACGAAGTAGGTCATACGCTTGGTCTTCCACACAATATGGGTGCCAGTCATGCCTACCCGGTGGATTCCCTTCGATCTGCTTCTTTCACTGCGAAGATGGGAACAGCTCCTTCTATCATGGACTACGCTCGCTTTAATTATGTTGCCCAGCCGGGTGATGAGGGTGTGGCCCTCATGCCTAAAGTAGGTACTTATGATAAGCATTCGATAAGATGGGGGTACAGGCCAATTCCTGATGCCACTACAGCCGATGAAGAGAGAGAGACGTTGAATAAATGGATAATTGATAACGCCAATAATCAAATTTATTTCTTCGGAAGACAGACGGGTAACCCTATTGACCCACGCTCTCAAACTGAAGATATTGGTGATGATGCAATGAAAGCCAGTACCTATGGTGTTGCCAACCTGAAAAGAATTGTTACGAATCTAGTAGAATGGACTGGTGAGGAAGGTGAAGATTATGATGAGCTCAATGAGTTATATAATCAAATCATATTCCAATGGAATAGGTACAATGGTCATGTCAAGTCAAACATTGGTGGTGTTTATGAAACTTATAAAACTTTTGAACAAGAGGGACAAGTATATACTCATGTGCCTAAGGATACTCAGAAGAAAGCGATGGCTTATTTGAATGAGCAAGCTTTTAAAACACCAGAGTGGATGATCAACCAAGAAATATTAAGGCGAATAGAGCACGCAGGAGCTGTTGACAGGATTCGTGCTTTCCAGGTCAATGCACTGAACCAAGTCTTAGATCCGGGTAGAATGGCTCGCTTGATAGAAGCTGAAGCTTTGATGGGTAGCGATGCTTATACCTGCCTTGATATGATGACTGATTTAAGAGGCGGGATTTGGTCTGAATTGAGAGGAGGTAGAAAAATTGATACTTACCGAAGAAACCTGCAAAGAGCTTATATCGAGCGCCTGGAGTTCCTCATGACGAAAGAACAAGGTTCAGTACCTCCTGCTTTCAGGTCATTCATTGGTTTCACTAGCGTAGATGTAAGCCAGTCGGATATCAGACCGTTAGTACGAGCTGAATTAAAAGCTTTGAAGAGACAAATTAATGGTGCGGTTAGCAGAACCAGCGATCGCATGTCGAGGTATCACCTTCAAGACGCAGTCGAGCGTATTGATTTGATTCTTGATCCAAAATAACCTGATCTATATGAGCATTTACATTAGCTCAATGTAATGTTTGTATTTAGTCAGTATTAAGTATTGAATAGGGAGATTTTTTATATAAGAAATCTCCCTTTTTTAAGTGTTTACCTTAAAATGAGAGAGGCAGATAATAAATTTTCTGTTTAACTTAACAATAGGCTTTATTTATCGTTTACTCATAGTGCATTCAAAGTTGGCTATATGGAAAACATCTCTACAACAAACCAAAATTCAGAACCGATCAATGTCTTTTTAGTAGGTAATAACCCTGTCGAACTTAGCTCGATCTATGACCGCTTAAGTAGTTTCAAAGGGAGGAAATATATCGCTGAAATCGCATTCGATCTCAAAAACATCTTGAACAGGGTTATTCATTTCAACGCGTCTTGTATCGTGATCGACGATAATATCGGTAGAAAGCGTATCTCTAAGTTAATCAAGAGCCTGACGCGCAATAAGCGAACAAAAGACATTCCCATAGCTTTGTTAAAGAATTCTAACTATACAGATGTGCCAAGTGATGGTGTGCAGGATTTTATCCTGAAGGATCACGCTACGTCTGAAGCGCTGTCCAAAACACTTCTGAATGCTATCAAATTGAGAAGGACAAAAATCTATCTTTACAAAACCTACAAGAAGAGTAAAGGCCAAATTGCTTCTTTTTTCTCAAAAGATTAGATAAGTGTTCTTAGGCGGAATTGCTTCCTAAGTACTTTCCCGTTCCGTTTAACCTCCAAGTTGATCTTCTTCCTGTTTTTAGAAGACAATATGCCATTGATGATATCAAGATTGATGTCCCTGACGAAGTAGTTATTGATTCTGATAATTTCATCCCCACGCCGCAGATTAACTTCATGTGCAGGAGAACCTTCTGTTACGTTTACTATTTCATAAGTGTCAAGGTACCTACCAGATGCTTGGACGATGATACCACTCATATTGAAGTGGAATGACTTCCGAAAGGCACTATTTTTTTTGAAGTAAATCTTTTCTTTAGGAAAATCGAATATGAGGTTGAATCTGCTCAGAACTGAACCTCCTATGGTTCCATTTCTAAAGACTCTGCCATACTTGATAGAGTCACTATAACTATCCGGATAGGGGAAGGAGGCTAAAACGTTGTTGATGGTATATTCACCAATTGAAAGTGAGTTAAGTCTTCCCACCCTTCCAGTTATGTCACCTCCAAGGCCTCTTCCAATATTACAATGTAAACTCATCTCGGGAATCTTTATTCTTTCATCTGAATCAGATTCTAGAAGCAAGCCATGACTTGCACCCGTATCAATAAAAAGCTTGGAATTAAGTGAATTCTTGTCGTTGAGCGCCAAAGGGGCATTGATATAAGGCTTGGTGTCCTCAATGCTCATTGGTATAGTTTTAAAAGATCTACGAGGCTTGAAATGTGACGGGTCATAAAGTGTGATAATCTTTTTACTATAATCTATCTTCACTACAAAGCGGCTGAATAGCTCATAACCTAATATACCCTGCACTTCGGTGCCAAGAAGATTACGCATCTCAAGAAAATCCTTTTCTAATACTAATAAAGCGTGTCCCTTACCAGTAACACCAGGCAATTCTAAAGTGACATTGTTGGTAATGTACGCATCGACCAACTTCTGTCCACCAGCACCTGAAATAGTGAGTTTACGCTGATAAGAAAGGTTGAGCAGGTCAGTAAATATCTTATCAGTCAATATAGAAGTGCGTACTCCAGTATCCAGAATAAACCGCAAAGGCAATTTGCCATTGACCACTACGGGAATGACAATGAGATAGCTGTGAAGCTCAAAGGGAATCTTTACTTTCTTCTGACCTTCGTCTAATGAGAAACCTAATTGCTGGCCATTTACTTGGTATGGGGCTACCAGAGTCAACGTTGTAAGCAAAAAGAAGATAATGCGCCTCATCATAACTTTCACCCTAAAATTTAGCAAAATTCTTCTTGAAAATACAGGTGGAATATCTGCGTCGATTCAAAACACCCCATAATGGGGGATTGACACTCACAAGCACAGTGAGATCAGATATAGAGGTTAAACGTTCAACAATGGTGTTGAGTTCGGGTTTTATCTCAGCCGCAGTGTTTTTGCCAAATTTACCCTCGCTAGAAATATGGCTGGGTATATTCCTACGACCAAACCAACAAACAAGAGAAGAAGTATGTAGATGACCCCGGTTTTTAAGTTGAAAGCTTGGAAATACTGTACTAACCCAGGCATGATACTGCCCAGAAAGGGCTTGAAGACATCTATTATAATAAAAACAGTGATCCCTGCTACTAATGAGAGAATGATGGTGCCAACAAACGCTTGAATAATCAGGTCTCTACTGCCCGCACCTAGTGTTTTTCGGATACCAATATGACGCATGCCATTTCTGGTGTAAATGGAAGTGATGTTCATACTGACCGAGATAAGTACGATGAAGGCACACAGTATAGCCAATAAGTCTGAATGTTCCATATCTAACCACCCTTTCAAATACAGACCTGAAAAGGAGGTTTTGAAAACAGACTGAAGTATGACAATGACCACCATCAAGCCCACTATGTTCAACGTGGTTTGCAGAACATGTTGCTTAAAGGTTCTTAACGCTATGGTCATATAGCTTTTGATCATCAGTAAGCTATATTCAATTAGCGTACCGAATCTCATAAAGGCCTAAATCACGTCATTTGAAGGGTATTAGAAAAAGATTTGCTACCGAGTGTTAAAAATACGTACAGAGTTGTGTTCGCTTTAGAACAGCTAAATGTTAAGATTTGTCCTGGTCTAAAGGCTGCGATTTGTGGGTACTTAGATGTGATGATATGAGCTTGAGCAGGTCTGCCGGTTGGGATGCTATTTTCAGCATTTCTTTGTTTTCACTCCTCATAAAACCTTCAGCGACCATTTTCTCTAATTGCTGCTCCAGGTGTTGATAGAACTGTTCGACATTTAGTATGCCGATCGGTTTGTCCATAATGTTGAGTTGGGCCCAAGTTGATATTTCGGCTAACTCTTCAAGGGTGCCAAGGCCTCCCGGCATAGCGATAAATGCATCGGCTTTGTTGGCCATCATGAGCTTTCTCTCATGCATAGAATCAACTATGAATAGCTCAGACAGGCCTTCGTGCCCGACCTCTCGATCCATTAAAAATTTGGGAATGACGCCAACAGCGGCTCCGCCGTGGTCTAAAACAGCGTTTGCAATTACGCCCATCAGACCAACTTTGCCTCCACCAAAAACGAGTGAGTGCCCGTTTTCTGCGATAAGCCGACCGAGTGTTTCTGCCGCTGATTTAAACTTAGGGTTGTTTCCGACACCAGAACCGCAAAAAACACAAATGTTGGCCATTTATATTAGTCAGTAAGAAGGTTTACTAAAAATTGAAGAGATAATATAGAACTCTTCGTCGTAGAAAAGAATTAAATCAATAAGCTGACAACCATTTAATGGTCTACGTCGTGCTTATTTTTACTGACCATTTTATTTGGAAATATCCAAGGTGAAATAATAGCTAAACCAAATAGTCCAAATACAATATACAATGCTGACATGTCTCGATTTTTTTAACTTTAGACAAATATAGGCCGTGCACTAATTTTTAAAAAGTTTTTGCCGCCGGTATAATTTATTTGAACGAAAGTTAACAAAGGAATAATATTTGATAGGTTAGATAATTGACACTAACTGATTCTACTAACTATAAACCAGCTTGCTGTGAATAGAACTTCCCGCACGTCGAAAAATATCATCCAGAAATTCAAGTTTGCACTGTTAATCTATCTATTCACCTTTTATACACATCTGGCTTTTTCCCAAAGCAGCGATCCTCAAGACACAACCTCCACCGTTCTGACGGGTAAGGGTTTGACGGTTGAAGGGATGAGACAAGGCAATTGGATATTCTACAATGATAAGAACGTCAAGGTGAAAGAGGGGAAGTATGAAGACAATCGAAAGGAAGGTATTTGGAGATATTACTTTTCTAATGGACGGGTTCAAAAATCAATAACCTATAAGGATAACATACTCGATGGCAAGAGTACAGAATACTATACGTTCGGCGCAGTAAAAGCAGAGGGGAAATTCAAGGATGGTAAAAAGGACGGGTTATGGATACAACGGTATTCTAACGGTGGTAAGGAGTTTGAGATTACCTACACCGATGGCAAAAAAGAGGGTGATTTCAAGAGCTATGATTATTTCGGTTTTCTGATCATCAGAGGGATTTATAAAGCGGATACAACACACGGCATTTGGACTGAGTACCATGACAATGGTAGAGTGTCAGTAAAAGGGGAGTTCGCTGAAGGAAAAAAAGTGAAAACCTGGGAGGAATTTTACTATTATGGCAGAACCAAGAGCCTCAGCCATTTTGTAAATGGAAAACCCGACAGTGCCTGGAACGCCTATTATGAGAATGGCAGAAAAATGTACGAACGCCAATATGATAATGGTACGGCTATAGGCACATGGAAGGAGTATTATGATAATGGCCAGTTAATGGCACAGGTATCGTACAAAAATGGCATCAAGGATGGCGATGTCGTTGATTACTATCGCGATGGCCGATTACAAAGCCAGGGGAGCTACACCAATGGCAAAAAGACTGGAAATTGGAGATATTATAGTTATAAAGGCGTCTTAGTGGAGGAGGGAAAGTATATTAATGACTTACAACATGACCAATGGTTCACATACTACGAAGACGGGCAATTAAAAACAATTGGTAGCTTCAAGGATGGTTTGGAAGTAGGGCTATGGGGTATATTCCATACCGATGGTAAGCTCATGCAGGAGGAGGATTGGAATTACGGTAAGCTTTGGAACGTTGGAGACTTCTATACCCTGGAAGGAGATACTTTGAGCAGTGGAGATTTCAAGGACGGCAACGGCGAAAAGATCAACTACTACCTAAGTGGCAATAAGGAAATTGTCTGTGAGTTTAAAAATGGCGTTCCCAATGGCAAATGGAATTATTTTTATGAAAATGGAAAGCTTGGTGAGGAAGGTCAATTCGTCAACGGCGCCAAAGAAGGCACGTGGACATTCTATTATAATAATGGCGAAAAGGAGTCAGAGGGGCAGTTTTCGAATAGCGTAAAAGCAGGTACCTGGGAGTATTTTAGCAGAAGAGGCAAGCTAATAGAGAAAATCAATCACAGCAAAAAGTAACCTATTTGATAGATTTTAGTATAATCCCCTACCAATACATTGAAGATATTGGTATAAAGTAATACTATATTTGGGGTTTTCTTGAGGCCGCTAGGCGTGAGTGCCTATGCATCGAGGAAAATACTAAAGCTGCGTAAAGATGATCAAAAAGGTTCTAATTGGCCTGGTGGTACTTGTAGTACTGGGTTTCGCCGGTATTTTCGGTTTAAGGATATACACAAAATCCTTCAGCCCAGAAAAAGTAGCTCAATACGAAAAGGACGGGCTTTCTATTGTGGTGAATTACTGTAGTCCTCAAAAAAAAGGCAGAGAGATCTTTGGTGATTTAGTGCCGTTCGATCAAGTGTGGCGTACCGGTGCAAATGAGCCTACTACAATGAAGCTTAATCAACCTGTTAAGTTTGAAGGCCAACCACTCGATTCTGGAACCTATTCTATCTGGACGATACCAAAGGAAGACTCCTGGACGATCATATTCAACAGCGACATTCCGGAATGGGGAGTAACTTTCAGCGGCCAGGCACGGCGCGAAGATAGCTTTGATAAATTGATAGTAGAAGATCTGCCAGTGATCAAAACCAAAGACACGTTCGAAACCTTCTCTATCTTTTTTGAGGAAGTAGGTGATGAAATAGAAATGATCCTCGCTTGGGATCAAACGCTGGTAGTTGTACCTATTGAGCGCTAGCTATTCCAGCACTTTAATTTCTATTCGCCGGTTTTTTGACCTGTTTGCATCAGAGTCATTCTCCACCAATTTATGGTTGTCCTTATAGCCCACAGCCACAATGTTCTCAGCGGGAATCCCCCTGCTGACCAAATAGTCTACCACTGCTTGGGCCTGTTTCTGAGTTCTGTCATTATGATAAGTATATTTTAGCGTATAAGCAGGTTCTGGGCTGCTTTCTATTGCCAAACTATCATAAACTTCTTCTTCTTCATATGCTAAAGAATCTGCGTCCAACTCACTTATTTCATTCAGGCTGTCGTACTCTATTACCTCAGGCTCGATAATCAAAGTGTCAATGATGACCTCGGTCAAGTCCGGATCGCTTTGGATAGAATCCGTTTTGAACTCATCAATGTAAGCAGCAATCTCAAATCTATTATCAGCATAGTTACGCACCATCCTGGTCAACCTTCTCAGTTCGTAGGTTGATTTATCATCCAGCTCAGCGGTGAATGGTTTGAACTGTATTCCGTCCAGAACAAACTGATCGCCACTATTAACAGTGTTAAGTGTTGCTTCAAACTCATCTCTACCGGCAAAACGCATCTCTTCCAACTCATATAGCTTTGAGTAGAATTTGTAGTTGGGGTCTCTGGGCTCTATGGCAAGATCGTAATTCGCACCTTCTTTGAGGGTGAGGTTAAAGTCACCCTGATTATCAGTAGCCAGGTTCCAGATGCGTTCTCTGGTATCTAGATTATAAACCCGGATGTATGCCTCCAGTGGTTCCCCAGTACCAGCATCAACAACCTTTCCTTCGATACGCATCAGCTTTTCTGGCTTGAATTCGTCCGGTATTAAAAGCCCAGCTATCTGTCTGTTCTTCGCCCCTCGACGATCATAAAACATATAGCGACCTTTAGCTGTAACGGCAATGTATTGTTCGTTTTCTTCTGAATTTATAAAGTCAAGCGGTACAGGATCGCTCCAACTGTCCCCTTCTTTTCTGGTCATATACAAATCCAGTCCACCCTTACCTCCGGGTTTAGATGAAGCAAACATCAGTGTTTCACCATCCGCCATAATTCTGGGCGTCATGGTATTACCGTCGTTTATATTGGCTGGAAGTTCTACCGCTTCAGTCCATTGCTTGCTATTCCGCTTTCTTTTAGCTACAAAAAGTTTGCATTGGTCGGCACTGTTCTGGCTCATAGTTTCACAGCGCATAAAATACATGTACTGGCCATCAGGTGATAAAACCGGGCACCCTTCATGTCCATAAGTATTCAATGGTGTACCGTCATTAGTAGGTTGAGACCAGCCAGTAGATGTCTTGGTGCTGTACCAAATATCATATCCACCGATACCACCGGAGCGTCTGCTCGTAAAGTACAGTGTCTTCCCATCAAAACTCAGGCTGTAACCCCCTGTGTAGTTCAGTTTAGGGAAGTTGATTGGTTTGGCAATTTCAACAGGGTCATTCCAGGATGCCGCCGTTTTTTTGGTGGCTTGTACCATCCTAAGCTCCTCAAAATCATTATTGTCATTCAAATAAACCATGAAATTGCCGTCGCCACTCATGTATGGTGCATAGTTATTAATGCTCTGGCGATTGATATTGCCTGGTAAAACACGTTCTTTAGCTTGAGAAAAAACAAGCAAAGGGGAGATCACTATGTATAGAAGCAGAAAATAGTTTTTGTTATTTTGGCTCATCTTAGTTGATGTTAAAAATCGAAGTTTGGCCAATGCCAGTTAGTTAAAAAAATCTTCTTACAAATTCTTAAATTGTGCTTAGTATTCAAAATAAATAATTTAGAAGGCCTTTGAAACTGTTTTCGCTAAAAACCCCCTTCCGCAGCTAAGTAAACAAACACCATGCTAATTAAAAGATTGTTTTCCATTCTCTTTTGCATAGGCAGCTCTCTGAGCGCTCTAGGCCAAGATGTAGAAACCGTAGTGCAACAAGGTCATTATGAGTCTATCAAGGGACTTGCTTTCAGTGCTGATGGGCGCTTCTTGTTGACAGGTAGCCGCGATAAAACAGCTAAGCTCTGGGACATCGAAACAGGCTGGGAAATAAGGACTTTCATCGGGCACACTTCTACCATCAATCACATCGCACTAACGCCGGATCAAAAGTATTTCCTGACTAGTAATGCCGATTATACAGCCAAGCTTTGGGACATCGCTAGCGGTGATGTAGTGCGCACCTTGGCCGGTCATGATGATCTGCTTACTACCGTTGATATCAGTCCAGATGGAAAATTAGCCGTGACAGCGGGATTTAATACTTATGCTAAGATATGGGACTTACCCACCGGAGAGACACTGAAAGAGTTCAAGGTAAACCCAGAAAAAGGGCTTGGTTTTGGGGTAAATGCCAAATTCAGCCCTGATGGCAAGTGGATTGCTTTTGGTAATGACAATCGAACCGTGACTATATATGACCTGGAAAGTGAGGAGCTGGTTTATGAATTCAAACGCGAGGAAGGCTGGTGCGGTGGATGTGCTACCTATATCGAATTCAGTAGTGATGGGTCGTGGCTATTATTTGGCAGTAATAATGGTGCATTCAAAACGTGGAATTTAAAAACGGGCAAGGAGGATAAAGTATTTGTAGCCGAATGGGATGAATTCCGTGCTATTGACATCAGTCATGATGATAGTCTGATCATGCTGGCCGGTGAGGATTCAGTGAAAGTATGGAATTACGCTTCCGGCGATCTCGTGCTTAATCTAGGCGGTATCCATGAAGAGCCAATTAATGAAGCTGCTTTAAGTCCTGATGGACGTTTCATAGCTACTGCCAGTGACGATCGTACGGTGAAGCTATTGGATTTGAAAACTGGAGAAGAAGTCAAAACGCTTCAAGGTTATTTGAATTTGAGGGATAGAGGCGGCCTTAACTATGATGCTAACTCCAGATGGGAATATTATATCAAGAAATACACCGATCTGCGCAATGAGATTAAAATAAGCCCGGATGGCAAACACATGCTCAAAGGTAAAATTGGTAATATCCTACGTATGTGGGAGCTAGCATCCGGTAACATAGTACAGGAATTCTATGGACATGAAAAAGCCGTATTGTGCTACGAGTTCTCGAAAGACGGCAAGCAGATCGTAACCGGCAGTGCAGACAACACAGCTAAGCTTTGGGATGCAGCCTCCGGTGAGTTGATCAGGACATTTGAAGGGCATAGAGAGCTTGTTTTCTCAATTGACATTAGCCCCGATGGGAAACAGTTGCTCACAGGAAGTTGGGATGGTACCGCTAAAATCTGGGACATTGAAACTGGTGAACTGATTGACACTTTCAGATTCAAAGACGGGTCTCCATATGCGCTATCCTTTTCATCTAATGGGCTCTATATCTTCACTGGGCTGTTGGACAAGACTTTCAAAATGTGGGAGATCGATACCAAGCGAGAAGTACGGGATTTCATCGGTCATAGTGACAACGTTCCGGAATTCGATTTTCATCCCTCATTAAGCCAGGTAGCCTCTGTATCCTGGGATGGCAAAATTAAAATATGGGAAATCGCTACTGGCTTACAGACCATGAAGTTGACCAATCACAAAGGACCTGTACACACCATACAATACGACCAGAGCGGAAAGTATCTGGCTACCGGAGGCGATGATCGGGTAGTCAGGCTGTGGGATGCTTATACCGGTAAGGAGGTGAAATCATTTGAAGGGCATACCAGTCCGGTTATATCCGTCCATTTTACACCTGACAGCAAATACCTTGTGAGTGCAAGCCGCGATGACGTGATCAAAATATGGGACTTGCAGAGTGGCAAAGAGCTTTTTAGTCATATCTCTATTGGGGAGCGGGATTGGATGGTGCAAAATGCCAAGGGATACTTCAATGCTACTGAAGGCGCTCGTAATGCCATCGTTTTTGTGAAAGGGCTCGATAGTTATGGTGTCAACCAGTTTTTCGAAGAATTCTACCAGCCAGAATTACTGAAGGATGTGTTTGGCAATAAAAACCAGCTTGACAACAAAATCAACCTGTTAGATAAAATCAGGTCTTCTCCACCGCCTCAAATTGAAATTCTATCACCTACAGCAGGAGAAGAAGCCAATCATGCCAAAGCGGAGCTTTTTATAAAAGTCACCAACGCTGGAGGCGATGTAGACGAAATTAAAGTACTGCATAACGGAAAACGCTTAGACATTGATGATTCAGATGTCTTTGCCAAATTAAAGTCAGGTAAATCGGTGTTTAGGGTGTACGATCTAGAGCTAGTACCTGGCAGAAATAGCATCGAAGTATCGGCTTTCAGTAAGGGCAGGGTAGAATCTAAGCCCGTTAAGACTACCGTGAAGTATGGCGAGTCTGAGCCGAAGGAGCCTAAATTATACGTATTAGCTGTGGGTATTAATGAATACGTCAACCCGCAACTCAACCTCAACTATGCCAAAGCGGATGCTTCGGGTTTCTCCGAATTAGTAGCGTCTAAAAGTAAAGGTTTGTTTGAAGACATAGAGGTGGTGAGAATATATGACAAGGAAGCCACCAAGGAGAATATCTTTTTCAAGCTGGAGCAGCTTACGCAGAAAATCAAACCGGAGGATGTCTTCTTTTTCTATTTTGCCGGACATGGCAGCATGGTGGATGAGACGTTCTACTTTATACCTACCGAGAATGTCAGGCTATACGCTTCGGACAAGCTCAGAAAGACAGCTATCAACGCAGAAGAACTACAGCGCAAATTCAAACGCATATCGGCGCTAAAGCAGCTGGTCGTAATTGATGCCTGCCAATCAGGTGGCTCGGTAGAACTATTGGCACAGCGCGGCGCGGTGGAAGAGAAGGCCTTGGCACAACTCTCTAGAAGTGCCGGTGTACACGTTTTATCCTCCGCCGGCAGCGAGCAGTTTGCCAGTGAGTTCAAAGAGCTTGGTCATGGGATTTTCACCTATGTATTGCTGGAAGGCCTCAACGGCAAAGCCGATGGCAGCCCAAAAGATGGAAAGGTCACTATCTACGAGCTTAAGTCTTATCTTGACGATCAAGTCCCTGAGTTTTCTAAGAAGTTCAAAGGCAAACTCCAGTTTCCGTATACCTTTTCAAGAGGGCATGACTTTCCTTTAGTATTGGATTAGGGCGATGGTTGGTTGGGGCGTTTTCTGTGAAAAACGTCCAAAATTGCTTATATTGATTTAGACCAACCAACCGAAAAATGAATGTCGCCATCCCCAAAACCATCGAAAAAACTGCGGAGAAGTATGGGCTTCTGATTGCCGCAGGGTTGACACTATTCTTCTTGATCATGAAATGGTCAGGTTTGGCTCATGTGATTGAGCTTAGAGCGCTTAACTTTTTCATTCTAGCCGGAGGGATATACCTTTCGTTAAAAGAGTTCAAAAGAGCCAATGGCAGTTCTTTCACTTACTTGAAGGGGCTTGGGCTCGGGGTGCTCACTTCCATCATAGGATGCGTAGGCTTTGGATTGATCATATTCATTTATGTCCAGTTCATTGACCCGGCCTTCATGCAAGCTTTAATTGAGAACGAAGCGATGGGACGGTTCTTGAACCCTTACATCGTGGCTGTGGCCGTAGCAGTCGAAGGCATAGGCTCAGGTATGATCCTGGCTTTCATTTTGATGAACTACATGGATACCCAGCATTAGGATCTTTGTTGTTCTGACAACACCTTTTAAGCGGTTCTTTCTATCTTTGCAGCGCAACTAATTAGCGCTATGGAATTATTTTTTCGCGAAACCGGAGAGGGAGAACCGCTTATTATTCTTCACGGTGTCTTCGGTTCTTCTGATAATTGGCTTTCTATCGCCAAAATACTCGGAGAACATCACAAAATCTACCTGCTCGATCAACGCAATCACGGCCAATCCCCGCACAGTGATGAGTTCACTTATGAAGCGATGGCGAACGATTTGAATTTGTTCATCGACCAACATGGTATAGAAAATCCAATTATCATGGGGCACTCTATGGGCGGCAAGGTCGCTATGCGGTTTGCCATGGATTTTCCAGATAAGCTTCAAAAACTAATAGTAGTAGATATTGCTCCCAAGTCTTATCCAGTGCATCATGATGCCATTCTTGATGGTCTTTGTGCCCTTGACTTGAGCGAGCTCAAATCTAGAAACGATGCGGATGAGCAGCTTTCCAAGTTTGTTCATTTCCAGGTGACCAGGCAGTTTCTGCTCAAAAACCTGACCCGCAGCCCTGAAGGGTTTAAGTGG
Source organism: Bacteroidota bacterium (assembly GCA_039819065.1). Taxonomy (GTDB): domain Bacteria; phylum Bacteroidota; class Bacteroidia; order Cytophagales; family Cyclobacteriaceae; genus JBCBSS01. The sequence goes on from JBCBSS010000016.1 coordinate 45,987, forward strand.
AAAATAAACCTGCCTGTAATCAAAAGGGATATAGATAAGATTGGAGAGGGGTTAGACGAAAAGGCTCGTTTTGACAAACCGACACTTTTCATCAGAGGCCTTGAATCAGATTACGTGCTGGATGAAGATATTCCATTGATAGAGCAGATGTTTACCAACCAAGAATTGGTAAGCATAGAAGGCGCTGGTCACTGGGTACACGCTGAAAAACCTCAGCAAATCATTGATGCCATCACTCAGTTTACCTAATGGGCAACTCAAAGGGATGTATTTACCTGATTCCAATTGTAATAGCTGAAAGCACAGAGGCATCAGTAATACCTCCCTATGTAAAGCCGGCCATTGAGAAAATAGATTACTATTTGGCTGAGAATGTGCGCACGGCTAGAAGGTATTTCAGTAAGTTGAAGATTGGCAAACCTATAGAAAGCATTCAATTTGAAGTGCTTGACAAAAAAACGGACGAAACCAATATCCGCGCACTGCTTAACCCGGTATTTAACGGGCAGGATGTCGGCATAATTTCCGAATCAGGCTGCCCGGGCATAGCAGACCCTGGCGCCATGGCAGTTGATTTCGCGCATAAAAACGACATAGTTATAAAGCCATTGGTCGGGCCATCGTCCATTCTGTTGGCTCTTATCGGATCGGGCCTAAGTGGTCAGCATTTCGCCTTTCATGGGTATCTACCGATCGATAAGGTGAGCCGAACCAAGACCATCAACGAATTGGAAACGCAATCGAAGCGTAAAGACCAAACTCAGATATTCATTGAGACGCCTTACCGAAATGATCAGCTTTTCTCGGCTTTGTTGTCCGAATGCCGGAATGCTACCAGAATTTGTGTAGCCAAGGATCTAACTGGTGCAACAGAATTGATACAAACCAAAACAGTAGCACAATGGCGGCGCAAGCCCATCCAGATCGGTAAAGTGCCTACAGTATTCTTATTACATGCGAGTTAGCATAACGCACTCATAACTAAGCAACTAATAATCCTTTAGATTTTATTTTATTTTGGATTAATCTAAATTTGGACGCTCAATTGATAAACATTAAAATTCAATAACTTATGCCATATCTTTTCACCTCCGAATCAGTTTCGGAAGGCCACCCTGATAAGATCGCCGATCAGATTTCAGATGCTTTAATCGATAATTTCTTAGCTTTTGATAAAGATTCCAAAGTAGCCTGTGAAACATTAGTAACTACCGGGCTTACTGTACTCAGTGGAGAAGTTAAATCTAAGGCTTACTTAGACGTACAACAAATAGCCCGTGATGTGATCAACAGAATTGGTTACACCAAGGGAGAATATATGTTTGATGGTAACTCATGTGGTGTTATCTCAACTATTCACGAGCAATCACCTGACATCAATATGGGTGTAGAACGCGCTAGCCCAGAGGAACAGGGTGCTGGTGACCAAGGTATGATGTTCGGCTATGCGTCGAAAGAGACTGACAACTATATGCCTTTGGCACTCGATCTGGCGCATAAACTACTAATCGAACTAGCAAAAATCAGAAGGGAAAATAGTGATATTAATTACTTAAGACCTGACGCTAAGTCACAGGTAACTATCGAGTATTCTGATGATAACAAACCTCAAAGAATAGATACCATCGTAATATCTACTCAACATGACGAGTTTGGCGAAGAGCAGGCTATGCTTGATAAGATTCAGGAAGACATGATCAACATTGTCATTCCAAGAGTGAAGGCTCAACTTAAAGCAGATGTTCAAGCCCTTTTCAATGATCAGATTACCTACCACATTAACCCTACCGGTAAGTTTGTGATTGGCGGGCCTCACGGTGACGCCGGATTAACAGGCAGAAAAATTATTGTGGATACTTATGGAGGTAAAGGTGCACACGGTGGTGGCGCATTTTCTGGTAAAGACCCTTCGAAGGTAGATAGATCGGCGGCTTATGCCACAAGGCACATTGCTAAAAACATGGTTGCGGCGGGTGTTGCTGACGAAATTCTGGTACAAGTATCCTACGCTATCGGAGTTGCTAAACCAATGGGTATCTTCGTGAACACTTATGGTACAGCTAAGGTCGGTCTTAACGACGGCGCTATCGCTGCGAAAATTGCGGAAATATTCGATATGAGACCGTATGCTATTGAGGAACGCTTAAAGCTCAGAACTCCTATTTATTCTGATTCTGCCGCTTATGGCCATATGGGAAGAACACCTCAACAGAAAACAGTTACTTTCAAGGATCCTACCGGCAATCAGGTGACTCATGAAGTAGAGACTTTCACTTGGGAAAAGCTTGACTATGTTGATAAAGTGAAAAGCGCATTTAGCTTATAGCCAAAATAAAGAGCATAAAAAAAGCGAGGCTCTCACCTCGCTTTTTTTATGTCTTAAGCTTATTAACCGTTAGCTAGCTTTCCACTTGATAGTACAGCCAATCGCTTTTGTCTTTTTGACTTCAACATCTTTATCGCCCATCAATGCATTTACTGCATTCTCTACATATTTTTCAGTCACATCACTAGCACTACGTGCATTATTGTCTATCGCGCCGATGTAATTAACAACCAGTGATCCACCATCTTTTCCAAGTATGTAAACATGAGGTGTGTTGGTAGCACCATAGGCTTTGGCTATTTCCTGGGTATTGTCATAGACATAGGGGAAAGGATATTTCTGGTTCTTCGCCAGTTTCACCATTTCGTCAAAAGAATCACCAGGCTGGCGCATTGGGTCATTAGAATTTATGGCAATGACCGGAAATCCTTTTTCAGCATACATATTGTGCAGATCGATAATTCTTTGCTCGTACATCTGTGAGTAAGGGCAGGTATTACAAGTAAAAACTACGATAAAGCCTTTGGCGTTTTTGTAATCAGCCATTGAAACCATTTTACCATCTACATTCTTAAGCTTGAAGTCGATGGCCTTATCGCCTACCTCGTATCCTTTTTTTGGAGTAGTACCCGCAAAGAATAGCATCAGGCATACTACAGCAAGAAGTTTAGTCCTAAGCATAGTCAGTTGAGTTTGATTTAGTTTATAAATTCAGTTATTAATGCTTTAAGTTCGTGCTCTTCCAGTTCCTTTTCAATGAATTTTCTTTTACCGGTACGACCGTCTATAATGAGGGTCGCAGGAATAGCCCCTGTCCAACTTTTCTCCACTTTGTCTATCCATGAGTTATAGTCTATCTCATCCAGTATGATCACTTTTGATTCGATCGATTTACGAGTCATGAATTTTTTTACACGCTCCTGCTGATCAGCAAAGTCAAGGCTGACCAAAGTGACCTTGACCTCATTCTTATCGAAGCTTTCGTCTAATGCCTCGAAGTAGGGTAACTCCTTTATACACGGAGCACACCAGGTAGCCCAAAAGTTGATCACCTTGATATGGTCTGTTTTTTCATTGATGATTTTATCCAGCGCTTCAAATTTCACCACTGGTGCATCCTGTGCCAGGCAGGTAACGCATATCGTCGAGCAAAAAAGAATAGTAATGAGGACAGGTTTCATAATTTTCATAACGGTTATAACCGACGTAAGTTTACTAACGTTATACCGATTTTGCATAATAGACGAGTTAGATTGATATATTGGAGAAATATAACTTTTTGAAGTCGCTCAAATGGTGTAACTACCGGGGGAGGCACATCGCATGAAGATTTATTAAAATATTTAACATGCGCATAATATTAGAATAAAACTTGTATAACATCATGAGAATTGATTTTGTTGAAGCAAATAATAATTTTTTTTAAAAAAATTTGACAAAAACCACATTTAGCTCAAGTAACTTTCATGTAAGATTCGTGTTCTAAATTGTCGTTTTTTACATTCAATGAAAGTCTATTTTATACAAAAAGAAGATTTGTAATTTGCAATTAAAAGTTTTCCACATTTGGCGGAAGTTATCCACAGGAGTAGTCCGATTTAATATAAGTATCTGTAAATTAGATACTTACGTACCAAAAACTAAATTTATGCTTTGTGGACAACTCAATCAAAAAAAGTACACTTGTTTTTGTGGCCTAATTTAGCATACAAACCAGCGTCTTCAGCCTTAGGCTTTGATTTTCAAAAAATTAGCGTTCTTATGTAAGTTTTGAAAACGGCAATTATTCCTTGTGCTGACTGATGAGTTTATTGCGGTAGGTGTTAAAAATTCGTGATTTAGACACGAAGCCGACATATTTCCCATTGTCAATGACCGGAAGGTTCCATGCCTGGGTAACCTCAAATTTACTCATGACAGATTGCATATTTTCATGAGAGGAAACAGTAGCAGGAGGAGAATGCATGAGCGTTTCTATCGTTGTCCTCTCTCTCAATTCGGAGTCGAACATGATGTCTCTTATGTCATCCAATGTGATGATACCTGCGAGCTCCTGTTTTTCATTAACGACCGGAAAAATATTCCGTTTCGATATTTTGACCAGATCAACCAATTCCCCCAGAGTAGCCTTAGGATGAATTTGCAAGAGATCCTTTTCAACTATTTTTTTCATGTTGATCAGGCTAAGTACTTGCCGGTCTTTATCGTATTGGATCAAGTCACCGCTTTCAATGAGGTTCTTGGTATAAAGCGAGTGCTTCTCGAAGAATGAACCAGTATTATAAGCAATAGCCGATACGAGCATAAGCGGAACAAATAGCTGGTATCCACTGGTGATCTCGGCAATCAGGAATATGGCTGTCAGTGGTGCGTATAGTACCCCACTCATTACACCACACATCCCGACCAACGTAAAGTTACTGGTACTCACCACGTTTGAGCCGTAGAAGAAATTGATGGTATTGGAAAAAAGAAATCCTGTTACACCTCCGATAAAAAGAGAAGGTGCGAATATTCCTCCACTACCACCTGATCCTATAGTAAGCGATGAAGCAATTGGTTTGATCAATAATACCCCAAAAAGAAATAGGAGTAGAAAGCCAGTGTTTTCGATCTCATCAAAGAACAGGCTTCTACTAAATACATTGGTAGTATCTCCGGCCAGTAGTGCTTTGATGGTATCATAGCCTTCGCCATAGATTGGCGGGAAGATGAAGATAATGAGGCCGAGTAAGATACCGCCGGTCAATACCCTCCCTAAGTTGTTCTTTACCCTGCTGATGAAGCGTTCTACGCGGTAAGTAACTCTAGTAAAGTAAACAGATACCAACCCACAAATAATACCCAGCAATATATAGAATGGCACATCAGCGGCAATGAAGTTATCCCTTAGTCTGAAAGAGAACAATACATGCTCGCCCAGCAGGGTCAAGGATACCAGAGATCCAAAAACGGATGAGATTAATAGTGGAATGAACGTAGAAATGGTCGCTTCAGCTAAAATGACCTCCAGACTGAAGATGACTCCAGCAACAGGTGAGTTGAATATAGCACTAACAGCTGCTGCTGCGCCACAACCAATGAGCAGTGTTCTTTTCTTATAATTCAGGTGCATAACCGATCCAATGTTGGATCCTATGGCTGAACCGGTAACCACTATAGGGGCCTCTAACCCTACAGAACCACCAAAGCCTACGGTAATGGCACTGGTCACCATTCTAGAAAACATCATAGTTCTCTTGACGATACTTGATCTCTTGGAGATGATGTATAGAATCGTGGTAATACCATGGCCCAGGTTTTCCCTGAAAATATATTTCGCCACCAGCGAGGTGACCAGTATACCTAGCAACGGGTAGCTGAGGTACAAAAGGTTAGCGTATTCTATATTAAATCCACCAGTTAGCAACTGTTGGATAAAATGAACAAGCTCTTTAAGAACGACAGCCGCAAACCCGGATATAACACCAATAAGGGCACTCAAAATGATAATGAATGTCCGGTTGTTAAGATACTTAAGACGCCAAATCAGAAACTTTACCCTGAGGTCCTTAAAGCTCAATGAATTGATTGTTTAGATTGAAAAATGCAGCTGTTGCAAAGTTAAAACAATAGCCCACAAATAGTCCATCTTGACCACATAGTTTGACAATCTGAACAAGGGATGACAATTACCTTTCTATAAGTCTATTTGTTTTCTAAATTAACCGTTCCTTCTTACACCATTTGATACATGAAAAACCGGATTACAAAGCTTTTTAATATTGAATATCCCATCATCCAGGCTGGGATGGTATGGTGCAGTGGCTGGAAGCTCGCATCGGCAGTGAGCAATGCTGGTGGGCTTGGTTTGATCGGTGCTGGCTCCATGCATCCCGATACATTAAGAGAGCACATACAAAAGTGTAAACAAGCGACCCAGAAGCCTTTCGGTGTCAACGTTCCTTTGCTATATCCGGAGATCGAAAAGATCATGCGTATCATTGTAGAAGAAGATGTCAAGATTGTGTTTACATCTGCGGGAAACCCGAAAGTGTGGGCAGGCTTGCTCAAGCAACAAGGGGTAAAAGTGGTGCATGTGGTATCAAGTGTGAAATTCGCTCGGAAAAGTGAAGAAGCTGGTGTTGATGCTGTCGTGGCCGAAGGGTTCGAAGCTGGTGGGCACAATGGCAGGGAAGAGACCACTACTTTCTGCCTGCTACCCATGGTGAGCGAACAGGTTTCTATACCATTAATCGCTGCCGGTGGCATTGGCAGCGGGAAAGCTATGCTGGCTGCTATGGCCTTAGGGGCAGAAGGCGTCCAAGTCGGTACCCGGTTCGCCACTTCCATAGAATCGTCGGCCCATGAAAATTTCAAGCAACGCGTGGTAGCATCATCAGAGGGGGATACGATTCTAACGATGAAACAGCTCACTCCGGTGCGCCTCATTAAAAATCAATTCTATGAGCAGGTCAAATCTGCCGAAGAAGCAGGAGCGGATAAAGAGGAGATCAAAAGGATTCTAGGCATAAGGAGGTCGAAGTTGGGAATTTTTGAGGGTGACCTTGAGGAGGGAGAGTTGGAAATTGGACAAGTTTCAGCCGCCATCGCAGCAGTTCAACCAGCTCAAGATATACTATTAGATATATGGAATGATTTTCTAACCAGAAAAAGTGAATTACAAAACCTGTTTTCATGAAAATAAATTTTTCTCAGATCAAAGAAACCTGCCTTTATATTAGTGACGTTGATAAAAGCGATGCTTTCTATCACGGCATTTTAGGATTGCCGGTCATTAGTAAGGTAGCCGGTAAGCACATTTTTTTCCGTGCAGGGTCTAGTGTATTATTATGTTTCATCGCTGAAGACTCGAAGACAAAAACAAGCCCTCCGGGTCACTATGCTCATGGTAAGCAGCACTTTGCTTTCGAAGTAGAAAGTGAAGCTTATGATAGTACCAAAGCCTATTTCACCGATACGCTTAACATTGAAATTATTGATAAAGTGATTTGGAAAAGTGGTCAGGAATCTTTCTATTTTCATGACCCGGACGGTCACATACTCGAAGTAGTACCAAAAGGCATCTGGGATTAATGCAGTTTTATCGCATAGAACAAGTATCTGATTTATACATTTTAAGGATAAGGTCCTAATATTTTTATATCACTTAGTATATTGAAAACTAAAGCCCTTTGTCTCTACTATGACTTATATCATAGTGAAATCTAGTTATAATTATTATTTAGTCGTTCACTTGCAAAGCATCTAGTGCCTTGTCTCTCTTAGTCGTCGGACGGGCAAATGATCACTTTTTTAATTCTGAAGTTCCCTGAGTATGCCAAGTAGCTATGATTATGTAATCAACGCCATAGAGTTGTTTCCAGATCCAATACTAATAGTTGACAAATCCGGTCTTATTTTATCATGCAATAATCAGCTCTCAAAATTCTTCGGCTATAGTCGAGAAGAATTACTAAAGCAGCCAATCAGCGTGCTGATTCCGTCTCGATATCATGAGCATCATCACAAGCACGTAGCATCCTTTGGCCATGCCAATACCTCGAGAAAGATGGGTGAAGGCTTAAAACTGTTTGCGCTCAAAAAAGACGGCGCAGAGGTGGATGTTGACATCGCCCTGGCCCCTCTGGAAACCAATGACGGTGAGGCTTATACCATGGCCGTAATTCGAGATATATCAGATAAGCGCCAATTCGAAGTTTCTTTACTCGAAAAAAATGAAAAGCTGGCCAAGCTCAATAATGAGTTGAAGAAATTCGCCCACATTGTATCCCACGATCTTAAATCGCCTCTGGGCAGAATAAAAGCCTTGGCTTCACTATTAAAACAAGGTGCCAGTTGCAATGACAGTAAGGAGTACCACGATATATCGATACTGCTACAGGAAAACATCGAGGGGATGGAAAGGCTGATACAGGGCATATTAAGAAATGCCGAACTCGACGAAGAATCGCCCAAACAGCATCACTTTGTCGACCTGAATCAAATGGTCGATGAATTGAAAAAGTTGATATACATTCCAGATCACTTCCATATTCAAGTAAAGGATACTTTACCGACTATTAAGGGGAATCGTACACAGCTCATTCAGCTTTTCATGAACTTGATTTCTAATGCCGTCAAATACAATGATAAAGATCGAGGTTTATTGGAAATTGGCTACGAGGATGAGGCCGATGCATACTCGTTCTACTTTGCGGATAATGGCCAAGTGGTCGCGCCTGAAAAACGGGATGTGATATTCAAGCTTTTTGGTAGGGAAAGTACGCTCAAATCAGAGCAGTCTCAGGGCATAGGCCTCAATACCGTGCGCGAGATTGTGATGGATGCACAGGGTGAGTTGTGGTACACAGAAAGTCCACTTGGGGGCTCTTGCTTCCGGTTTACCTGGAAGAAATAAGCTTAAGATCTTGCTGGGAAGATAGCGTCCGAAAGTGCCTTCTTCAGGTTATCCAACCCTACTTTAGCATCATCCGATTGAGGAATTGATTCTTGCTGCTCCTCTACGTTGAAAATGTTTTCCAACCAAAAAGTGTAGTCTGAATACTGGACGCAGTCTCTCAAAATAATGTTATCCCTTAAAATCTTTATTAGGGTGTCTTCTGTAAGCCAGTCGGCAATGGCTACCCGCTGTTCTTCCGGCAGATTCACCATACGCACGTACTCTATACCTTTATAATTCTCCGGTTTGACCTTTTGCATATTGACTAGGCGATGATGCATAAAAACTAAGGCACCTCCTTAATAATATTACTAAAAAATGTTCTTGCTTGCAATTTATTCCATATCGAGCAAAAGTGTAACCAAAGGTTAAAGCTTCTTGCTACACTTAAAACTACGACATAAATAAAAGACATTATTAAATATAGTATGAAATAAACGTTAAGAAAGTAGTCTATAGATGAATATAGTATCTACTTACACTACTAGGTATTTGCACTATTTAAATTCACACTTTTAAAATGTAAAGTGAACAAACTTGCGCTTGTACTTTACCTTTAACCGAATATATCAACATACCTTAGACAACTACAGCCACCAAAGGTTTAATCAAATGTGATTATTAATTGTCCCAACGAGCACCTAAAATAAGTCAAAAGAATTCAAATGCTCACTTTTCTGGTTGAGTTGTGCATATTCCTTTGGCTTTTCTCAGGATTTATTCGAATGTTTGGTTACTATATAATTTAAAGTTTAATAAAGAAAAGCAGTTTAAGATTCTTTTTAAAGGATTGAACTCGATTATTTAATTTTTAACGTCAAATATTACTAATTATGAAACTTAGTAAAAACCGCCACACAAACACGCTTGACCATCTGAGTACAACATGGAAGGTATTTTCGATTCAAGAGTTATGCCATATTCAAGGTGGAACTGGTAACAGTCAAAGTCAAGTAAGCGGAGATGGAGGTGGCACCTCTAAAAAAGAAGGAGAAGAATAGCAAGGGTGTAGAAGTTGCCGCTTTTAGAAGCATTTTTAGAATTATAACAAGTTAATTATAGCATATTTCTTGTTTCTAAATTTAAATTATTGTTATTTTAGTTTTAAGATTTGTATGATTTGCGTCATTTGAAACTATTTGTTTACATATTTCTATTGTTGTCTGGTTGTCTGATTTTAACTTCTTGCGAGCAAACGACAGACATAGAACCCGAATTAGTTGATATATCTCTTTTGGCTAATGAAGCTTATGCCAACAAGGAATATGCTATTGCTCTTGATTTCACCAATCAATATTTAAGTCTTGCGGAAGGGTTTAGTGAACAAGAATTAAGTAGTGCATATTATCTTAAAGGTAAGATCAAAAGAAGACAAAAAAGGCCTATAGAGGCTCTGAATTACTACTTAAAGTCTCTCAAAATCCGAGAAAATCTTGGAAATGACGAGTTGGTGATTCAATCATTAAATAGTATTTCTCTGCTTTTCTTGTACAACGGTAGTGCGGACCACGCTATAGAATACCAAAAACGTGCTGTTCTAATTCAATCAGATTTGGACTTAGCATTAATAAAAGCCAAGTCATTGAGAAACTTAGCGTTAGCTTATGAAGAGAATGGAGAATTAACAAAAGCCAAGACTAACTATCAGTTGTCATTGCAAATCTATTTAGAGCAGAATGACAAAATGCGTGTTGCCACTTTGTACAATGACTTAGGAACGGTTGCAGTCAGTAATAAAGAATTTGAGTCTGCTTTAGAGTATTTTAACAAATCATTGGATATACATCAAGCTATTGGCGATGTTGAGGGTACTGCTCATGCTCAAAATAACATTGGTTATGTAATGATCCTATTGGAAAAATATAACGAATCATTGCCTCTTTTAAGTGAAGCTATCCAGCTATTTGATGAAATTGATTTGACTGACGCGTTGATAAATTCTTACCAAAATCAAGCTACCGTTTGGAGACAATTGCACGAGCTTGAAAGTGCTATAACTACATTAAAACGTGCTGAGTTATTAGCAAAATCTGGAGCTGAGCTACAGGTTCTTCAAACAATTTATTCAGACTTATCAGATACTTATCAACTTCAAAATAAGAGTGATCTGTCCCGCTTTTACAAAGTTGAATCAGAAAATATTATTAAAAAGATTGAAGCGGAAGATAGAGAACGAATTCTACTCGAAATCACCAAAAAATACGAAATAGAGCAGGCAGAAAAAGAGTTTCTATTAGCGGAGCTTCAGGTGGCTAATGACTCACAAAAGATTCAGCTTTTTGATCGACTGATCATGTTGTTAGGCATTTTGCTTGGACTCATCATTACCCTGTACTTTGCCGGGCGTTTTTATTCACAAAAGCGCTACATGAGCAACTTGCTGAACCTAATAGCGCATGACGTGCGCAATCCACTGAACCATATTACCGGCGCCTCTTATTTACTCAGGCATGCTCCTGAAACAGCGGATGAACAGGCTAAGCTCATAGAAGGTACGGTAACACATATTAAATCGATGATCAGTAATCTGCTGGAACAGAAGGAAGACCCTCGCCTCGCTCATGTGGTAATAGACCCTAGTGATGCCATATTCAGTACACTTAGAGGTCATCGTATTGTCGCCAGTAATAAGGGCATCGAAATCATAGACGACATCATCGTAGGGGAATTTATCAAGATCAACCTGCCCATATATACGCAAGCAGTGGACAACCTGATCAGTAACGCCATCAAGTTTAGTGAACCGAAGACCAACGTAGAGGTTGCCTTGTTTATCGGAGAAAGCGAACTCATTCTGAAAGTGAGTGATCAAGGTCCAGGTATCTGTTCAGAAGACCTTACGAAGCTATTCAGGAAAAAGGGACGCTTGTCCAACAGACCTACGGCCGGAGAATCTTCGCTCGGACTTGGTCTTTACATCACCAAGAAGAATATCGAGGCCATGAATGGTAAGATTTGGTGTACCTCTGAAGCTGGGCAAGGCTCTCATTTCTACATTGCTTTTCCGCTGGCTGACTAAGCCAATTCATACCATATTCTCATTTTAGTCGTTCACATAGGTATAACAACTCCTATGATGTGATTGCAAGAGTTCTGATCTATTTGCTTCTCTTCACCACGCTTACCATCATTACTCAAATTGGTGGTATAGTTTTGTTATTAACACTCTTTTTCTATCCAGCCATCAATAGAAAATGGCTCAAAAAACGAATCAGATTTGCTATCAAATCAGGTGTTTTTATACTCCTCTATCTCGCTACCTGTTTATGGATAGTTCCATGGCTAGCCCCTGCTTTCGGTCGCAAAGCCCTTCCCAAATCCGGTCTTCTTGCTCCTCGAAGTCATATTACTTGGTTATTGAATAGACATTATGTGAATCACACGCTGTTTGATGTTCTAGAAAGTACCGCCATAAAGATGAACAGCACTTACCCTGAAACTCAGTTATTATACCTGGATGCCAACTTCCCATTTTTTGATGGATTCCCACTGCTGCCTCATCTAAGTCATGATGACGGCAAAAAAGTAGATCTGGCTTTCTTTTATAAGGATAAATCCACACACATGCAAACCAACACTTCTCCCTCTTTTCTTGGGTATGGGGCGTATGTAGCACCTCTCAATGGAGAGCTAGATCAGCCTGAACTTTGTAAAAAACAAGGTTACTGGCAATATGATTTAGCAGATTATTTGACATTAGGAATGATAGATAATAGCCTGGCAGTAGATAATCAAAGGACAAAAACCCTTTTGACCATTCTGGCACAAAACAGTAAGATCAGCAAAATATTTATAGAACCTCACTTGGTATCAAGATGGCGTTTACGGCGCTACCCAAAGATCCGTTATCACGGTTGCCACGCTGTACGTCATGACGATCATATACATTTGCAGATATGATGATAGAAATGCTTCGCGAATCCTGGTTTTCCTTAGCCGACAGATATAGCGGTGATGGTGAACTGAAAACGGAATTGTTTGATGAGTTAGTTTCCTACTATAGCCATAAGAGCAGGCATTATCATGGCCTGACCCACATCAACAACTTACTCAGGCTTACCGAGGAATATCAAGAGCACCTGAGCCAACGCGATCAGGTTCTTTGGGCCATTTGGTATCATGACGCTATTTACAATGTACGTAAGGGCAACAATGAGGAAAAAAGCGCTGAGCTGTCTATGGCACAACTTGATCGACTTGGACTATCTCAGGAAGTGCTCACTAAAATATCAGACCTCATCTTAGCCACTAAGTCTCATGTACTGGCAGAGGATAGTGACTTTGACACCGCTTTTATGCTAGATATTGATTTATCCATTCTAGGGTCAAATGAAGCGGACTACAAGGCCTACACTAAACAGATTAGAAAGGAGTATCGCATCTACCCTGATTTCATGTACAGAAAAGGCCGCAAAAAAGTACTCCATTCTTTTCTGGAGCAGGAGCGCATATTCAAAACAGACCTGTTCTATCCACTTTGGGAGGATCAGGCAAGGGCAAATCTAGGTCAGGAACTCAACGACCTAGCCTAGAAGAGGAACCCAAACCGGACATAAATACCCGTTTCATCATCGTTGGAAACAGTGTAATCGATTGATATGACCGCTGTGCCTAGCGGCGCTATCCAAAGTCCTCCACCATAGCCGCGATGCCACTGCTCTTTAGAATCATCAATCAAGGCTACATCTTCCTGATCAGTCCATGTTCTTCCAATATCATGAATCAAAGTAATGCCCAGTGTACCAGGGAAAAGGATGGTTCTGTATTGCAAAAGCTTAATTCGCAAATCAGTGTTTTGGTAGAATATCTCATCGCCGGCAAACCTACTTCTTCTGTATCCCCTCAAATTGTTTAAGCCTCCTAACCTTGGCGCCTGATAGAATTCAAAATCACCAAAGTTGGCCTGCCCACCTACTCTTACAGCTAGGGTAGTTTTGAAAGCACTACCAAAACTAAAATAGGCAGAAGCGTCAGAAGCAATACTTTGATAGTCATTCTCTTCGTCACTTATCTGGGTCACGGTTTTTCCTGAAACGTTCCAGGCCATTCCCTTGGTCGGAAAGGTCCTGGAGTCCCTAAGATCTAGATTATACTCTAATCGGGCTCCGACATAGTTCCGGCGATTATCTAATAGTGGTATATCACTTTCGGCTCCTCGGCCTACACTTTCAGGATAGGATAGAATAAAACGGTTGACCTCACTATCATTCTCATCGGTCTCTATCTTCACCGATCTGTAAAATCCTCCTAGCTTGAAAGTATGGATACCTTTGCCAAACGATCTCTGGATATCCGTTCTTGTAAACCATTGCCCATAACGCGCCCTGTAGAATTGAGAGTCTTCTTCTCTTGCGTCCATATCGAAAGCAGTTCTATTACCAAAACCATAGAAAAAGTCAGCAAAGCTGGGCTCGAAGATGTCTGCCTCTAGCAACAGGTCCCACTTGCCGAACACCTGGGTGAAGTGTCCGGTGTATTTGAAGTTATATGAGGAAGATCTTGGTGCTATTGAGGCCAATATGGTATGCCTGGCTGCAAACGGCTCCTTGCGGAATCCATTTTTGATGATCGAAACGCCACCACCTATAAACAACCCATCGTCAGGGTTGAAGCCTCCATTGAGCATGGGGATCGCTTTGTCGTATTTGAACTCGTAGCGATTATAGGCGTTGATAGATGATTTCTTATCCGTGCTTTTATTCTTAAGCTCACCCGTAGAAGTAATTGAAGATTTGGATTTCTTATCGTAAAATATGGTGCGCTTGGATGGGCCAGCGACCTTCGAACTGTCGGTGATCTCATCTTTGCCTTTACCACCAATAATCCTCACTTTTATCCCTTTTTTGACTTCTCCGCGCAGATTAAATCTGTCATTATCTCCCAATCCATAAAGCCTGATCTCATCCGTTTCACTGGTTTTGAATTTTCGTTCATACACCTGCCGTTTCATTTTACCGGATTTCTCCTTCACTCTGAATACTTGTACCAAAGTTTCTTCATCATTAAGGCGAGTCACCTCAAAACGCTCAGCCTTGTTGGTACCCATTACATTCACAGATTTGGATAGAAACAGGTAGAATTCCCTGGCATATTTGGTGAGGTCATCACGCCGCTTTTTGAGCTTGGAGATAATCACCTCTCCATGTAAGGCATATATCTCAGGTGGAAAGTCTTTGACCGATGATTCAATAAGCTCGTCGGTCATTTTACTTTTTATTTCCTCTGCCATCTTGACCCAATCGTCCAAATCCGGCTCTGTGAGGAAAGAACGGTCAAAATACCGGGCATTAAATTCTAGCCCTGCTACATCCCTGATTTCATGGTGGAACCCTTGGAATTTAGGCTCACCCCACCTGCGCGATATTAATTTGATCAGTGTTCCATCGGCCCAGAAAAATGCCTGGTCCCGGTCCCTTGGTACTGGTCGGTAAAAGGTAAAACCATCATCATCTTTAAAGCTTGCCCAGCGCCACTGATCATCGTGGCGATCCCAATCCCCTATCCATATATCGAAAATGCGCGAACGCAGTACCTGTGTCTGATCTACATAGTGCTCATCATCTTTCATTGTTTTTTCCAATACATCGGCTGTATTGATGATCTTTTTAGATCTGCCGAAGCTCGCTACGTCACTTCTATCTTTGGCCGGCCGCTCTTCATACAAATACAGGCCATTGGCAAAGTCTTCCCGGTATTCCCCAAGCCTCGGATCATCGGGCAGGTAGACCAATTCAGGATTGGTATGGTAAACACCCGCTGCCTCGGCCAGCTTCGGTACTGCAAAAGCGCCATAAGGATGGGAAGCGGAAACCTGGTCTGAAACAAGGTCAGAAGCTATTGTTCCTCTCAAAGCTGCGGGCACGGCCTTTTCCGGAAATTTCTCGATAGAACGCAGTACGTATTGTTTGCCTTCGGCATTTTCAAGACGCAGAGATTTGGTTTGAAGACCCCCTCCTTTCTGGACTATTTTCAATCCACCTCTATCTTTACCAATGTCAAAAACCCGTATATCTTTGATCTCTGTCCTCCATTCCTTTCGGTAGTTCTTACCTAAAAGCCCCGGGCGTTTCTGATTTTTCTCAAGTTTATCAGTGGCATAGGTGGTCATGCGCTGACCGGTGAAGTCGAGATCAGGGTATGTTTTGGGTTCATCACTTTTAGGATCATAAACGTGGTTGAGTATTTTCTCCCGGAAAGACATTTTCTCCTGATCATCTTTGTCTACGGTCCAAAATTCAAGAAAGACATCCCCGTTGGTATAAAAATTCAGCTTACCAAATCCTGGCGTTCCTTCAGCGTACCTGGCATTGTTACCTTCCGCCGTGGCGGTGGCTTTGGCAATAGACCCACTTACTACATAATGTTGTTGAAAAACTTTATGGTACTGTAATGACCTTTCATGTCCTGAGAGATAGATCAGATTCGGGTGTTGTGCAAACAGCTTAGCCAGGCTCTTACGCATCACTCGATATCTTAGGTCGGCAAGATCTTGCCGACTGCCGAGTCTTGAACGGTACCATGCATATACTGATCCCAGTACCGGAGGAAATAGGTGAGCAGAAGCGGGCGAGTAACCTCCATGTGGGCCATTGCTGAAAATGGGGTGGTGAGCTACTACAATTACTTTCTTATTGATATGTCTTTTAATGGCATCTTCTAACTGTATGATAAAATCGAGACTACTTTCCATATCACAACCGGTACCCGGTCCGGGTTTGTCCCATTCGTGTAGCCACCACTGGGTATTTAAAAATAACAGTACAAGGCCATCTTTCAAGACGATTTCGTATGGCCCCGGACATCCATCATTAGGCACTAACACGTTATCACCGAGATGTTCTTCTACATAATCTTCCAGTCGCAATACTCTTTCAAAACCTCTTTTTCCTCCTCCATTCCAATCATGGTTACCTGGCACCAGAAAAACCTGCCCATCAACGCTCTTGAGTAGATCCAGTTTGTTTTTCAATACGCTTTCTATTTTTGATCTTTTGGCGCTACCGGTAGAGTCAGGTAACCCTTTTTTAGCACCATTATTACCAAGTAGAATGAGCGTTTCATTGGTACTTTCATTAAGCTGTTTTTTCAAAAGAGGTAGCGCCCCGTCATTATTGCTAGGACTCATATCTGCTCCTCCAAAAAACATAATGGTATGCTCTGGTTGATCACCCTGGGAAGTGCTTGCTTGATAATCAGGGGCATAGTGTGCCTTATGAGTGGCGCAAGCGGTAAGTATTGCAATCAATACGAGAATGGGTACAAAGCTTCTTCTTTTGTGTGTCATTTGGTTTTCGATCATTAGCTAGCATGCGCAAATTAAAAATACCAGTTAAGGAGCTGGTTCATGATAGATAAACTCTACAATTGGGCTCCCATACCTTGTCTGCGTCAAGACAGTGTCTATGGAAGAAAAAAGTGCGCATTAATACCTCAATGTAATAAATTATATTGAAGTATAGCCCCAGAAGCAGATTATAGATGAGAAATTGTATTTTGGGAACAAGCCAAGCGCAGATGTGTAGAATATAGCCTACTTTTCCGTGTAGCTGTTAGCTTTTGCAGCGTTTCTGACCATTCCAATTAAAGCTATCTTTTCTTTGCAACAGCAACTTACTTATGAAGCCGTCAATTCACCTTTGATAAAAGCTTCGATGTGTGTTGCAATCTCCTCACCACTATCTTCCTGAAGAAAGTGTCCTGCATTCCTGATAGTAATCTTCGGTTGGTCACTGGTGGTTGGTATTAGCTTTCTAAAGAAATGAACCGCTCCACCCATAATAGGGTCTTTATCTGAGAACATAACCAGTGCAGGTTTATTCCATTTACTCAATACATCCCTTGCCTTCTTCATCTCAACTACACCAGGATCATCAGATTTCATCGGCACCAACATAGGAAAGGCCTTAGTGCCGGCTTTGTACTTTCCGCTTGGGAATGGCGCCTTGTATGCATCTAGCACGGATTGCTTTTTACTTTCACGCTTGTAGCTACCCATTTTCATGATAAAGCCAATCGGAAGGTTGGGGTGCAACCGCGCAAAAGTCCTCCAAACTTTAAATGCCAAGGGCATAGGCCTATCGCCTATGGGCAAGTAGGTATTCATGATTACCACACGCTTGAATAACTCAGGATATGCTCCCAACACACTCAATCCGATGAATCCGCCCCAGTCCTGGACAACCAGGTTGATATCTTTTAATGACAGCTTTTCTATAAAAGCTACTAGTGTATCAAAGTGCAGCCGGAAAGAATAATCGCTCATTTTATCATACTTATCAGATTTACCAAAGCCGATAAAGTCCGGTGCGATAATGCGATGGCCTTTGGAAAGTACAGGAATGAACTTTCTATAGAGATAAGACCAGGACGGCTCTCCGTGCAGACACAGTATTACTTCTCCTGCACCTTCGTCTACATAGTGCACTTTGGCTCCGTTGATATCAACGTAGTTGGCCTGATAAGGAAAATCTTCAATTTTATTAAACTGAGGGTGTAGTGAGTAATGCCATGTCGCTGGTTTGAGGGAGCAATATATGTGTCTGGGGTTGTTAATACCAGATGGAAGCACAGAAAAGGGAGTGTCTCAAAAGCCAATTTTAATGTCATCCCGATCCCGATCGGGGTGAGAAAACTTACTCCCTTGAAAATCAACACTTTAAATCGAGTAAGATTTCTTCCGATGTTCGAAAAGACAGCTTTTGAGAGGCCTAAAAAAGAAAAAGCGACCCAGAAAACTGGTATCGCTTTTCCCAAGCAATCTTTAGAAGAAGCCTAAAGATAATTATTTCTTATAATATTCACAATAAATAAATTTTTCCGTTGAAAATATTTTATTTATATATTATTAATGAAATTACAATGGACATCATTCAGCTTTCAATGAGTCAATCGGGTTTGAAATGGCTGCCTTAATAGACTGATAACTCATGGTAATCCACGCCACAAGAAAAGCGCCCAATCCAGCCATCAGGTAAGTCCCGGCACCAATAGTTACTTTGTAGGAATAACCCTCTAGCCACGTTTTGACTGCCCACCAACCGAGCGGGGCTGCAATGATGATTGAAATCACTATTAGCTTACCAAACTCTTTGGATAGCAAGAATACTATGCTGCTTACGGAGGCTCCCATGATCTTTCTAACCCCTATTTCCTTGGTCCGCTGTTCTGCTGTAAAAGCAGCTAAGGCAAAAAGGCCAAGGCAGGCGATGAAAATAGCCAAGGTTGCAAATACGGTGAAAATGGTACCGGTACGTTGCTCAGAATCATACATGCTACCAAATTGATCATCAAGGAATGAATACTGGAAGGGTTGTCCGGGAGCCATCTCTTTCCATTTAGATTCTAAGGCGTCAAGCACCTGACTGGCATCAGCCGATGCAAATTGAAAGGAAATATTCCCTCTACTACGACCAATGTAGAAGTATAATGCGTCGATGTTCTCCCTGAGTGATTCAAAATGAAAATTCTCAACTACGCCAATAATCTTGCGGTGTTCATGATCATTCTCAAATACACTTCCGTCAGGGCTATTCTGGAAAGTACTCATTTCCTCCCCCACTGGATTCTCAAAGCCAAACAGATCTGCTGCTCGTTGATTGATAATAACCGCATTGGAATCGGACAGGTATTCCTCAGAGAAATTGCGGCCTGCAATAATCTCCATGCCCATGGTCTCCAGGTAATCATAATCTATCGACCAAGCCTGGATGTTGACCATAGATTCTTGATTGAGTTGCCCCTTTGGCCAAACGGCTATATCACTGCGGTTATAACCACTCACGGGTAAGAACCCGGATATGGTGGCGTTTTTGATGAAGGAAGTATTGATCATCTCTTGCTTAAAAGACTCAAGTTGATCTCCCAATGCATAGGCGTCTTCCAATACAATGACTTGGTCTTTATTGAAGCCCAGCTTTTTATTCTGAATGAAGTTTAATTGCCTGTAAACAGTGATGGTACCGATTACCAGTAGAATGGAAATCACAAACTGAAAAACCACCAATGCACTTCTCACTGGCCCACTCTTGATGCCTGTCGTAAGCTTGCCTTTCAATACACTGACCGGCTTAAAAGCGGATAGAAAAAAGGCTGGATAGACACCGGCCAATATGCCTAGCACAATAGCTCCTGCTACTGATGCCAAAAGGAAGGTAGGCGTCAATGGCAATGTCAATTCTTTGCCCGAAAGAATATTGAAGTACGGCAATGCAAGGGCAGCTATTCCAATGGCCAATAAGAAGGCTATCACGCTCAGTAGAATAGATTCAGTCAAAAACTGCCTTATCAGGTGTATTCTAAATGAGCCTAGCACCTTTCTTACCCCAACTTCCTTGGCCCTGTTGGCAGATCGGGCTGTGGACAAATTCATGAAGTTGATACAGGCGATCACCAGAATGAAAAAAGCAACTGCCGAAAACAGGTACACATAGCGTATATCTCCGTTAGCTTCTAATTCTACACCTAGATCTGATTTTAAATGAATATCCTTTAACGCTTGGGCTTTGTATTCTACCTTATTACCAGAAGCTATGAATTCGTCCATGGTAATGTTCAATATCTGCATGGCTTGAGGGGCAATGTGTGTATCTACCAACCCGGCCAGTTTCTCATCCAGTGTTGATGCTGTAGCTCCCTCTTGCAGCACTACGTAGGTATGGAAGTTGTTGCTCAACCACACAGTCTGAGCGCTCTCATTGGATGTAACCAAAGACACCATGAAGTCAAAGTGGAAATGGGAATTGTCCGGCATGTCTTCAAACACACCCGTCACTGTAAAATTCTGCCTGCTATCAAAAACGAGTATCTTGCCGATCGGGTCTTCCTTTTTGAAGTATCTTCTAGCGGTAGCTTCACTAATAATTACAGTCCGCGGTCGATTAAGCGCTTCTTTGGCTGAGCCTTTAATTAGGGGAATAGTGAAAACGTCAAATACGGAGCTATCCGCAAACACGACGTTGGTTTCTTTAAAGTTTTGGTCGTCGTTATCCCTTCTCACCAAGTATGATCCATACCGACGAAAACGGGTCGAGGCTTCCACTTCCGGAAACCCGTTCACCAAGGCTTCCGCCATCGGTGCAGGGGTCACTGCCATTTGCAGCTCATTGCCGCCAAACACAATATCACTGGTAACGCGATAGATACGATTGGCCTGCTCATGGTGCTGGTCGTAAGAGACTTCATCATTAACGAAAAGCGATATGAGCAAGCAACAGGCTATGCCCACAGCCAGCCCCATAATGTTAATGAATGAGTAGAATTTGTGTTTGGTCAGGTTCCTGAATGCGATCTTTAGATAATTCCTAATCATAATGCTAGTGTTGTTATTGGTTGATAGTATGGTTTGACTTTGGAGTTTCTGAATTCCTTCGGTGTCCCCGAAAGAAGAAATGACTTGATCATAAGCCTCTTTGAACCTCAATCCGGTCTTCATCTTATCTTCGACCATAATACAGATATGGTCAATCAACTCTCCCTCAAGTGGTTCATAAACCAGCCCACGATATTGAATGTCGCGTACAATGAAATTGATGTGTTCTTCGGTTAAAACTGTCATAATAAAACTATCTAGGTCTTATGCAGCTTGAGCACGACGCTCATGGTTTTGATAAAATCGGTGAATTCGGCAATCCTAACTGAAACAGCTTCGCTGCCATCAGCAGTAAGCTTATAGTATTTGCGGACCCTCTTGCCGATATGGAAGTCTTCGGTTTGGAGTAGGCCTTCGGCTACCATCTTATGTAGCATCGGATACAGTGAGCCTTCAGTGAGCAGTATCTTACTGGAGGAAAGCTCTTTTACCTTTTGAGTAATCTCATACCCATACATTTTGCCATGATCCTCTAATAATTTGAGGATGATGGTTTGTAGGGTCCCTTTTAGTAGTTCTGGTGAATGCATAGTTTAAATATACATAGTTTTCCTATGTATTAAAGTGCAAAAATAGGCAGCTTTAGCTACCTACTGATCCTTAGACTCAATGTTTGCAAATGAGGTTGCACCTGGGTAGAAAAAAAATTGGATCGTGGTGTTTGGAGATTACCGCATTTCTTATAGCGTTCTTTTGGAAACCATCAAGTTTTGTGTGGTTAGCTCTGATAGTTGGGTAGACGTTGAAGGTGTACGAAAGTTGCTTTCGCGGTAGGTAAGTCGCACGAAAGTAAACAGGTTACTTGAAGTAACCTGTTTACTGATGACTGCCGTGCTCAAATCACCCATATCCACAAATGATTAAACTCGATATCATCAATTGATTATATGGCATACATTAAGGTGATGCCGGGCGCCAATACGTACCTCTTATGAGAATAACGGCAGGTGGTGGGCTAAAATAATACCCGTCACTCTGAAAGAGTCTTAGTGGCTATCAATAAAATCAAGCCTATAGTCAAGAAAAGTAGCGGCCACCTCAAAAAGAGCTTAGAAAGGTCTATTCTGCTTAGCGTAAATGTATATGCACTGAATTGTTGTCGTGCTCGACGCCAATAAGTTCCTTTCAGGAGGACTACAATGAAGTGGGCAGTAGGCAATGGGAGTGAGCAAAAGAGTTTAAGATCAATCAAAGCAATAAAAGACCTCCCTACAACAGCACCAACAATGTATGTCACTCTGAAAGAGTCTTATTAGCTACCAGCAGAATCAGGGCTATAGTCAAGAAAAGTAGCGGCCATCTCAAAGAGAGCTTATCTGCTTGAGGTAAACGTAATTGCCTCGAATTACCGTTGTGCTCGACGCTACTAAGTTCCTTTCAGGAGGGCCGCAGTAAAGTGGGTAGTAGGCAATGGGAGTGAGCAAAAGAGTTTAAGATCAATCGAAGCAATACAAGACCTCCCTAATACAGCACCAACAATGTACGTCACTCTGAAAGAGTCTTATTAGCTACCAGCAGAATCAGGGCTATAGTTAAGAAAAGCAGCGGCCATCTTAAAGAGAGCTTAGCAAGGTCTATTCTGCTTGAGGTAAACGTAATTGCCTCGAATTACTATTGTGCTCGACGCTACTAAGTTCCTTTCAGGAGGACAGTGAGCAGTAGGCGAGTCTTTTGTCTTTTGTCTTTCTTCTTATGTCTAACTCAACGCGGCGCCGTCCTCACAAACCGATTGCTGTAGGCGATGCTTCTGTTACCGCCAGCCCAAGAACCAAAACGACGGAATGCGATAGGGCTATGAGGATTAAATTCTCCGGCAGGTTTGAAGTGCTCATAATATCCGCCGCCACGATAGCCGAATCCTCCGCTTCCTGTGTCTCCTTTAGGCCAGTCTTGGTTAGTAGCGTTGCCTTCTCCGGTTAACCTACCATCGCCGTGGGTGCCCTTGTAGGCGCGGCCTTTCTCATGGCCTATGGTAACTACCCTTTCCCAAACGCTTCCGGCCAGATCCATTACCCAATAATAAGAGGCGCCAAAAACTTCACGATTGGTATCATTAAGTTCTCCCTCACTCATATTGTTGATCATCTTCAACTCATCGTCCAGGTCAACCACACGAGCAAGTTTGTCTTTAGAATTTGTACCCCAGGGATATTCCCACTTGATTGGCCTACTAGGCCCACGAGCAGCTTTAGTAAACTCGAACTCAGTCATCGGCCTAAGGCCTGCCCAATCGGCGAAGGCCAAGCCATCATCCCAACTGATCAGGTTGGCAGGCCGATTAGGTGAACCCGCGACGTATTTGCCATCCTCGAGCTGAATCGTTCCGCGCTTTTTATAATAGCCTTTGACACCATAGTTGATCCTGAACATGGTTTGTGAAGCGTATAGCGTGTTAAGAAACTCAGCATATTGACCTTGCGTCGTTTCATACTTCATCACATAAAAGGCATCTACTCCTTTAGGAAAAGTTGACGGGACAGGCCCTTTTTGATCTCCCTGATATTCGGACGTTTGCACTTGATAATAGAGGTTTCCTTTGTTAGGGCCTACCGGAATTTCCTGATTTTCTTTACTAATCTGTATCAAGCCATCAGGCTGTCCATTTTCATCCGACTGGTAGAATGCGTTGAATGCTATTGCTGTAGCGTCTGGGTCTCCAAGGGTGAAACCTCCTTGTGGGATATAAACCATTTCAATGGCATGTGCCCTAGCAGACCAACCGTAGCGTTGTATTCTCTCAAGGCTCTTGACATCCAATTTGACCTTAACAACCAGTTCTACATCACCTTTGTATGTCCCCTTGGGATAAACAAACATACCCATCCGATCATCCGGGACTTCAAAAGCGACATCGGGGCCATTGGTACTGATCAATTCATGTCCATCAGCATTAACCAGCGCTTGCTTCCAATTAGTCTCTCCATTGCGATTGTTTCCGATCTTGAAAAACAGCCAGGCAGCATCATGATTCTTCTTGTTATTCCATGCATTCTTCCAAGAGATATGAACCCTGGCTGTGAGCTGGGCATTGGGTTTACCCCAATGAAGCATTTCAATTTCTGACCATACTTTCAGGTCACTACCTTGCACACTGAAAATAGTAGCAAAGACTATTCCCAGACTGATGATATACTTGGCCATGCTATTGAGGTTGGGATTGCCAGATTACTTTCATGATCATCCACTTACCGTTCTCCTTGGCTAGCATCAAATAATCAATACCCCACCAAGCGGTCAGCTTAGCCACGGCGGTTTGATCCAGCACTTCGAACAATTCGATTTCCTTTGGTGATCCTTCTTTAGCAAAGCGTTGCTTCGCTTTGACGCTTAACGCATAGTCCAATGCTCCTTGATAGGTCATTTCCGAGCCTTTGTACTCGTTGCCATTTCTAGGCACATAGTAGCCATATTTACTGAGTTGTGGATGCAGACTTGCTACCAGTTTGCTGGTGTCTCCTTCATAGAACCCTTCTACATAGTTGAGAACGGCTTGCTTAACGGCTTCTTCATCTTTCACATTTTGTGCAAAGGCCATGCTGCCGATGGCCAATACATATAATAAGGCCAAAAGTGGTTTTTTCATGGTTATTGTTAATCTTCTTTGATGGTATTTACTGGATTGGTGTTGGCCGCTCGCAAAGAATGAATGCCAGTGGTAATCATGGCAATCAACAGGGCTATTGCCCCCGCCACGAAAAACAGTTCCCACCGAATGTTAATACGATAGGTGAAATCTTGCAGCCATTGATTCATAAGGTACCAGGCTACGGGCCAAGCTATCAGGTTGGAAATCACAACAAGCAAGAGGAAATCTTTTGAAACCAAGCCTACAATACTGGCTATGGAAGCGCCCAATACTTTGCGGATGCCAATCTCTTTCAGTCGATTGTGAATGGTATATGTAGCCAATCCTGACAGCCCAAGACAGGCTATAAATATGGCCAGGGTAGAAAAGTAACCAATCATCTCGCTGATGTTCTGTTCCGAGTTGTATTGCTGGTTTAACCTTTCATCCAGAAAGAAAGGAATGAAAGGCCTTTCTGGCTCAAACTGCGACCATATTGTTTCTAACTCAGCCAGCATAGGTGATACTTCTCCCGGAGCCACACGCACAGCACAATAGCTAATAAAGCTGGGCGCAAATCCAATCACCAATGGGTCAATGGGTCTTTTGAGGTCGGCAAAATTGAAGTCCTCTACAACCCCTATAACAGGCCTGCCCTTTCGTCCCCATACGATATGCTGTCCTTCCCAATCCTTGTCTTTCAACACTTCCAGCATAGACTCGTTGATGAGCAATGCCCGTGAATCGGCCTCATTCTCAATATTGAAGTCCCGGCCATCTAAGAGCTTTACGCCAAATGTCTTTAAGAAGTCGTGGTCAGTGAATAACCCTGGTAAATCCTGCCGAGATTCATAGCCTTTGACACCGAAAGGTCTATTCGGTACATCTTTGCCTAGAATATCGGACATTGTGGCACTAGATATCACAGTGGTCAATGCATTGAGTCGTTGTTTGAATTCTATTTGCCTCTCCACTATCGACGTACCTCGAATAGGAACCATAACCACTTGCTCCTTGTCAAAACCCAGCGGTTTGGCTTTCAGAAAGGTGTACTGCTTATAGATCATAGCGGCGGCTATCACCAACACAATGGAAATGGCGAATTGGAATACTACCAATAACTTCCTTAGGAATTTAGATAGGGATTTTTTTCCTCCACCTATAACCGATCTCAGTGCCTGGGCAGGATTAAAAGCGGAGAGCAAAAGTGCCGGATAAAAACCAGATACTATACCTAAAAATACGGCACAGCACACGACGGCGATTACCAATTCTACCGTGACTAGATAAGATAGGTTGAGCTGTACAACCACGAGGCGCTCAAAGAGTGGCAATGTGAGGGCCACAAGCGCTACCGCTACAGCTAAACTAATCAGGCTTATCAATATAGATTCTCCAAAGAATTGTAGAATGAGCTGTCGCCTTGAAGAGCCCATCAATTTGCGCACTACCACCTCTTTGGATCGTTGTATGGAGCTGGCCGTGGTAAGGTTGACAAAGTTGATAGAGGCGATGATTAGTATGAACAAGCCAATGCTGATGGCAATGGTGATCGATTCTTCGCTACCATTCACCTCTAATTCCTGGTATAAATGGGAGTTCAGGTGGATGTCGGTAAGTGACTGCATCAGCATGAAGTTGCCTTCTCGCAGGTTTTCCGGAAAGTTCTTGTTCACAAAATTCTCAAGCTCTTTCTCGAATTGCGCCGCTTCATAACGTTCCGGCAATACCAGATAGGTATGCACCGGATTCCAATACCATCCTTCCCAACCCCAACGGTTTCCGGTGGCCTCGAAAATATCCCCGATGTTGAGCAGTGGCACCAAAAGGTCGAAGTGGAAATGCGAATTCGAAGGCACATCCTCAACCACGCCTGTGACGGTGAGATCAAGGGCATTCTCAAGTGCTATGGTATGGTTCACTGGATCTTGATCACCAAAATATCTCCTGGCGGTGCTTTCCGTGAGCACCACAGACTGAGGGTTTGCCAAAGCAGTAGAAGCGTTGCCCTTTAAAAATTTGAAGTCAAATACATCCAGAAAGGTGGTGTCCACAAAAAACAGATTGTCCTCATAAAAGCTCTGTTCATCTCGGCTAACTAGTGGATCTTTCTGCCATGCCTGATAGATACGCGTAACTGTAATATCCGGATAGTCATTGGCGATAGCTGGCCCCACAGCCCATGGTATACTGGCCGAGTATTCTATCAGGTTGCTGCCCTCAAAGAATTTCTGATTGACGCGGTATATCTGGTCTGCCTTGCTGTGAAAGCGATCAAAACTGCGTTCGTGCAATACGTAAAGCGTAATCAGGAGTGTACATGCCAGGCCGAGCGCCAGGCCTATCACATTGATCCCGGTATACACGCGGTGTTTGTTCAGATTGCGCATAGCAATCCTGAGGAAGTTACGTATCATGGGCATATGATTGTTCGGATAGTTGGCTCCCTGCCTTGGGCTTTTAATGTTGGAAGGTTTGAAGGACTTAAGCACTTCTAGGATATAGAGTAACCTGGCTTTGAACGGGCTTTCTTCATCCAGGCGCATGTAGAACATCTCGTGCAAGTCACCCTGTACTTCATCAAGCAACTCAGGGTGGCAGTACCAGGTTAAAAACCTATCCGCCCAGTGCGGGGGCTGCATATTGTTTTTCGACGTACTCAATTGAAAGACAGCTTAGGTATTTTACTCCAGAGTTGTTCGCGGTGTGTTTGAATGGCTCTGACCGAATGATACCCGGCTTGAGTTACTTCATAAATGCGCTTACTCCGGCCGCCACGTTCTTTGGTAGCCCCACCCACTTTGGATTTAATCAGTTCTTTCTTCTCTAATCGCCGCAGTACGGTATGTATGGCGGGCACGGAAATAGACTTGCCAGTTTGCTCTTGGTACTCTTGCGCAATGGCTACGCCGTAGGCATTTTCTTTTAGAATGATCACCAGAAGCAGGACAGATTCTTCCAGGTTTCCCAAATTCAGCATGAAGACAATTATTTAATTAATATTTGTCTTATAAATACGACTCCTCAGAAAAATGGTTGCCAAAAAGTCATGTTTTGGTTGGATTACCCATGTAGTCACGTCATTTCGCGGTTTACGGCAAGGAATAAATCCGAGCAATCTCTTGCCGGTTTTAGGTCCTAGAGTGGCTGCGCTTATACTAAGGCCAGGGGGAAGACCACCACAAGGTTCCGCTTTGCTGATGTTTTATATAAAAAAACTTACCACTTCTGATTAGCTAATTTTTGAAAGTATTCTATGCTTTCTTGATTGTCGAAGTTGGCGGTTAATCTATCTTGAAGTTTATCAGAGTATTCTTTTGATGCCAACCCCTTCTTGACAAGTTTGAAATCCTGAAGCAACTCATCCATAAGATGCCACTCGTCATCACTCGTTAGATTAGTTTTATTCTTAACTTTTTGAACATAGAACCCATCATAGTAGCCATGATATTCTTCAAACTCCTTTATCTTTTCAAACGTTATCATGATCTTGTACTTAGTGAAATGTAATTTTAGTAACATTAAGACTAGACTTCAAAGCTGGGTATTTATATAATCTCCTAATACTTTCTATTCCTACGCCTTGTTTCGCATTTTGAAAAATATGGATAGTTCCTTTTGCACTTTTAGCTATATAGAATCTAACGATTATAAAGTGATTACATTTGGAACCAATCCTAAATGAGCGTCTAATCTGGGATCTTCTAAACTCGGATAAGTTAATTCTAAACAAGTTCCTCCTAGAGCCAGAAATATACTTAACAATTCATGTAGTAATCTTAATAGAATGACTCTATTCTTTGTACTTCAAAAAGTGCTTCTCTAGTATACTAAGGCTAACATACCTATGTTCAATTTCACCATCATCTTGAAAGTCTATGACTATAGCTTCTAATTCTTCGCCAACGTTCGGATAATCTTCTAAAGGCTTGTGGGGATTAGAGGTTAAATGTGGCGCCAATATTAGCCCATCAAAATTCTGCTCTATATCAAGGAAAACTCCAAATGGCTCAACTTTTATAACCGTACCTTTTAACCTATTTCCTTTATCAATTTCAACCTGGTCAGTGTGTTTGTTGCCAGGCAAAAGATGGTACTGGTCAATGGAGAAGTAATTAATTCAAAAGCAAGTGAGATACCTGTTGTCCGGCAGTTGATAGAGATGTTGGACCTCAAGGATGTGGTATTTACCATGGATGCCCTTCACTGTCAAAAAAAACAGTAGAAGTGATTATAGACAGTGGCAACAATTATGTTATTGGTGTAAAGAAGAACCAGAAAACACTTTACCAAGCCATCGAAGAATGTGCAAAAGACAGGCCGGTCGGGTACTGTTCACAACTGGAAATGAACAAAGGACGATTAGAAACCAGGTCAATAACCGTATTTGATTTACCAAACCATATCAAAGAACAATGGGCCGGAGCCCAACACGGTATCTGGGTAAAAAGACAGGTGAAGGACAACAGCAAATACAGGATGGAAGACGCATACTACATCAGTAGTATTGAAAAAGGTAGTGCTTTACTCTATAACTATGGCATAAGAAGCCACTGGTATATAGAAAACAGTTTGCACTGGATCAAAGACACGGTTATGAAGGAGGATGCCTCTAAAATCAAAAAAGGCAATGCCCCTTTCATACTGTCTACCATTAAAAATGGAGCCATGAACATCTTTAGAAAACAAGGTATGGGTCAGATTGCAAAGGCTATACGCTTGGTAGCCAATGATATTGACACATTAAACAAATGGATAAATTAGAATGCAACAGCCCTGCGCCACCACCGGGTGTACCAGATGGCAAAGGCATGTTGAGCGGATCTGCCCCGCTGGGGTCACTAAAGTTTACGGGATCATTAAATGCATAGTTATAAGGACTCAGGCTACTATATTTCGCCGCCACCGGGTCAATGCCATTCAAACGACCGATAGCCGGGTCGTACTGCCTGAATGGCGTTTCATATAGGCCGGTCTTTTCGTTGAGTTCACTACTGCCGTTGTAGAGGAAAGGGTTTTTGAAAATATCCTCTCGCACGTGGCTGTTAAAGGCAAGACCGAAAGGATAGAAATCCGATGATTGGATCAGCGGGCTTTACGCATGGGTCACGGCAAAGTCATCGAAGTAGACTTCTACCTGGGTGGTGTAGCTGCTATTACCAGTTTTAGGTCTTAGGACCGCTACACTTAACCTAAGACCAGTAGGTAAACCCATTTCTGGATAGCCAAAAACCCATACCCAGCCTAAGTACAATCCTAAAACAATCACGCTTAGTATTATTAATATATTCTTTCTTTTCATTGTCAGTTATTCATCTAAACCAATTACCGCTATGAGTACCAAAAATCACAGTTTCCGAGCGCTGAAATGTAAACCCACCGCGTAAACCAAAAGCAGTACTAAATGCATAATCTTTATAACTTAATCCATTGTCAGTGAATATATTAACATCAGGACTAGGTTCGGGTAAATTCCCTCCCTTTGACCGACCAAATGGTCCAGTACTTAAATTATATGAGCTTCCAATACCTTCCAAATCAGTTACATCAAAGCCTTTGTTACCCACAGGGTAGTAGTTAGCAACGGAGATTCCAACAGATGTATCTAATCCCATGCTAAAAGCAGCTTCGAAGAACCATGTACCATCGTCATCCCATGCATATCCGAGTTGATACATTACTTACTAATGCTAGCAATAATTTTCATTAGTCCATCTATAACGGGTTTAGGAATTTGCGATTCATCTCTTATTAGCTCTTTTAAAAAGGTAAATGCACTTTCCTGAATATTTAGCCTATTAGCAACCTTTATTGCAAATACATAAAACTCATATGTAATTTCAATGTCATATTCATACAACTGCTCTACAATTACTTCAAAGCTTAATTTGTACTCGCTATTTTTTATAAACTCCTTTGCGTTAATTGCAGCCTCATTTCTCAGTCCCAGAGCCTT
>JBCBSS010000017.1:0-74964 GCA_039819065.1 Bacteroidota bacterium
CGATACTACAATTATTTTCAAAAGTTCCGGAATACTATGCCTACTCATTTCCTGATTTTGTGTTTGCCATAAATGATCAGGTAAAGAGTTTCAAGCTTTATAAAAAGCTAAAAGTAAGTCAAAGTTTGGTAGAAAAAGGGCTTTTGAACCCATCACTATGGAGCATCAATGTTTATAACTTATCTACAGAAGGACAGAAGTATAGATATCGCCTCATTAAGAAAAGCACTCAGGTCAGAGGGAACTTGGAAAGCATCAAAGATAGCCGGGAAATAATGCAAATTCCGGATCACTTTATCTTGACTCCGGTTTTCCGTAAAGAGTTGAATCGATTAAAACAAATAGTTAAGGAGCAAGAAGTGGAAATTCCAGACGACTGTTCCCTTAAGCCCTTTTTAACTGAGCATTTTTTGATCAATCAATTTATTGATAAGCTTGATGAGATTAACAAGATCGAAAAGGTAGAAGACTAAAGCATAGCAAATTGAAAGGTCAATTCTTAATAAAATATAGTAATCTGATGACCAATGGTACTCTATGGGATAACTCAAGGCTATTCCTCTTAGTACTGTTAATGGTAGCAAACTTCTCGAGTGCAACTGGCCAAAGCAATGAAGCATTTGACAAAAAGGTATACGTCAATGACTTTACGAACACACTATCAAAGAAGGATATCAAAGCAATCCGAAACCATGTTCGTGCCACTTACAACCAGAAAAAGTTTGTCTACTATGCCGGGGTGTATAATAAACGTTCAAAAGATCCACTTTTTCTGGGTAGAAGTTATGCTGTTGAAAATACTGTAGGAACGTTAAACAACAGAGAAATACTGATAGTAATCAACAACACCTCTAAAAGTGGAAGAATTTATATACCTATTTACTACGATAAGTATGTATCAAAAGAGGTGGTGACTCAGGTTGAATTCCAACACCTCAATGAAAACATTAAGGACGGAAGAGTCAAGGAAGCCATCATATCTTCGATTGATGCAATTACCACCATCATTCTGAAGAACATTGAAAATGCCAAGCGTATACAAAAGCTTGAAGAAAAAGAGGATGAGTATACAGCTGAGTTCATGAATACCTTCTTCTTTTTCCTAATATTAGGCGGGGGCTATCTACTTTTATGGCTTTACAAATTGACTAAACCAGGCGAAAGATTTGAAGTAACAGAGTTCCACAGCTATGCGCGTGCCTCCACATTGACCAGAATTACAGTTGGAGGGTTAACGGCCATATTAGCCTTTATCGTTATGTATAACTACATCTTCTACTATGATGAACTCATCTATGCTTCCTTTCTTTTACTACCAGTATTAGTGCCTCTTACCAATATCGTTCTTTTTACTGGTTACGTGGTAAGCGACATAATCTATACCAGGAAATTTGGCAACCTATCTTTTAAGAGGGATGACGCTACACTATCGCCAGTTGCTGCTTCCCTTTTGATCAACCCTAAAATCAATGCTATTGACCTACTCAGAATTACATTCTACAACTTATTGATTACTAAAAAGTTGCGACTAGAACATGAATGGCGTAGCATCGGACGAAGAGGGGAACAAAGAAAGTACACCTACGTGATGAGGGGGGAAAATTTCGATTATAAAAATGCCGAGGAGTTTGAACGTCCATTCCTCAAGCATTTCCTCCGCTTAAGTGATGATAAAGGATATTACTTTGTGCATTTCGTAAAAAAGGTAGTGGACGAGCTTCCTGGGTTATGGTATTTTAAGAAAAACCTGGTTTCCATAAAACTGGTAGAGCAAGGTCTATTAGAGATTATACCCTGGAATTTGAATATAATGAAGCTTTCTGCTAGGGGCTCATCATTAAAACATAAGTGGGTTAAGAAAACTGCTCAGTGTCGTAATTTGATGACCCAACTTTTACAGGCAGATGGTGACGGAGCCTATGAGCGACTAGAAAAGGTTGATAAATATTTCCTTTTGATTAAAGACTTTGATAAACTTATTGACGAACTTTATACTAAGCTGGCCTCGGAAAAACCTGGCTTTAATTGTTACCATTTACCGACCGGGCCATTCCTTACAGAAGAGTTTGCTTCGGATGAGTTTGCCCGTTTCATGGAGTATGCCCATAGAAAGGCAATCGTAGCGGATGAAGAATAATTTTGAAAAGCATAAGATTTGACATTAAATTAAATAAACATGGGACTATTTGATTTCTTAAAGAAGAAAAATGAAGAGCCAGAGTATGACGTAACCAACATGAAGGTTACCGATCTGGATGAGGGTTTTGTATTCGAATACGACCTTAAGACCTGGCAAGTGAAGGAGGTGTATGAGTATGACTGGGGCAAGGAAAACTTCTCCTGGGAGTATAAGATAGATTCTGGAGACGATGTGATGTACCTCAGTGTAGAAGACCAGGGTGATTTGGCATTGTCCATGACCAAGCCTATCAAGATTCGTAAGTTGGATGAGGACATTGTTGAAGAAATCAAAAAGAACGAAAGGCCTCCTAAGAAAATAATCTGGGAGAACGAAGTCTATTTACTCGATTCTGATAGCGCCGGCTATTTCTGCGATAAGACAGCTGGAAACGACGAGTGGGAAGAGTTAATGGCTTGGGAATATTTTACCGAAGATGAGACCAAAACCATCAGTATCACACAGTGGGATGAGCACAATATTGATGCTGCTGTTGGTAAAGTGATCAAGGAATATGAGATATCGAACATCATTCCAGGCAAGTAATTTTATGCATTAGGCGCAAAGAATTTGACTTGCTTTTTATTAAATTCGAATTCGACTGAAAACAACTTCGTGATGAAATTTTTAAAACACCTTCTATTTTTTGTGTTTGTCATCGTCCTTTCTGGCTGTGGCGGGAAGAAATTCACCAAAAGCCCAGTTGATGACATCATTAAAGGCATGCCTACTGACAGGGTATTTTCTGTCATCCTCCATGACATGGACGTGAAAGGCACTTTTTTTAAATCCTACTATCATCAATACAAAGTGATTCAGGAAAAAGACCCGGATAAGCCGGAAGAGGAGATTACCAAGTGGTATGAGGTGAGCAAGGCAGAATTCGAAAGACATGCTGATAATATGGGTATGGAGATCGCACACAGAGGCGAAGACGGTAAATTGGTGAAAAGTGTCAGCCCTCCGGGATATAACAGATATGTGGGAAACAGCAGATATGGCAGTTGGCAACAAAGTGGGTCCAATAGCTTCTGGGTATTTTATGGGCAGTATGCTTTCATGAGCAGTATGTTCAACACGCTTAATTATCCGGCAAGAAGAGCCTATTGGGATGATTACAGGGGTAACTATTATGGAACAGGAAGAAGCTATTACGGGCCTACCCAAAACGGAAGAACGCCCTATGGCACTTACAGTGATTATAATCAAAAATCAAGGCCGAATTCGGCATGGAATAGAAACACATCCAGTTTCAAACAGCGTGTAGCTAGCAGGACTTCCCGGTCAAGTTCCAGATATGGTTCAAGTTCGAGGTCCCGAGGTGGAGGGTATGGCAAATAATTTTTTAACCTAAACTCACTCATCAACTAAAATCTTTTACCCATGCATATTCTCGACGGAATCCTAACCGCCCTCATTTATATTGCAGCCTGCTTTGTCTTGTTCATTGTGGGCAAAATCGTTTATCAAATTTTTCATCCTAAGGTAAAGGTAGGGCACGAGTTAGTCGAAAAAGACAATTTTGCCTTTGCCACCGCTTATGTCGGATACTACATAGGGTTGCTACTTGCTATCGGTAGTGCCGTAATCAGCGGAGACGGGGAAGAACCACATCATATTGAAGACATTGCTTATGACCTGATAGATATTGGTATTTATGGAGGCTTGGCGATTATATTATTGAACCTCTCGATCATCATTAACGACAAAGTGATTCTGAGGAAGTTCAGTATCAAGAAAGAGATTCTAGATGATAGAAATGTAGGTACCGGTGTGGTTGAGGGTGCTATGTCTGTAGCTACCGGTCTGATCATATTGGGTGCCATACACGGTGAAGGGCACGGTGACGGAGGCCCTATCATCACCGCTTTGCTTTATTGGTTGCTGGGTCAGGGATTACTATTTGTGACCTCAATTGTTTACAATGCCATCACTCCTTACGATATCCATGAGTACATCGAAAAAGATAATGTCGCGGTAGGTATTGGATTTGCCGGTGCGATTATTTCCATTGCTAACCTGATCCGTTTTGCCTTGATGCATGACTTCGACAGTTGGATTGTGACGCTCGAAAGTGTCGGTATTGACGTAGCGATCGGATTAGTGTGTTTGCCATTGGTTAGATTCCTTACCGATAAAATACTCTTACCTGGTCAAAAGCTCACGGATGAAATTATCAACCAAGAGCACCCAAACAATGGCGCGGCCTTGGTCGAAGCCTTTGCTTACATCGGCGGTTCTGTCTTGATCTGCTGGTCTTTGTAATTCCTTAAAATAGTATTATCGTTGCGCGCATTTAATGTAAAGAAATGCGAATTGCAATTAAACCTGTCAGGTTTTAAAAATCTGTCGGGTTTGTGTTTTTGTGCTAAAGATAATAAGCAAAGGCGATCATTTCGGCATCTTATACAGACCACGAACGCGTTACAAACGCGCTCGATCGCCAAGCCCGATTGTAGACATCGTTGTCAATGACTGAAAAGGAAATCCTGAGTTGAAAGTACGATCCAATGTCCTTAAGCTGGCACTCTTTGCCACCGGTCTTTCCGGTATAGTAGCAGAGTATGTGCTTTCGACACTTGCCACTTACTTTCTGGGCGATTCGGTATTTCAATGGACTATGATTGTGTCCATCATGCTATTCTCTATGGGGCTGGGCAGCCGGATCAGCAAGTACTTTGTGAAAGACTTGCTCAAGAAATTCATCCTGATAGAATTCTCTTTATCCATTCTAGCTGCCTACGTATCTGTATTAACCTACCTTGTATCGGCATACTACGGCTACACAGGTGTTGTCATTTACAGCCTCAGCATTATCGTTGGCCTTATGATCGGCATGGAGATTCCCATCGTGATCAGGCTCAATGACGAATATCAAAGCCTGCGGGTCAATGTGTCATCTGCCATGGAAAATGACTACTACGGTAGCTTATTAGGAGGTGTATTCTTTGCTTTCATAGGCCTCCCTTACCTTGGGCTTACTTATACACCTTTCATTCTGGGCAGCATCAACTTCATGGTAGCCATATTACTTATGGTCATTCTATGGCGTGACTTGGAAAAGCCTTTACGGCTAAATCTTGGGTCATTTGCCATGATCACGGCTATATTGTTGGTCGCTGGGGTCACTAATGCCCGTACGATCATTGCTTTTGGTGAGGAAGAACGCTATCGTGATAAGGTGATATTCACTCAGCAGAGTAAGTATCAGCAAATCGTAATCACTCAAAGCAAGGAGGATTTTTGGCTATTTATCAATGGCAATCAGCAGATGAGTACTGTTGATGAAGTAATGTACCATGAGCCTTTGGTTCACCCGGTAATGAAGCTAGCGCTAAACCCTAAGCATATATTGGTACTCGGCGGTGGGGATGGTGGTGCAGTGAGGGAAATCCTAAAATATGATGATGTAGAAGAAATCACACTAGTGGATTTAGATCCTGCCATGACTGATCTAGGAAAAGAACATCCTCTATTGGTGGAGATGAACCAGAATGCCATGAACCATCCCAAAGTGGAAGTCATCAATATGGATGGCTATCAGTTTCTGGAGAATGGCCGAGATTATTTTGATGCGATCATCATAGACTTACCTGACCCTAAAACAGTCGAGTTGGGTAGGCTATATTCGTTCGAATTCTACAAGTTATGTTATAAGAAATTGAGGCCCAATGGTGTCATCATTACCCAGGCTGGTAGTCCCTACTATGCCGCTAAGGCCTTCAATTGTATAGATCGTACCATGAGCGAAGCAGGCTTTACGACTGCTCCTTTGCATAATCAAGTAGTGACCTTAGGTGAATGGGGTTGGGTACTGGGTGCTAAAGAGGTGGATAAGGCCACGCTTAAAAAAGCGCTCCAATCACTTACTTTTGACGACGTTCCTACAAGGTGGATTAACCATGATGCTATGACCTTGATCACATCATTTGGTAAAAAGGTTTTCATCGGCGATCAGGACAGCGTTGAGGTGAATAAGATTCATAACCCAGTCCTTTACAAGTACTACCTGGATGGGCATTGGGACTTGTATTAATCTGTCAGCAAAATGAATTCCTTAATATGACCATTGTGAAAAGGAAAAAACTCATTAAAGGAGTATTTATCTTGCTATTTGGAACAATCATTTCGGTATTTTTAATCGATTTCGAAGGTAACAGGGCAGAGCGTTTATTGATAGACA
This sequence comes from Bacteroidota bacterium, assembly GCA_039819065.1. GTDB lineage: Bacteria > Bacteroidota > Bacteroidia > Cytophagales > Cyclobacteriaceae > JBCBSS01. Next base: position 6,363 of record JBCBSS010000017.1, read on the forward strand.
ATACCTTACCCAGAATACGAGGAGTCATAACCAGTATTTGGGAAACCGAAGTAGAATCAGAAAATGGTCTGGTTTTAGGGTATGATTTTTTGGCAACCGACCCTAGTGTTGGAGAAATAACCGGAACCTCATTTGGCACCAATTACAAATTGAATGTGGGGGATTCTGTATTCGTACGTCATGTAAAAGATGAAATAGATATAGCAAAGATTGAAGGTCTAGATGCATATCTAGGAGGAGAATTTAAGTATGTTTTTCTTTTATTACCTCTTTGGGGGTTAATCCTAATCTTTCGATCTTTTAAGACTTGATCTATATGAAGTCTAATTAAGCACGTTAAGCATCAAATATTCAAACCACGTTTGTTAATTCTATCAGTTATTTTTCCAAGTAATGGAACACTCTACGGTTGTCGAGATGGTGTACAAGTTGGAAGAGTTGATTTTTTGATTTTGTACAAACATTATTCAGATGGCAATAGGACTTGTATTGAGCCATTTTGAATGTCAACTACCCTTAAGCCTGCCTTTGTTTTTGCCCGTTTATTTTCTTAGATTAATATGATATCGGCTGAAAGCGTAGCCTCCTTTGCGCTTATTTGTTTCAGTCATTTACAACAAGTTGGGCTTTTAATCTGTCAATCATGAAAAACAAGCTAGGTTCTATCTTTATGGGTCTCATATTTCTACTCTTTGGAGGTTGTGGGGCTTCCTCATTCATCGACTTTCAGGGTATACAGGTAGAATATACACTCGATAGTAGTTCTCCCAAAATCAAAGGCGTGATCACAGACATTTGGGAGAGTAACCTCACCGTAAACGATGAAGTGGTCTTGGCCTATGACTTTATGTTTGCCAGTCAGGATCTCGGAGAGGTGCGAGGAACATCTTACGGTAATAATTACAGCATTGATGTCAGTGACTCCGTACTCGTAGTTTATGATCAGGATCAGCCTTCTATCAGCAAGGTGGAAGGGTTGGATGCATCGCTTGGAGGGTACTCCAGCCTCCTTATCCTCATTTTCCCAATCGTTGGTTTGATAATAATTGTATCTGCTTTTATAAAGAAGAAGCGATAATGCTCGCTTCTTCTAAAACCTGTAGAATATAATTAATTTATCTGCCTACAATTAATCTCTTCATAACCCTCTCACCAGCCTGTTCCACTTGAACAAGGTATACACCCTGCTCGAGCAGTAACTGATCAGTGCTGAATGAAATAATACCACTGCCGTCTACCGAAACTTCTACCACATTGATCAATACTTCTCCTCGCATACTTACTATACTGACCGAAACGGAATGATCTGTAGAGAAGGAAGTTAATCTCACCCGCAATTCATTACCTCCTTGCCAAGGGTTAGGAAACACTGTTGCTTCCAATGCTTCGTCCGAAAGAGGCGCCTCCACTCTAACAACATTGGAGAAGCTGGAAGTACCATCAAAATCTATTTGCTTCAGTCTATAAAAGTTGACTCCAGATTGAGGCGTTCGATGGGTGAAATTGTAAGTAAGCCTTACCTCTGAATCGCCATTTCCTTTGACTTCGCCTACTTTTGCGAAGCTTTTCGCGTCAGTTGAATATTCAATCTCAAAACGATCATTATTCACTTCAGAAGCGGTTTCCCATGTCAAGTCTACATTACCGTTTCTCCAGTTCCCGGTAAATGATATTAGTTCAACCGGTAGAACCGTAAACTCATTGAACAGATAGTCTGGAATGCCTGCATTCGGTCCCGTCTGCCCTTCGGTAAAGTCATCAGACCAGATACCATTGCCATTGGTATCTTCAATAAAAGTTGAAATGCCATCTCCGTCGTCGTCACTGTCCCGGTAATTGAATAGCCCATCATTATCAGCATCTGGCAAGAAGGCTATTCTACCCTCTTCATCACGATCAAAGGCATCAAGAATACCATCCCCGTCAGCGTCTGCATCGCCTTCTGAAGCATCTAAAATTCTATTATTATTCGTATCCCATTCTGCCCTTCCGTCATTGTTATTATCATGACCTTCTACAATATCGTTGATACCATCGTCATCCGAATCTGCATCAAGATAGTCAGGGTTACCGTTTCCATCAGAATTAGGAATGGCTAGAACGGTTCCTCCATTGTCAGGATCGACCATATTAGCCAGGCCATCACCATCCGAATCTAGAAAATCATCAACCTGTCCGTTACCATCGATATCCGTTCCCCCAGCTTCAGCCAGATCGGTAATCCCATCATTGTCGCTGTCTAAGTCAAACACATCAGCGATACCATCGCCATCAGTATCAGGGTTGGACAATGGGCTGCCATCTACATCGTTTACTAAGCCGTCATTATTGGCATCGTTAGCCAAAGCATAAGAGGCAACGTACCTACCTTCTGAGGACGCATTGGCCGGCAAAGTTCCTCCATTGGCCTCAGTAATATCGACAATTCCGTCGTTATCAGCGTCTAAATCAAGGTGGTTCGGTATACCGTCTAAATCGCTATCCGCTCTGTCGTCAACCCCGTCGAAGTTGGTATCTACAAAACCTGAAATATTGGTATCAAGATAATTAAGTAATCCATCGAGGTCATCATCCGCCGAAGGATCAAAAGCGTAAGCTGAGATTTCAGCTAAATCTGTTATACCATCGTTGTCATCATCCAGATCAGAACGGTCGGCAATGCCGTCATTATCGGTGTCTGCAATACAAATCGAGTAAGCCAAAGCATCAATGAAAAAAGTACCTGCATCTACTCGAATAAAAATATACCGGGTACCTTGTGCTGGCACGGTATAACCTATAGTACCGAAAGTATTAGGCCCAAAATAAGGTACAGAGGCAGCACCAAATAAGGTCGTGAGATTAGTACTGGATATGGTTATCTGGGTATTGGTATTTATAAACAAGGAAATGGTAACCACAGAACCTCCGGGTAAAAACTCCTGCAGGTCGAGCACTAAGAACTCTCCTGCTGCGTCGAATGTAGCCGTATTAGCAGTAGTGCCTCCGGAATTAGGAGCACCTAGTGCATTGGCACCGTTAGTGACACCATTGACCAAAGCTACGGCTACAGCGTTACCTGATATACTTGCCAACTCGTTGCCACAGGTTTCGACTGTCACTTCAAGGTAGTCTGCCACGCCATTGGCAGGCGACAAATCGGTAGATTCATCCTTGGTTGGGATGCCGTCTCCGTCATCGTCCGCATCTCTATAGTCGACGTCGTCAATTATGTCAGTATTTTGAATAGGAGCAGTCGTTCCGCCGTTATCCGGATCGAAAGCATTATCAAGGCCGTCTCCGTCCGTGTCAGTGCCTATTGCTGTTCTGTCAGCCGTGCCATCCTCATTGGCGTCATGACCTTCTACCTCGTCCAGTACAGTATCGTTGTCACTATCCGTATCCCTGTAGTCGGGCGTGCCGTCTACATCAGTATCGACTGGGTCTATGTTAGTTCCACCATTATCTGAATCAAAGGCATCGTCTATGCCGTCTCCATCTGTATCGGTGCCTGATGGGCTGGTAAAACCTGCTGTGCTCTGCGCTTCAACAATATCTGAGATACCATCACCATCGCTGTCAAAATCCAGGTAATCAGGCAATGCATCTCCATCTGTATTTCTAAAAGTATCTACGAAACCATTGTTATTCGCATCTGTACCACCTGCTTCGATTGCATCAGGAATCCCATCCGCATCTGAGTCTGCATCTAGAAAATCATCTATTCCATCTCCGTCAGTATCTGTTGATAAAACAGTCCCACCAGAACCAGTATCTACATCATTGACTAATCCATCATTATTAGCATCATTGGCAGCAGCGTATGCAATAGGATATTGACCATTCTCATTCATGTTGGCCGGTAGGGCTCCGGCATTGGCCTCAACAGCATTGGGAATACCGTCGTTATCACTATCCAGGTCAAAATGATTAGGAATACCATCCATATCGGCATCAAATAAATCGTTAATACCGTCTGCATTGGCATCCGCGAAAGCACCTAGCGTAGGATGTACAAAGTCAGTGTCAAGGTAGTTAGGTGTTCCGTCTGTGTCCAGATCAGCACCGGGATCGATACCTAGGCCCTGCTCTGTATCAGGAATACCATCATTATTATCGTCAAGGTCTGCATCATTGTCAAAACCGTCTCCATCCGGGTCGTTGATATTGAAAAGATAGTCGGGTGTAGCACCACCTCCTTGCGTAAAGTCATTATTATAAACATTATCGCTATTGAAGTCTTCGTCGACGGTAGGAATGCCATCATTGTCGTCATCCAAGTCTCTCCAATCAGGTAAGTTGTCGGTATCGGAGTTCTGAAGTACAGCTGAGGTTCCGCCGTTGTCAATATCAAAAGCGTTGTCCAGTCCATCGCCATCAGCGTCATTGTTGGTGGCAAAGGTTTCTTGGATACCATCCATATCAGGATCATGCCCTTCAATAAAATCTCGAATGCCATCGCCATCCGAATCGCCATCAATGAAATCCTCCAGACCATCACCATCCGTATCTTGGAAGACTATTGCTCCAGTAACGTCACTGTCATAGGCGTCATCAATGCCATCTCCATCAGTGTCGGTACCAGTCGCCGCTCTAAAAGCAGCAGATGACTGTGCCTCGACATTGTCCAGAATGCCGTCCGCATCGGCATCTATATCTCTGTAGTCTGGTACGTTATCATTTTCTGTATCCCTGATGACCAGCGCATTACCATCCAGTGTTATATCATAAATATCAGCTAAACCATCGTTATCAATATCTTCGAAGTTGTCGACCTGCCCATTACCGTCTGCTTCCACACCTCCTACTTCTAAAAGGTCAGGTATACCATCTCCATCACTATCTCTATCAAACAAGTCGGTTATTAAATCTCCATCTGTATCAGGATTGGCAAAAGGTGTACCGCCGTTATCGACATCTAAATCATTTACAATACCATCTCCATCTGTGTCATTGGCTTGCGCATAAGCAATGGTATAGCGACCATCGCTAGACATATTGGCCGGTAGAACTCCGCCATTAGCTTCCACGGCATCAGGAATGCCATCATTATCGAGGTCTCGATCCAGGTGGTTAGGAACACCATCTAAATCCGTATCAAAGTTGTCGCTGATACCATCTCCGTTGGCATCTACAAAACCTGAATAAGTCGGATCAAGATAATCGGGTATATCATCTCCATCTTCATCTGCTCCGGGATCAACTCCTCCTCCTTCAACGATATCGGGAACCCCGTCATTATCGTCATCTGCATCATCAATATTGAGCACCTGATCGTAGTCAGAATCGGCACCACACCATGCAAAATCGTGTATACCAATAATTTGATTGGACGGAGCAGTGTTGTTGTTGTAAAGCACTACCAATGAATCAATACTCTCGGGAATGGCGAAGGTGACATTGCCATCTGCACTGGCATCACCCACATTGGCTGTTCCTACAACTGTATTAGCGCCGATGAAAGTATTGGCAACAGAGGTAGCTACATCAGAAGCAGCTAGGCTGACCAGCCGACCATCTGAGTAGCCGTTGATGGTCAATGAATCAATGAAGGTTCCTAAATCGACATCGAAAATAGAAAAGGTAAAATCTTTGGTGGGTCTACTGAATTTGAAAGTAGCAACGGCAAATTCATTGTCGTTGTCAATGTTCTGCTCCCATACAATTGAGTTGGTGGCTTGCAATTGGTTGGATACTGCAAAAAAGCTCACGTGTCCATAAATATCTATGGATTGGATGCTTACATCGACATCGGCCGCGCTAAAAGTGTTGTTCCTTGGGTCGGTACCGAAGGCTTGCGTATCCCAATCCAACACAAATGGGGTTGGGCAACTCTGCCCAAAGCTTTTGAAGCTTACCAAACCTAATAGCAATACCAGCATGTAAAATTTTCTCATTTCGCCTGTTTTCTTTGTTCCGATCAATTGTTCTTTTGTGTTTCAGATAGCTCTAATTGAGTGCTCTTATTTGCCAGGGTGCCACCAATCGATAGCTATAGATTGTGGCCAGCAATTTCATATCTGGTTCAGGTTTGGATGGTTGGATGAAGTTTGAATAGTTTCACCGCAGCACAGGCAACATGAGATATTTTAGGCAAGTTCGCCTAATTTCTATGATTTGGGTTTTATATACGGAAAGGACGTGCAACTGACAAAACGCATAAGCGTTTGAATATTAGCACATTACGCGTGTAAGTTAAGTCTATAGAATGGCAGTCTATAGCTTTTACAAGTAAGTGAAGAACAGGTCTGATATGAATTTTTTAAGTATCAATTAGGTTTCTCCACCTTGATGTCTGCCATGGCATAATTATTACTTTAGAACCTCTACCATTAGTTACCCGCCCATCATGTACCTTAACCATCACTCCTTAGTAGTATGATCTTTTTCTTCAAACAAATACTAAAAACAGAACTTTAGGTTCATAGCATCATAGCCAAAAGTCGGTCTTTGGGCTACGATCACTGTGCGGATTCCAATACTTTTGCACCCATGAAAATTAAATGGCTGAGATTATTCAAGGGTATCTTCTGGTTTTTCTTTGGCTGGATCGTTTGTATAGTTTTCATTGATGTACATGGCATCAGAACTGAACGGTCACTCGATGAAAATTCTCCCAGAACAAAGGGTATCATCACCGATGTATGGGAAACAAATGTGTCGGATGAGGATTTGGGGCCTGTGTTGGCCTATGATTTTTACGCTGCCAATCCTGCTTTTGGAGAATTGCGCGGCACATCCTATGGCAGGAACTACGAATATGAAGTGGGCGATTCAGTAACGGTCATATACCATCATTATGAAATAGAATTGGCCAGAATTGATGGTCTGGATGCCTCAAATGGCGGTGTTATATTCTACTTGCTTTTATTGCTTCCCCTTTTTGGTCTGGTCACTATCTTTCGGTCGGTCAGTTTTCGCAGGCGTTAAATAAATCACGTAGAAAGGCTGTATTTGCTTCTATAGTGAGATGGGTTGAGGCCGGCGTGTTTCACAAAAGCCTTTCTAAAGCTATTCTTGTCGTTGTACCCCAAAGAATACATTACTTCTTCCACTGTATGCTTCTCAGTCTCCAACATGCGCTTTGCCGCTTCTATTTTAGTCCTTTGAATATACTCATATGGCGTATCTCCAGTAGCTTGCTTGAATCTCCTAATCAGTGTTCTTTCACTTAAGCCGACAGCTCCTGCTAAGGCAGCAGTAGATACTCTCTCTGCCCGATGTTTTTCAATATATTCTTGGGCTTCTTTAATGGCATGATCGTTATGAGAAAGCTGTGGTGTAAAAATGGAGAATTGGGATTGCTGTGGAAATTGGGTATCGATCAATAGCATTTTGGAGGCCATAGTGGACGTCTCCTTTCCGCAGAACTTTTCGATCAAATACAGGATCAAACTCATGAAAGAGGTAGCGCCTCCGGAACAATATACATTGCCATTGTCAATGACCACTTTTTCGTGTTTGAGATCAACTTCGGGATAGTCATTCTTGAACTTATTGGCCATGAACCAATGGGTCGTCGCTGAAAGTCCATTCAATATGCCGGTACTAGCCAGTAAAAACGTACCGGTACACATGCTCGCTACCTCTGTACCCTGATCATACAACCTTTTTATGTGAGGGATTACCTTTTGGTTAGCTTCCAGTTTTTGGTCGATATCAAAATCGATCGCTGGTATAAGGAGAAGATCGGTGGCCTGAATCTCCGCAACAGGGCGGTGGCAAGTAATCGCTACGCCATTTGAGGTTTGTACTTCTACTTTACCTACACTAGCCAATTGAATATCAAAAAAGGGTTTGTCTGTCCGATGAATCTGTTGATGAATGACTCCCGCTTTGTACAAAAGCTCCATAGCACCAATGGAAGCAATAGGGGTACAGTTTTCGAGGAGTAGAATAACTACATTTTTCATATGTATATCAAGTTAGGAGAAATGGCAGAAAAACCGATATAGAATGGCAAAAATGAAAACACTGAATGTTGTGAGTCAAACCTAGATTTGTATGCATCCATCTCACATACACTATGAACAAGTTTATCGTATTGACACGCACTTTCTTTGAGGCATCGATCAAGGAAGAAGTAATGGAAATGGCCCATCAATCACTGCCCATTTTCAAAGCTCAAAAAGGGCTTATCTCTATCAAAATGCACCTTGACTCGGAGGGCAAACATACCATGACCTATTTCGAGTGGGAGACCCAGGAAGATCATGAGGCTTGTACGCAGAGCCCTGATTTTGGTGAATGGAACACTAAATGGGGTGAGTTGATGGCTTCAGGAAAACTCACCTGGGACCTGAATGCATATGAAATCATTGACGAGGGGTAGCCGAGCCTGTTTGAAGTAACATGAATGCAGTTAATCACCTCTCAACTCAACTACTGACAGTTAAGTACTATGAATAAAAACCAAAAAGTAGAAGATTTTCTCAGTAACCTAGACCATCCCCTGAAAGCAGAAATGATGGCAGTAAGAGATATCATTCTAGGTGTTGATTCCAGAATGGCTGAAGAGATCAAATGGGGTGCTCCAACATTTACATACAAAGGAAACCTAGCCACGTATAATGTTCGGGCTAAAAAGTTTGTCAACCTCACCTTTCATACCGGGGCATTAATTCCCGATCCGACAGGAGTCCTGGAAGGGGATGCCAAAGAAGCCAGGGTGATGCGTTTTGCCAATATGGATGAAGTTGAGTCCAAGAGAGAAGGTTTGATTTCAGTAGTTAAAAGTTGGATTGAACTACAAGATGGTTGATTTTCTAAAGGGCTTTTTAGAACATGTGCCATAGACTATTAGCACGAAAGTAACTTTCGCGCCAGTGCAAATGGGAGTGGCAATCTTATCCATGGGAGCCCATGGCAAACCGAAGACCGTCATTCCACGGTTTGTGACGAAGGAACGAATCCGGGGAATCTCCTGTATCGCTGTGGTTTACGTCCACACAAATGACAAAAGTACCTATGAAGATCAATAGGCACGAAAGTAACTTCCGCGCTAGGGTGAAGTAACTTCCGCGCCAGTGCAAGGCTCGTTGGCTGTTCGGTACCTTTAACTACGTTCTAGCACCACTGTTATATCCAAGGTTTCTTTACGACCACTTTCCGTTAACCCAGTATCTATCACACCATATATGAAAAGCTGACAATCTATGATCTGATACCGATGCGTTTGTTTGGCACCGCCTACTTGAAAAGTAAGTCTATCACCATCTTTGGTAAAGTCCATGGTACTTGTTCTTTCTTTGCAGTTTCCATGAGGGCTTCTGGATGTTCTTTTTAGCGTGCCAGATGAAAACTTAAACCTAGCATAAGTGCAAGATTTTTCTTCTACCAGATCAATATGGAACTTACCATCTCCATTGAGATCAACAGGCTTGTCAGAAATGAACTGGATCGATTCCCATGTACCAGTCAAGCGGCAATTGTCGGATCCTGATGAGCATGAAACACCTATTACAGCTAGCAAGCAAATCACAAGTCTTTTCATAATAAGCAAGTTGAGAATTCAAAGTACGGATCCAGCAGCACCGGACAATGATACTGCTTATTCGCTGATTATAGTTCTAAAAGTCAGATTAATCCTTGGTCTTTTGACTTTCTTAGTTTTAGGAAGGCTATGAAGCCAATGGGTTTGTGTCTCGCCTTTCATGATCAGCAAACTGCCATGCTCCAATACCAAAGACAGCGATTGGCGTGATTCGCGGTGCTTAAAGGAAAACTTTCGAGCAGCACCGAGGCTCACAGAGGCAATGGCTCCGTTGGGTGCCAGCATTTTTTCGTCATCGCTATGCCATGACATGCCTTCATTGCCATCATGATATAGATTCAGCAGGCAAGAATTAAAAGTATGCTGGGAAGTCATTTCTATTTTTTGCTTAAGCTTCAATAGCCCTTCTGTCCATGGTAGTGCATGTTTGGTTGTACGAGAATAGGTATAGGCATAAGGTTTGTCACCATACCAGGCGGTTTTACGCTGGGTAACAATGTGCTTGCCATGAATGAATAGCTCGTCATGTTTCCACGCTATCTCATCCAGCAATGTGTCATAGCATTGATCTGCCAGGTTAGTGGGAAGAATAGGCCCGTAATACTGTGCCTCTCCATCGTAGGGCAGCAGGTTGTCTTTCACCTCACTGCTAAACAGATCCATTTTTCCAGTTTTGGTAAGATTCCCTCATACAATGACCGCAAGGCCTGAATCCGGCTTGCAATGCTTCCTCTTCTGATCCAAAGAACACCCTATTGCCTTGCAGCATTCGCTTACCTGAATTACACGAAAGGTGACCGTAAATCTTGAGCCTTTGATTACCGGCATAAATAATCTCCTTTTTGTGAATAGCAGCTCTCAGCCAGTCTGGTCGTATATCAACGTGCTTAATCAATGATTCAATTTTTAGCATCATGGAATATTATGCCAAGGGTGTACCGTTGACCAGACAATACCTCACTCACACCATGTTTCATATTCACGCGGTAATAACCTCTGTTTCCCAATACTGGTCTTGAATGCGTAGTGAAAACCATCAAGTCACCTTTACGCGGACGTCTCACAATAACCTTGGACTGTGCTCTCGGACGTTGCTCGGTCATTACAAATTCTCCTCCTTCAAAGTCTTCGTCTGGCTCACTCAAGAATAAAACCGCCTGGATAGGGAAAAAGATTTCTCCATAAAGATCCTGATGGAGTGTATTGTGGCCTTTCTCGCCATACTTGAGCACCAGCGGAGTGGCTTTTGTCTGGCCCTTTAAACGGCACAGCTCTTGCAGTTCTTCCATTGTGTCCGGAAAGCGGTCAGTAGATTTGAGTGCTTCCATCCAACGGTTGGCTATTCTGGACAACCCTGGATACATCCCTTTCCTGAGGGTGTCAATTACCTCTGGTAAAGGGTAGGTGAAATAGCGGTATTCTCCCAAACCGAATCGGTATCTCTCCATGGCAATGGTCTTTCTGTACAAGTGTGATTGATCGTACATGTTAACCAATTGGTCACTCTGACCACCGGAAATGAACCGGGGCACATGAGCATAACCACTTTCATGCATTTGCTCTTCGATATGATGCCAGTCGAGTTTATCTAAATTCTTTGTAATGTCCTGCATTCTTTATCTCGTTTTTGCGGCCTCCCAACCAATCATGGCCGTTTTTCGCTTGCTGCCCCAATGGTACTGTCCAATTTGCCCAGATGATTGTATAACACGATGGCAAGGGATAAGATATGCGACAGGGTTATCTCCAATAGCTGTTCCCACCGCTCTGGAAGCCTTGGGCTTGTCGATCTGTTGTGCTATTTCTCCATAGGTGGAGAGCCCGCCCATGGGTATTTTCAAGAGCGCTTCCCATACCTTGAGTTGAAATTCAGTGCCTTTCAGGTGCAATTTCACTTGCTCTAGTTTATCCCAATCGTGAGTGAAAATGTACAGGGCTTGTTGTTGCACCATATCGAGCATTTGATGATAAGTAGCTTGCGGAAAACGTCTCTTCAAACTTTCTAATGCCTCCTTTTCGTCTTCCGTAAAGGCGATGTGGCATACACCTTTTTTAGTAGAAGCCACAATCAGGTTGCCGAATGGACTTTCCGCATAGCTGTAGTTAATCTCAAGGCTTTCGCCTCCGTTTTTATACTCTCCTGGTGTCATGCCTTCTATATTAACAAACAAGTCATGCAATCGTCCCGTACCGGAAAGGCCTGTTTCGTACGCTGCTTCGAACAACGTGGTCTGGTCCCTTTTCAGTAAGCTTTTGGCATGCTCAATACTGATGTATTGAAGAAACTTTTTAGGGCTTACACCGGCCCAATCAGTGAACATCTTCTGAAAGTGAAAGGGGCTTAGGTGTACTTTGTCAGCCACTTCATCAAGATTGGGCTGGGATTTAAAATTATCTTTAATGTACGCGATGGCTTCGGCTACGCGGTAGTAATTGAGGTATTCTTGCTCGCTCATGTCTATGATGATTTTGATAACATTTCAAAGGTAGAATCATCATTGGGGTCTTTAAACCCGAAAATTGCGTTCTTAAAAAGTCTGCTTTTGTGGCACAAAGATGCTTGCATTAATACGCTTCATACCAGTCGAATTTCTCTTTAATCAGTAGCGATTTCTGGTCTTTCAAATGAGATAGATAGGCTTCGCCTACAGGTGAGAGTTTTTTATTTTTCAACCATATCAAATTCCATGAGGTGCTGATGGGCAATCCTTTGATCGGGATGATTTGGAGGTCTTTACTATTTAATTCATTCTTGATACCAATCAATGGCATAATGGAATAGCCTAATCCAGCTAGCACTGCTTGCTTGACCGCTTCATTCGAAGTCAATTCCATTTTTTTGTTGATGGGGAGTTTGCTTTCTACAATGAATCGCTCCATAGCCTGCCGTGTGGCCGACCCTCGTTCTCTGAATATAAGTGGTATTTTCTCCATCACCTGTGGTTGGTGTTGTTTTGCCTTGCCACTTAAAGGCTCATTGCCTACGAGAAAGAGCTTGTTCTGCATCAACTCTTCTCTTTCTATTTGCAAATTGTCGGGAAGCACCGAAACGAGTGCAAAGTCTACTTCGTTCTTTTCAAGACTTTCTACTACTCTGGACTTATTAGTCACATCCATGATGAGGTCTACTCCTTCATATTCTTTAAGGAAGTTGGACAAAAAGTAAGGCATCACATACTTCCCGGTGGATACTACAGAAATCCTGAGCCGTCCTACTACATGCCCTTTGTAGGCTAAGGTTTTATACTTAATGGCGTCTGCTTCGTTCAGGATTCTTTCACTGGCCTGGGCAATCTCAAGGCCAAAATCGGTGATGTATAGTTTCCTCCCTATCACTTCGGTCAAGGGTATTTCGAATTGATCCTGAAGTTTTCTTAGTTGAATAGAAACGGCAGGTTGGGTTAAATGCAGTTCTTCAGCCGCCTTAGTAATGCTTTTCGTCTCAACTACTTTATGAAATATTTGTAACTGGTGGAGGGTATAATACATAACTATTGTTTATACATTGCATATCAAATATAAATAATAATTAATGAATTATCTATTCCATATTTGTGGCCATAATAGCATGAAAAAATAAGCGGTATTAGCAAAAATTGGTAGAGAAAGTCATAAGCATCAAGATCATCGCATTAGTAAAAAAGACTATTCTACCATTAATTATATAACCTAAACCAAACCAGCCGTCTCAAAAATATCATGAATGTGAAAAGTTTAAATGGCAATAATCACCTAACATACGGAGTGGCAAAGCCCTTTTCAGACAACTTGATTGTCAGCATTCAGATTTTTTTGAGATTGGTGATTTTTTCAAAAACCAAAATCAGCTTTTACGCTTATTATGATAAGTGATTTTCATAAGGTTGAAACAGTCGACTCTGGCATTCTTAGTTATACATTTCCAATCCATTTTTACCTCATACTTAGATGAACTTAAGTTTACTAACTGAAAACTTAACTAACCCTGCACTGCTTTTCTTTTTCCTTGGTATCATAGCCGTAAGGCTGAAAAGTGACCTTGAAATCCCCCCAACTTCATCTAAGTTCATTTCTATGTACCTGCTCTTATCCATTGGTTTCAAAGGAGGTCAAGAGCTATCACATAGTGACTTGGATATGGAGATATTCTGGTCATTGCTAACGGGTATATTGCTGGCACTCGTTGTTCCGGTATACTCCTTTTTCATCTTGAAGCGTAAGGTGGGCATAGATAATGCCGGTGCCGTAGCGGCTTCATACGGTTCCGTGAGTGCGGTGACTTTCGTGACGGCGGTAAGTTTGCTTGAAATCAAACAGATGAGTTTTGGCGGTCACATGGTCGCAGTCATGGCACTGATGGAAGCTCCTTCTATTATCGTTGGTGTATTGCTCATTTCTATCTACAATAAAACCAAGGGTAATGGCAACAGCTTGGGTTTAGGTAAAATTGTGAAGCATTCTGTAACCAATGGTAGTGTTCTCATGATCATGGGCAGCCTGGTCATTGGTTTCCTGGCCAGCGATCAACAAGCAGAGGGTATCAAGCCCTTCACTACAGATATTTTCAAGGGCTTTCTAGCCGTTTTTCTTCTAGACATGGGTATTACCAGTGGCAAGAAGCTACCTTCGTTCCTGGACAACGGCTGGTCGGCGCTTATCTTTGCTATTGTTGTTCCATTGGTCAACGGATGTCTCGTAGCAGCGACCATTGGTATCGTGACGGATGACCCTGGCAACCAGTTCTTATTCGCGATTCTTGCCGCCAGTGCCTCTTACATCGCGGTTCCGGCGGCGATGAAATTGGCGGTACCCAAGGCCAATCCAAGTCTTTACATTCCTATGGCTTTGGCCATTACATTCCCTTTCAACATTACACTGGGTATGCCGATCTATATGTACATTATTCAGGGATAGGTTTAATCTGAAATATACACTAGCCTATCTATTACGATGTCCAAGGCATAATCCAAGTCTAGTGCCATTCAGTTAAACATTGATTTGGATTAGACTGGTCTTTGCTATGCCTTCAATGCTCTCAAGCTAAGCCTAGGTTTGTTCTCTGGACATGTAAAAACCTTATGACGTATATTATGGAGTGTGCAATCAAAACTCCACAGCAATCCAGTGAACGTGTTGCAAACCATAACCGTCAGTTTAAGCAAGCTCAATTTAACCTTCCTTATTCTGATGGTCTTCTTGCCGCTGGAAGAACGGCCTCCATGGTAGGTATGGTAGCGAAAAATCCCGCCTTAAGCGGGAGTACAGTCAATAGCCAAACGTTCGAATACTAAACAAAAGCGCCGTAGGTGCGACCCAAAAATTACCGGGTCGCACCTACGGCGCTTGAATAGACATTATGGTAATATTTTCTATAAACAGGCCGCACCTACGGCGCTCATTTTTTGCCTGACCTTCTTGCCATACAGCATATAGGATAGCATCAAAAACCATATTAAGGTGCTAAAGCAGCTTTAGCGCCGGTATTATGGGCTAAAGCCCGACTTGTTAAATCTTATCTGGTCTATGGCCTAAAGGCCATAGTAAGTCAATCTGTCTCAATTGAGTTCGTTTTACAGTCGTAGTTAGCGTCTACACTGATTTCATCTCAACCATGACTGAATCATGTGAAAGGTTTAACCTATTGGAAAGGATTCCTCTTCATTTTCCTCCTGTAGCCAAGGTTAGTGTCTCCACTAACCTAATATCAAACATTAAATAACAGGAGAAAGCCGCTTAATGTACCTGAAAAGATCATTCGTCATCTTCTTCCTGAATATCTTCGAAAAGGTCATTCACGGATACTAAGAGGTCGCCCTGAGAATCATACTGAAGAAAGTTGATATCCTCATCACTGACATCAAAAATTACAGTTGCCAGTTGCAGTGTCGACCCATTGGAAAAATGTAACACAAACTCATAAGGCATGTATTTCCGCTCCTCTTTCAGTAGATTGTTTTCATCATATTCATGGTAAAAATTCCACTTTACCGTTAGGGATTCGATCTTCTGCCCAACCAATGATTTCATCTGCCCTGCTTCCTTGATATCCATTGCTTCTATCTTATTTTCATCAGTAAGCTCTTGAATATGATCGGGCAGTATGTCGAAGAATTCTTTTTCTACATCCCAGGCAAAGGCAAATTGGCCATCGTCAAGCACGAGGTGAACCCCTCCATTGATAATCCATGCGCTTTCAGGCTTTGGATTGAAATAGTGTGGCATGAGGTTATAGCATTCTATATCTGCTAAGGTCTTCCCTATCAAATGCGCTTTGATGACTTCTTCGAGTTCTTCCATTAGTGGGTGTTTTCTTTAGGCTATTTATGTAACAGTATGGCTAATTGTTATAATCCAGATTGGTCAAAGTGCTACAATAACATATCGTTGTGAATCACGCCAGCTTACTGGTATTCAATGCTTGAACCGCTTGGATACCAGAATCCATAGCATCAAACAACAGCGGCAACCTGCTATTATCTACTCCGGCATATGCTAGGTTAGGATTAGGCCTGGTAGCGTTGCGGTCATTGAATAGATAACCCACCTTTGGAATAGGCATGGCGTGACCCATTGCTTTCATGAAAACCTGTTTCACCGACCCGGTCAAATCCTTGCCGTAATAGGCATTGATGTAGTCGAGTGTCTTGTTCACAATCTCGACCTTATTGCTTTCTACGTTGGCCAAATCCTTTCTTGATTCCGGGGGTAAGCAGTAGTAGGCTGTCAGCACACGGTTTTCCTGAGGTTTTGCGTGTTGGGCATTAGAATCAATGAATCCGAGGAAACTGATATCTTCAGTCAGGATCTCATTTTGCCAAATACCGTAATCTTCTTTATCGTTTTCGACGATAAAATTCAAAACCAGCCATGGAGCATAGACATTATCCTTAAATAGTTGAAAGTCTTGAGGAAAGATATATTGCAAAGCGTGTTTTTGACCGGCATATACAATGCGACCGGCTTTGACTTGCTTGACCTGCTGGTTGGCTATGTCCACCACTTCTGCCACAAAACCATTTTCTGTCTCTTGAATACGCCTTACCAAGTGTTGGGTCAATAGCTGAGACTCAGGTAGCCCGTCTGCCAGTTTTTGGACGAAGTAATGATTGCCCTGAGGTGGTGAAAAAAGCTCAACTACTTCGCTGTAGTAGGGTCGGCACATGAAATAGTGTATACCAGCCAAGGCTGACACCTGGTTTGCCGTTCCGCCATAGTCATCCAACATGTGGTAATCGAGGCCTCTTATAAAGGAAGCATCCAGCGTCATTCTTTCTTGCAGAAAATCGATAAAGTTCAGCTTGTCCAAATTCCGGATTTCTTCATCGATCAGCCGGGTGGGCAGCTTCATAGAAGATAAAAAGGGAGATATCACTTTCAGGAAGTCCTGCTTCATCTCTCCTTCTATTAGCACATCCTTACGGTGCTGCCCGTTTTCAAAGCACTTGTTTCTTAGCCTGAACGGGATGATATAATCCTGTTCTTTGAAGCTCCAAGATGATTTCCACTTTTGCTGATATATGATATCAAGGTTACTGAGCATGTCAAGTACCTCGTCGCCATAGTAATCAGGATAGGCCAGGTCATAATGTGCTCCTTGAGCAAAATTGACACCTTTGAAGTCATGGCTGCCTGAGGTGCCACCAAAGTCATTCGATAATTCGCAAAGTAGAAAATCCTCTCCTTGTAATTGATTGGCAGCGCTCAGGCCTGCTATACCACCACCTACAATTAGCGTCTTGACATCCAAGGTAGGACCTTGATCAAAAGATTGACTCTTAAACACCAGGTGCCCGGTTTTCATATCAGAATGCACCTGGATGTCGAAACCTACCGATGTAGTCTTCTCCCATTGGCAAGACTTGAGCAACATGGGCATGGTGGCAGATAAAGCCGATAACTTCACGAAATCCCGACGCTTCATGAGGAGAATAGTATTTTTTTCAAATAAGGGTTTTTGTGATTGCCTTTCCAAATGTATCCATCCAGAATATAATGTGTTACTTGAGGCAATGAAAGTAAGGCAAGCGCAATGGCCTGCCAATGTACGGACTCTAGGACTGCAAAAGGATAGGGTACAATACCACTGAAAAATGGTTCATTATCACGATAAAGGAACATGTCCCACAAGTATTCTTCACCAAAGGCCAGGATTAACACCACTGTCAGCATTACCAGAACATTTAGCAATACAGAACCCACTTTGATCTTATGCTCCGGAGCTTTGACGGCCTTTTTGCGTTCTACGTAGAAAAAGATCAAAGCCATATAGGGTACACCGTGCGCGACTACATTGGTGATGGTGAAGGCAAAATCAGAATTGAAATAAACAATACCCAAATACCAATTGACAGCCGTCGCGACGACCCAAATCATCTTGCCCCAGGCCAAGCGATTATTGCTTCTTCTGGTAAGCACCACTTCTTCGACTAGCCAGGCGATAATGAGCATCCAATATATATTATTGCCTATAGTATTAATCCAATATAGGCCTTGCTCTCCCAGAAATTTCTGGTCTACCAGAAAGGATCGAAAATTGAAAAAATCGTTTTCTACAAACCAGCTGAAATTGCGTGTACTGTTGATATGCCAGTAGAGTACGGGGTAAAGCATACTCAAATAAATGATCCGTGTATCCTTGAACCACTTCGTGTATTCTACTTTGCCGTATTTAGCCTGATATAGCCGCAGAAATCCATATTGCTGTTTAATAAAATGGTAAACGGCCAGATATGCGAGAACGGTCCAGAAGAAATTGGTTGATACATTGGCGGCCGCAAAAAAGATGACAAAACTAATGATGGGCGCGAGTATCAACACCCTTTTATGATGATTGAATTCTTCCTTGTCCAAATAGGTTCGGAAGATAGTACTCCAGACGTGGCTAACGTCTATACCAATGACAAACACCACCCATACCCAGAGCGGAGATGACTGTTGAAGGATATCATCTTTGAATAGAAAACAGGCCAGCCATGTCAGCCATACGGGCAGCCCCAAAACCAGCAGGTCTATTGGGCGGGAGAACAACCAAATGCTACGGTTAGTAGACATAAATTTCAGTACAGCAATAGGTTATTTAGGCCTTAAAATACAATTAGGAAAAACCATTTTCCTTTCCTTAAAAATAGAAAAAACAATCGGTTTTAAAGTGACCAAAACGGTGGGCTATCAAGTTTAAGAACTTTAAGAGATTATTGTTCTTTTTATGTTTACAAAGTTCAAATATTGCATGGTATCCCTATATTAGCTGTTGGTACGATAGATGTTAATGACGAGAATTATCACGACGGTTTTTAGTCTACTTACATGGTGTTGTTTAATATCTTGTGATGTAGAAACTGGAAAAGAGGCACCGTCCGTGCGTCAGGGAGTTCTTGACCTAACGGGCTGGGACATCGATACAGATGGTCCTATCAAGATGGACGGCGAATGGGAATTCTATTGGCGTAAGCTCTACACTGTAGATAGCTTTGAAGTACTTTCTCCTCGAAAGGCGTACTTCCAATTTCCTTCGCTGTGGAATAAAAACTCATTCGAAGGGGAGGCACTCACCGCACAAGGTTATGCTACCTACAGAATGAAAGTAATCAATCCTGCTGATCAAAATGGTCTGAATGATCTGGCCTTCTTCATCAACGATTTCTACTCCGCATATGCACTATATATTGACGGCAAGTTGGTGGCCAAGAATGGTGAGGTAGCTTCTTCCAAAGAAGATTATACACCTCATTGGTTGCCCCAAACCCAGGCGATTGCCTTACAGGACACAACAGAGGTTATTCTCCAGATAGCCAATTTCTCCCATAGTAAAGGGGGTGCTTTGTCAGGCATCACTCTTGGAAATGAGAACTACATCAGCAGAAAATTCAAGCGAGAAAGTAGCTTTGATTTGATTTTGACAGGTAGCTTGATCATGGGAGGTTTATTCTTTCTAGGTCTTTTTCTATTCGGTCAACACGATAAATCCGTCCTTTACTTTTCGCTGTTCTGTATTATTTACAGTTATCGCATTTTCGGCTTTGGAGCGTATACTTTTCATTCTCTATACCCGGGAATACCATGGGTCATCACGATCAAGCTTGAATACATGACTTTGTTTTTGTCTGTCTTCTTGTTTGGCCTGTATGCCAGGGCATTGTACCCCAAGGAAACCTCCAGGAGGTTGGTTTTGGTATTGAGCTCGATCTGCCTTTTGTTCCTGCTCATTACCCTGGTTGCTCCTCCACTATTCTTTACCAAGCTGGTCACGCCTTTCTTCTTTGTATTACTCGGATACATCGTTTACGCCATATACATCTATATCATGGCGGTGATCAGAAATCGGCCGGGTGCTGCTTATGCCGTATTCAGCACCGGGGTAGTATTTTTGATATTCATCTACCAGATCTTCATCTATTTCGGTAGGGTCGTCGAAAACCAAATAGTCATATTTCTAGGCTATTCGGCTTTTTTCTTTTTACAGTCATTGATCCACTCTTATCGCTTTGCCAGTTCTCTCAAAAAGGCCAAGATCAAGGCAGAGCAAGCTTCTATAGCCAAGTCAGAGTTTCTTTCTACCATGTCTCATGAGATCAGAACCCCTATGAATGCAGTGGTAGGTATCACCAATTTGCTACTCAGAGAAAATCCACGTTCTGACCAATTAGAAAACCTCAACGTACTCAACTTCTCGGCGAAGAACCTGATGTCATTAATCAATGATATCCTGGACTATAATAAAATCGAGGCGGGCAAAATCTCATTTGAAAAAACTGACTTCAGGACTTCCGAATTGATCAGTAATATTGCCAAGGGCTTGGAACCGCAGGCCCTTGAGAAGGGCATTACACTTTCTTACGAGATAGATGACCAAATACCTGAGGGCCTATCTGGAGACCCTACCCGCCTGGGCCAGGTGCTCAATAACCTCACCCACAATGCCATAAAGTTCACCAATGAGGGAGGTGTAAAAGTGAACTTGACGTTGGTCTGGAAAAACGAGGCGGAGGCGGCTATACAATTTATGGTAGAAGATACCGGAATAGGTATAGATCAGGATCAATTGAACGATATATTCGACCGGTTCAAGCAAGCTAATTCTAGCATTACCCGTCAGTATGGTGGTACTGGACTAGGCTTAGCCATTAGCCAACGTTTGCTGAAGCTACAGGGTGTGAACATAGAAGTAGATAGTACCCCGGGCGTTGGTTCAAAATTCTACTTCACGCAGCGCTTTGCCATGTCAAATGAGGAAATGTCGGATTCCGAAGAAGTAGCAATCAACACAAAGCAGAAGCAACTGAAGGGCATGAAATTGTTGCTGGTAGAAGATAATCCTATCAACACCATTGTGGCGGGTAAATTTCTCGATGGCTGGGGCATAGACCGGGATACGGCCGAAAACGGTGAAGAGGCGGTAGCTAAAATCCTGTCCGAGGACTATGACTTGGTGCTGATGGATTTGCAAATGCCGGTAATGGATGGCTATACAGCGGTGAAAAAACTCAGGAGCATGGGCATCACCGTTCCGATATTGGCCTTAACGGCTTCTACCTTAGATGACATACCTAAAAAGGTTTGTGATTCTGGTATGGATGACCTGATTCTCAAGCCTTTCGACCCGGAAGAGATGTACGAAAAACTCTTGAAATACGGTAGCTGATCAAACGAGCGTCAACGGTGTTCAAAATTTCCAGGTGCCTGTACTGTAGTACTGATGTAGCACAGGACGCTTGAGGGTATTGATCGATATGCTATCAAAATCGATGTAGGGCTTACCAAAGGAAAGCATCATACGCATGCTTTCGTTGTTCAACCATTTGGTCGTGACATACTCAAAATTCAAGCCCTTCATTTTTTCTTTCCACTCATCACTATTGCCAGTTTTAGCTCCCACTATCCAACCCCATTCTCCTAATGATAGGATTTGATTATGGTATGGCACGGTTTGAAAACCAGCGGCCCCAATGGTAAACTCTAATGACATGAATGCCTTTGTAGCGAAATAGGGGCTACCTGCCTGAGTAACCATCAGCCCTTTTGGCTTGAGCGACAAAAAGCATAGTTCATAAAGCTCCTTAGTGAAGTATTGATTGAGTTCGATGTCAATAGGGTCTGGCACATCGATGATAATGATATCGTAGTAGGATTGCTTTTCTGAAAGGTATCGAAATATTTCCTGGTCGATGATGGTCAACCGATCGCTTTTTAATGATTGCTCATTGATGTTGCTGTACAATTCATTGGTTGTAGCCACTTCTAAGTATTCTCTATCAACCGGGGCAAGATGCACTTTATTTACAGCATCATACTTAAGCACTTCCCTCAAGCCCAATCCGTTTTCTCCTCCTATAATCAAGACATTGGATTTTTCATCCGCTGCGGTCATAACAGGATGGATCAAAGGCTCCGCATAAAGCCATTCATCCAGTGAGGCGAATTGGTTGACATTGTCGAGGTAGAACCAGTAATTCCCTTTCCATTCCGTCACATCAATTTGTTGAAAACGGGTTTTGTGGGAGAAAACCAGCTTGTCAAAATATTTTTTTTGAGTGGGATACAACTTAATAGGTTCATCCCATAGGAAGCTCAAACCAATTACCAATACGGCGATGATAGCAATCAAAATCCTATGCCATTTAGAGACATTTATAAGCAAAAATATGACTGGTATCAGTGCGAGAATAAAGACACCATTGGTTGTGTTCAGGTCTATCCATTCTGAGCCCGTCCATAGTCCAATGCCCATGAGTATTGGAAAAGCAAACTGATCATTTTTGGCGCTTTTATAATGGCGATAAAAAATGCCGAAGGCCGTACCCAGTAGCACCATACACAAGTAAACCAACAGGCCTGCGAGCTCTGTATAGCCAGTTAAGGTGTAAAGGCTACGCGGGCCAAAAACCAAAACGATCATCATGGTAATGGCAGAAGCCGTATGGATCCAGGGAGGTTGTTTTTTGATGAACCGAATACTGAAGGCAAAGGTGGCTGAGAATATACCTAGTAAAATGAGTTTATCTATTGCCTTTTCATCGTAGAAGTTGGTTTGCAGGTCAAACAGTAGTTTCAAGGTTCCACCTGCAAAAAGGGCGGTCAGAAAGAAAAAAATGTAAGCTTGAATTCTCAATCAGGCCTGTTCTTTATTTTTATTGTTCCGTTTTTTGTATTCGTCCATTTTGGACATTTCAGCCTCAAAACCAGAAGCAATAATACCGGCTGGAAGCGCGAAAACACCTATACCTAATATGGCAATAAAGGCACCAAGTAACTTACCTAAAGGGGTAATTGGGTAGACATCTCCATAACCTACCGTAGTCAGTGTCGCCACGCCCCACCACATGGTATCTGGAATACTTTTGAAGGCTTCGGGTTGTACTTCGTGTTCGATGTAGTACATCATGCTAGATGAAAATATTAACATAATGATCACCATGGTAAAGGTGATGACCAACTCTTCTGTTCTATCCTTGATCACAGTTTTAATCATCTGAAACGCGGTAGAATACCTTCCTAGTTTGAATATTCTAAACAACCTGAATATCCTGAGCACTCTGATGAACCGCGCATCTATACCGAACAGCAATGGCAGATAAAATGGTATAATGGCCAGTAAGTCAATGATGGCTTCTATCGAAAGTATGTATTTGAGCCTACCCTTGATAGGGTGTTTATATTTTTCAATGGCCGTACAAATCCAAACCCGTATTGCGTATTCTATCGTGAAAATGATAACCGATACCAACTCGAAATAGTAAAAGAAATCTTTATACTGCTGATAAATCGGTTCTACCGTTTCAACAATTACAGCAATGACATTGAGTATGATCAATGTCATAATGAAAATGTCGAAAATACGGCTGGTTTGATCGCCCTGTTCGGCCTTATCAATGGTCTTAAGAATCTTCTCTTTACTGAGTTTGATTTTCTTTTTCTTTGTCAAGGTGCTAAGCTTTTGGTTCGAGGCTGGATTGGTAAGCTTTTATGCGCTCTAAAAAATCGTCGTACATCTGTTTATTACAGCTGCTTAATTCTATGTAGGACTTGTTTTCTTCCGGGAAAGTATGAACAGCACAGTGGCTCTCCGCCAGCAGCCAAATACAGGTATATCCGTATGGCTTGAAGTGATGATCCATAAAATTGAGTATGCCGAAGCCTGAAGCGATCAGCATTTCCTGTATTACTTTTCTAATTTCTGCTGGGTCATCTCCGGCAATCCAACACGAGTAATTGTCAATTCTAGCTTCCAAAAAAATACCTTTTGTTCCCGATGAACCGTTGTGCCAACCATGCAAGGCTAGTGCCTTTTGAGTCTATTACTATTGAAATCCGGTTCGTGACTAACGAAGAAATAAAGTTAAAAATAACCATTGCCTTGATTAAGTTAAAGCTATAAGTGCTTTTACCTTAATTTATTTATGGCCTATAAACCTCGTAAACGGTTCTTTGATTGGATTATAAGCCACATGTTATCAATTATTAATATTTTCTTTTCTCTATCTTAATGGTCTTTTAAGATTAATTTCTATCCTTGGCAGTGCTCGATTGGAGCATTATACCAACTTACTCAATTTAATTATACTACTTTGAAAGAAAAAGAGCACATTGATGTGGCTGAAGGCACAGAAACTGAAGCCCAGGAGCATGCTTATGCGTATTTCGACAGGGATTTAAGTTGGTTATCTTTTAACTACCGGGTGTTACAAGAAGCCGGTGATAAGCATGTTCCACTGTATGAGCGCATCAAATTTTTGGCCATTTATTCATCGAATCTGGATGAATTTTTTCGCGTAAGGGTGGCTGGGTTGAGAAGCTTGATTGAGATCGACAAAAAGAAGATCAACAAGCAGCTAGGATTAAAACCCAAGAAACTCCTCAAAACCATTTTGGAGCAGGTCAACAAGGAACTGAATGAGTTTGGGCGTATTAAGCGTGAGGAGATCATCCCAGAATTGAAGAACAACAATATTGTATTGTACAGAGGCGAGCCCGTTAGAGAGGAGCACAAAGGTGAAATGAAGCATTATCTCATGAGTAAGATTTTATCTTACCTGCAGCCGGTGCTGATGAGTGACGATGTAGAACAAAAAGAGTTTTTGGAGAATAGGGCACTTTACTTCGCCATTGCATTGGATAAAACAAATGAGGAGGGTGTTGAGGAGGATGTATACGCCTACCTGAATATCCCTACCGACCATTTACCAAGGTTCTCTTCCCTGTCTAAGTTGGGCGACACCTACTATTATATAGCGGTAGATGATATTATCCGTGAGAATTTGAATTACTTATTCCCAGGGTATACCATCAAAGGATGTTATAGCATCAAGTTGAACCGGGATGCTGAGCTAAACATTGATGATGAGTACTCTGGTGACTTGGTAGATAAGATATCAAAGCAAATCAAAAAGCGAGACCTGGGCCTACCTACGCGTTTCTTATATGACAGTGCCATCCCTAAGCCATTCTTAAAATTCCTACAGGATAAGCTAGGCCTGAATAAAGTTGATATGGTCGCGGGGGGCCGTTATCACAACATGAATGACCTATTCGGACTAGGCAACCCTCTCCGTCCTAACCTCGAAAACGAAGACTTACCGGTTATTCATAAGAAAGGCCTAGACCAACATGTCTCAATTTTCGACGCCATAAGTGAGAAGGAATACATGCTTCATTTTCCTTACCAATCGTATGATTATGTACTTCAGTTCTTTAATCATGCGGCTATAGATCCTAATGTGGAGGAAATCAAGGCTACGTTCTACCGTGTAGCTTCTAATTCTTTCATTATCAATGCTTTGATCAGCGCGGCCAAGAATGGTAAAAAAGTAACTGTATTTGTTGAGATCAAGGCCCGTTTTGATGAGGCGAACAACTTGAAATGGGCAGCTAAGATGGAGGAGGCAGGTGTCAAAATCATCTACAGTATTCCAGGCCTTAAAGTACACGCCAAGGTGGCATTGGTTTATAGAAGGGAAAAAAGCGGTGAGCAGGTTGGCTACGCCTTCTTCGGCACCGGTAACTTCAATGAAAAGACCGCCAGCATTTATGCAGACCACGGCTTGCTAACTGCTGATAAAACCATGACCGATGAACTCAACGAGGTATTCGTTTATCTCGATGAGCGCAAGGAAATCAAACCTTTCAATCATATACTGGTCTCTCAGTTCAACCTCCAACCGCAATTCCTGGCCATGATCGATCGCGAGATTGAGCATGTCAGAAATGGCAAAAAGGCGCATATCACCATAAAGGTGAATAACCTTGAAGATGAGGTCATGATCAACAAGTTGTACGAGGCGAGCGAAGCGGGTGTCAAGATAGATATGCTCGTGCGAAGCATCTGCCGCATTGTACCTGGTGTAAAGGGAATGAGCGAGAACATTCGTGTCATAAGAATAGTCGATCGCTACTTAGAGCATGCACGGGTATTCGTATTCCATAATGACGGTAGCGATGATCTCTACATGGGTTCTGCTGACTGGATGAGACGCAATTTGTACCGCAGAATTGAGGTGGTCTTTCCTATTTACAATCCAGCGTTAAAAGCCGAGATACAGAAGATGATCGAGCTACAATTGAATGACAATACCAAGGCTTGTCTGCTCAATGAGGAACTTGAAAATGTAAGGGTGAAACGTGATAGTGCCAGCATAAGGGCCCAGACCGATTTCTACAAATGGCTCAGGGCAAGGGAGAGCGAGGAGTAGTGAGTATTGAGTAATTAGAGATTGATGAGTCAACAGTTGACAAAGGGCAGTAGGCAAAAGTGTTCACGACCAATCGAAGCAATATAAGATGGCCGTATTAGAACCTACACGCTTCGTCACTCTGAAAGAGTCTTAGTGGATATACGCAGAATCAAAGCGAACATTACCAATAGTAGCCACTATTATCAAATCAAGATTAGTGTAGAACCAGTTACTGTCATGCTCAACGCGAATAAGTTCCTTTCAGGAGGACTACAGTAGAGTAGACAGTAGACAATGGGCGGTAGGCAAAAGGTTTAAGGTCAACCAATGCCGAACAAGAACGCCCTACCACAGCACCAACCATGTAAGTCACTCTGAAAGCGTCTTATTGGCTATCAGTCGAGTCTGGGCTGTTGTTACGAAAAGCAGCCGATATCTCAAAGAGGGCTTAGCAAGGCCTATGCTGCTTGGCGCGAATTAAATACGCTAAATTACCATTGCGCCCGACGCCAATAAGTTCCTTTCAGGAGGACTACGGCAAAAGCGGGCACACAACATGTGCTAATGGAGGATATGACAAAGTAGTATCTTATTGGCTTTTATCTTTTTTAAATTGTACCTTCAGATGAGAAGGTACTCTCTTTGAGTACTACTTATCCATAAAACTCAAGCTTATGAAAAAACTATCTTTGAACAGTTTCAAAAAAATCAGCAGAGCTGAATTGGCGCTTCTCAAAGCTAAAACCATTGGTGGTACCCCTGGTTTTGAGTGTGACAGTAAATATGGTGATTGCGGGACTCCCGAAGGAGGAGGTGGTGGAGGCGGAGGAGGCAGCAGGCCGTAATCCAAGTACCTCAAAAGTCAGTCTTTATTAGTTGTTAGTAAGGCGGCTAATTACTAAAGACTAACTACTACCTTCTACTAATAGTGTTCTATCGGGGTGAAGAAAATCATCGCCAGAATGAACGATAGGATCGAAATGACAAATCCATACATGAAAATAGTATAGGATGTCCTGAGCATCTTGTATTTCTTGCCTAACACTATACCCAGGAAGTAAATGTCCTTTATCAAACTTCCGTAGAGGAAATCTCCATCTTTCATCATCTCTTTCATACCCCACATGTAATTTTCAAGTTTCATGCTGTGGAAGTTGCCAAAGAAAAGCAAGTTGGTGCTCTTATTGGCGATGTCTTCACGTGTGAACTTACCAGACGAAATATTCGGTCTGGTCGCCAGTACTGCAAAAACGATAGTAGTCAAACAAACGATAACTAAGAGCAAGGTGGGTATGATCAAATTAGGGTAATCTTCCAGCTTTCTGAACAAAACAGACACCATCACTGACAGAATGATAGAGTTGATGGAGATCATTATGTTGGCCTTGTTGTCGGCCATGGCGCTTAGCTCAAGGTGGTTCTTAGAGGTAATCCGGAACATGGTCTCGATACCCCTGTCAGGCCTTCTGGCCTTGTCCTTGTCCATCTTGTTTTTCAACTTGATGACTTGGTCTTCCAACCCCTCGACGTAGCTTATATCTACATCCTCTTTTTTCTGCTTCTTCTTTATTTTCTTGATATTCTTCTTCTTTCTAGGCTCTAGAATCGTTTGGCCGTAGTTGGTAAAGTATTGATGTTCCTTGAAGAATTTCCTGTTCTCTTCTAACCATTCTTCGTCTGTGTATTTCTCGCCTCTTACATCACAAAACTCTTGTCGTAGTGATTCACCATATTTCTCGAAATCACTAGTAGAAAGATGGTATAAATCAGCATCGCACAGCACTTCCCCTAAGGCATCCTTGGGGGATTGGGGCATGCGGGTTGCCTCGATTGTGGCGGCCACGCGATCCACCTTGTCTTCTGCCATGCCCCAGTCTGACAATTGTTGCTTGGCAATTCGGACACTTTCTTCCTCGTGGTCATTACGGTCGTGTCGGTAACCCACGTCATGAAACCACGCAGAAACAATTACGATCTCCAATTCCTCATCATTCAAGTCACTGGCTTGTCCTATTTCTTCTGCAGCAGCCGCTACTGATTCGGTATGCTCTAAATTGTGGTAGTGAAAGTCTTTCGACATACCATTAGCCAAAACTTGTTCGGCATATTCGCGGGACTTGGCAATTAACTCTGTATCGAACGCCATTTATGAATAGCTTTTTAAAATCTAAATGTAAAAAATTTACACCTAATTACCTTCAAGGGCTTAAACTGATCCTAATAGGAGCAACAATTCTCATTAGGTACTAAACAATTATGAGTCATAAGCTTTTCTCATATTACGTGTACTCCATCTCTTTTAGAAGATGTAACCAGGAACAATAGTTTTAGAAAAAAGCATATTTTTGATCAATTTTTTAGTAAAAGTGCAGCAGTTTCAAAAACAGGATTTAATTAACGACTTTTGGCTTATGGTTATGCCAAAAGTTTATCACTCAACTATTCTGAAAATGTCCATTTTTTCCATGTTGATTTTGGCATTGGGTCTCAGTGGCTGTAATTACGAGGTCAAGAATTTACCGAAAGACCCTATCTATCATAACTACGGCAAAGGTGATATCGGCTATGATTTGGCTAACCCTGACCACAGGTACAGCCTGGATGACGATTTAGAGGAGATATCAGGACTTTCCTACTTTAGACCTGACCAATTGGCCATGATTGAAGATGAGTCGGGTACACTTTATATATATGACTTCGATGAAGATGAGATCACCAAAGAATACAAATTCCATAAGGATGGTGATTATGAGGGCATAGAAATGATCCACCGTAAGGCGTATGTCATCAAAAGCAATGGCAAGCTGTATCACTTCAAGGTGATGAAAAACGGGAAAACGGATACCGAACGAGTAGAAACGCCTCTCAATATTAAGAATGACGTAGAAGGACTTTGTCATGACCCGGCCAATCATCGATTATTGATTGCCTGCAAAGGTGATGGAGATATAAAAGGCAATGATGTTAAGGGCAAGGCCATTTATGCGCTGGACCTGGACACTTACACCCTGAGCAAGGAACCGGTTTATACCATTTCCAAAAAACAGCTCAAAGCTGTAAATGAAGCAAGCGATAATCCATTCAAGATCAAAGATTTCAGCCCATCAGGCTTGGCTGTACATCCCAAAACAGGGCAATTGTATGTCATAGCCAGTGACGGGCACCTGCTGGTGGTGCTCAATACGGATGGTAGTGTAGGCGCCATTGCACCACTTTACCCCAAGTTGTTCCGCCAACCAGAAGGAATATGTTTCAGCCCGGACGGAGATCTGTATATTGCCAGCGAGGGTCGAGGTGGAAAAGGCTACATTTTGGAATTTAAATACAAAATGAAGTAATCTTCCATGACCTTTAAAGTCTCTTTCGTTCTTCTGATAATTACGATCGTTACCAGCATAATGGCATGGAATAATGCCATATTGATGAAGAAATGGATATTCAACCCATATATCATTGCCAGAAACAAGCAATACTATCGATTTCTCACCTCCGGTTTTATTCATAACGACACCATGCACATCTTTTTCAACATGTTCGTGTTCTTCATGTTTGGATCTACACTAGAGGCAAAGTATATGGGCTTTTTCGGTATAACCATGGGTAAGGTAGCATTTGTAGGCCTCTATTTATTGGGCATTATTATTTCAAGTATTCCAACTTTCATCAAGTATATCGACCTGCCTCATTATAACTCCTTAGGTGCTTCAGGCGGTACAGCTTCGGTACTTTTCAGCGCAATCATGCTTGACCCTGCAGATAACCTATATCTGTTCGGGTTTATAGGTGCGCCCGGTATTATACTAGGCGCTTTATATATGATCTACTCATATTACATGGGCAAACGTGGTGAAGATAATATCAATCATGACGCTCATCTCTTTGGCGCTGCCTTTGGCATCGTCTATACCGTTCTGGTATACCCTTCTTCCATCGGGCAGTTTTTCGATAAACTGCTCACCATGAAAATGCCGGGCTTTTTCTAGCGTCACTTTCTACCCATATCATTTTACAAGGCAGCCAAAAAAGCTGTTCGATCAAATGATCATTAGTTTTATTGGGGCACCTCCAAAATATCGTATCCAAAAATCTGGATTCCCATTAAATATCGGGTTTTAAGCAAGGAAAATAAGATTCTTTTCGGGTTGGAACTCAAATAAGTTGCTGATATTCAAATACTTATAAAAGTTGGTTCGGGTTTTGGCATAGTAGGAGTTGAAACAAGGGTAATGGTACAATGCAAAATTCTTTAAGACAATTCAATGATCGCCTGGATGTAAGTAGAATGAGGCTCAATTATGACCTTAAAGACTTCATGAGCGATGAGGGACTATTGGACATCAGGTATTTCGATAGTCAAAGTACAACTTCTGCAGAAAGCGGCTGTTCTGCCCATTATATCATATTGCTCTTACTTGAGGGGAGCGTCGAGTTCAATGTAAACGGCGAAGAATTTGAGTTATCTGCAGGTATGGTTTGCTTTCTTCCTAAAAATGTGACCTATACTATCAAATCAGTGGGTCACAATACCAATGTATACGGCCTGAAGTTCAAGGAGGAATTTATTAGTGCTTTCTTAAGGGACGATCAGTTCTTGAGAAGCTTGCCCTATTTTTTCGAGCAAGGGAGAAGGGCGGTGAAGTTGACCAAGGAAAGGTTGCTACAAATCGATTCTTTCTTTAAGGATATCAAGACAGAGTATGCTCCCGATGATATGGTTAAAAGAGGCATATCACAAGGCTTGGTTTATGTGATGTTGCAGCGCCTTAGGATCATATTTAAGGAAGAGTTCAACGCACTGATCGCTTCGGAGCCTGGCTTTATATCCAAGTTCAGAATATTGATTGATGAATACTTTTTAGAGCGTAAGTCGATCAGTCAATATGCGGAAATGCTGAAAATAACCCCGCATCATCTCATTAAAAAGGTAAAAAAACTATCTGGTCATACACCTGCGTATTTCATTCGGGAAAGGGTCATAAGAGAAGCACAAGATCTACTTATCAATTCTGATAAAAACGTTTCAGAAATCGCCTATCACCTCAACTTTGAGGATACTTCCAATTTCACCAAATTCTTCAAACGTTACGCCGGACATACACCTAAAACGTACAAATCGATGTTCGATTGAGAGCAACAGTAAGTACGATATTAGGAAAGAACCATTGAATTATATTCCCAGAATGATCAATAACGTGATTGAAACAGAATTCACTCAAAATGGAATGATCGAATACTTATTGAGTAGAAGTTTTGGAAGCACTATCCGTACTAACAGGTAGTATTACGAATCTGAAACAAAAGTCGATTTTTTATCAATTCCCAACTTCTTCATTCTGGCTTCCAGCGTGGTCGGTTTAATGTCTAAAAGCTCAGCCGCGCCGTCTTGACCACGCACACGGCCTTCTGTTTTTTCGAGGGTCGCTATGATAAGTTCTTTTTCTGCCTCTTTTAATGTTTTTTGTACCTGACTCCCATGATTATCTAATTGGCTTATTCTTTCAGCCACGCTGCTTTTCTCGAGTGTTATGTTTAGAACAGATCCTTGATTAAGTATAGCCGCACGTTCAATTACATGTTCCAATTCCCGGATATTTCCAGGCCAATCATATTCCTCCAATGCTTGCTGGGAGGCTTTAGATATCGACGCAATCCGTTTACCCATCTTTTTCGCACTTTTATTAAGAAAATATTGGGCCAAAGGGAGAATGTCCTCTTTTCTCTCCTTCAATGCAGGTAGTTGTATCGGGAATACATTCAATCTGAAATAAAGGTCTGGCCTGAATTGCTTTAATCCCATGGCCTCTTCCAGGTTACGGTTGGTTGCCGCAATGATGCGTACATCCACTTTGATAAGTTTATTACTACCAATCCGTTCGATTTCCAACTCTTGTATGGCACGTAACAATTTGGATTGCAGTTCTATTGGTATCTCACCAATCTCATCCAGGAATATGGTGCCTTCATGAGCCAGTTCAAACTTACCGATTCTTCTTTCCGAGGCGCCAGTGAAGCTACCCTTCTCATGCCCGAAAAGCTCTGATTCGATTAATTCAGTCGGCAGTGAGGCACAGTTGAGTTTCACCAGCGGGCGATTTCTTCTATTCGAAAGGTTATGTATAGCCCTTGCTACCAACTCTTTACCGGTTCCTGTTTCTCCGGTAATGAGTACCGTAGCATCTGTCACGGCTACCTGGGCTATTTTATCTAGTGACTTCTTCAGTTCCCGACTATTCCCAACTATTTCTTCAAAGTTGTAGTTGATTTTAATCTCCTCTTCCAGATAAGATTTTTCTCGGCTAAGTTGTCGGTTCAGCGCCTCGATTTTATCCTTACTTTCTACGATCTCCTCGGTTGATAGGATATTGGATACGGCCACTGAAAGCTGGGAAGCGGTGTTTTCTAATAGTGCTATATTGATAGATGACTCAAAACCAGCATTTTTAGAATCGATTCCCCAGATCCCCAATTTGCGGCCTCCATATACTAATGGCACTACTACCAGCACTTTTAACTGATGTGCAATGATGGCTTCAGCAGCCTGGTAGTCACGATATCGTTCTACAATAGCACTGGTATCGATGAAGGTGATTCCGTCAAGTTCGAAAAACCATTCAAAAGGTGTTCCTTGTTTTTCAGTTCTAATTTCCTGAAAACCACTTTTTTCAACTGACGATAATACTTGAGGGTCAAAAACCAGGTGGCGG
Organism: Bacteroidota bacterium; assembly: GCA_039819065.1. Classification (GTDB taxonomy): domain Bacteria; phylum Bacteroidota; class Bacteroidia; order Cytophagales; family Cyclobacteriaceae; genus JBCBSS01. The sequence goes on from JBCBSS010000017.1 coordinate 39,185, forward strand.
AAAGAAGTTTTATCTTCCTGCTCAAAAGCAAAGGAAGAAAACTCAAAGCCGAACAAGGGCTGAAGTTTCTCTTGCACAACTTCAGCTAATCCTTTCCAGTCACGAATCTTATTTATTTCTTCACTGATTCCTAATAGAGTCTCTTTTTCCTCCTGACGTTCTAGAATCTCTTCATTGGCAAGGATATTTGATACTGCAACAGCCATACGATCTGCAACAGCGTTAAGTAGCTGGAATTGAGCAGGCTCAAATTCCCTTTTATCATAGTAGTTCAGTTGTAGAGATGCAATCACCCTACCTCTATAGATTAGGGGGGCAATGAGTGTTTGTTGCAGGCCAAGCCTAGCGGCGATCTGTATCGCCATGTCTTCTGGATAGTTACTCACATAGCTATCCAAGTGAACTGCATACGATTCACTGGCTTGCACTATTTCACTGATTGGAGAGCCTTCCAAGGGCAACATATCAGGCAATTCTTCAGGCCCGGCACCCAAATACAATTCACCCTGTATAGTATTGAAAAAAATGCGGTAATGGGTATCTGTGTAAGTATGCAAAGAGGTGATATCACCAAAGCCGTATACAGGTTGTAATTTTTCAAAAAGAATCTGATAAAGATCTTCAGCGCCCTTGGCATTGGCGATAGCTTTACTAATGTCCAACAAAAGAGACTTCTCTTTTTCTCGTTCGAGAATCTCCTCATTGGCTAAAATGTTGGACAATGCCACCGCAATTTGTTGACTGGCACTTTTGAAAAGTGCGCGATTGATCTGATCGGGGTAATCTGGGTCTGCAGCGTGCATCATAAGTACCCCGAGGCTTTTTCCTCCATAAACCAGTGGATAGCATGCCGAGCTTTTCATGCCCATTTCCAAGTATAACCTAGTGCCGGTATAGTCCGGGAAGTCCATTAAGGAGTCGGCTGTTACTGTGTAATAATCGGTATTCAGGCTTAATTTTTCAAATGGAGAGCCTTTGGTTGGTATTTTCTTATGGGTTTCATTGTAATGCTCGCTGCTGATCAACTCCTCATTGCTATTGGCCGTCCAATGGGTGTGATACTCCCAATCGTTTAGCTTTATCAGTATTACAAAATAATCGAAATGGAAGATAGGCTTGAGATCATTGAGGATAATTCTCATCAAGTCCTTGCGGCTCCGGGTATGATTAAGTTTTTCGCTAATGCCCAGGAGTAGCTCTTTTTCTTGCTGGCGACTCAGGATTTCCCGGTTAGCCAGTATGTTGGAAATCGCTACTGACAATTGCTCAGTGACACCTTTGAATAGTGTGAATTGCTCGGGCTTGAAGTAGTTCTTTTCTTTCTGATTGATGCAAAACATGCCAAGCACCTTATCGCCTACTTGCAGGTTAGCGGCCAGGCAATCGCGATATCCCGCCTTTACCGGATTATAAATTTTGATCTGGTGATAGTCGGGAAACTTTTCAGTTAAGTCGACAAAATCAAATAGAAACGAGCCACCATTCTTGTTTACTTCCTCTATCATCCACTCTATTGCGGAGTTTTCATGAGGGGTATAAAAAACATCACTATTCTCCAATGCGATGTTCCACTCCGATGGACTGATGGATGACTTCACTGTGACCAGATCATAGTGATACTTGTCATCCTCTGTTAATACAAATAGCCCGGCATCGTAAAAACCAAACACCTGCTTAAGCTCGTCCAGGATAAATTCTAGAAATTCCGGGAGGTCACGAATTTTATTCACCTGCTCGGTGATCTTAAGCAGCATGGTCTTCTCCTGCTCGCGCCTAAGAATATCTTCGTTGGCTAAGATATTGGAAATGGCCACAGATAATTGATCAGTGACTCCTTTGAAAAGAGAGAATTGCTCTGGCTTAAAGAAATCCTTCGCTTTTTGATTGATACAAAACATGCCAATAACCTTCTCTCCCACCTGGAGGTTAGCGGCCAGGCAATCCCGCAAACCAGATCCCGACAAATTATTGGCCTGAAACTGGGGGTATTCCGGAAACTTCTCCTCTAAGTCAAGGAAATCAAAAAGCTTAGCCCCGTCATTGTTATTGATTTCCTGTATCGCCCACTCTATCACAGTATTTCTGTGGGGTATATTAATAACACCAGACCTTTTCAAATTATAGTTTTCTTGAGAAGGACTAATCTCGGGATACATGGCCGCCAAATCATAATGGTATTCACCATCCTCTGTCAGTAAAAAAACACCTACGTCATAAAATTGGAAAACCGGCTTAAGTTCTTTGATAATGAACTCCAGGAATTCGGATAAATTTCTTATCCTGGAGACATTTTCTGTGATTTTCAGTAAAACCTCCTTTTCTCGCTGCCTTCTTAATATATCGTCCGTAGCGAGAATGTTGGAAATAGAGACTGCCAACTGATCGGTTACACTTTTGAAAAGTGGAAACTGCTCTTTTTTGAAAAAATCTTTTTCCAACTGATTGATACAGAAGAAGCCAAATACTTTATCTCCAACTTGCAAATTGGCAGCCAGGCAATCTCTATATCCTGATTTGTCGACATCCACCACTTGAAACGTATAGTAGTCAGGATCGGCAGCTACCAGGTCTTTAAAGTCGAAAAGATGAATACCTCCTGATTTTTCAAGGTCAGCCATCATACTTTCTATGGATGTTCCTTTATGCCGGACCAGCGTTTTTTCCGTTTTGTGGATAGCTAAATTCGAATCCGAAGGGCTAATTTGAGGATATACCGTTGCCAGGTCATAGTGATATTCGCCGTCATCTGTTAAAATGAAAATGCCTACATCGTAAAAATGAAATACTTCTTTGAGGTCAGTTATAACATATTCTAAAAACTCTGGCAGATCTCTCAGTCGGGCCACTTTTTCAGTGATGTTCAAGAGCATTGTTTTTTCTTGCTCCCGCTTAAGGATATCCTTATTGGCCAGGATATTGGAAATAGCTACCGAAAGCTGTTCTGTAACCCCTTTGAAGAGTGAAAACTGCTCAGGTTTAAAGAAGTCTTTTTCCAATTGGTTGATGCAAAACATCCCAATGACCTTTTCCCCGACTTTGAGGTTGGCCGCCAAGCAGTCCCGATAACCTAGTGCAAGAACATCGATACCTTCAAAAAATGGATATTCAGGTTGCAGCTCGAATATATCCTTAAAGTCCAAAAGCGCTACTCCTCCTTGTGCTTCCACTTGTTTCATCGCCCATTCCACGGAGGAATCGGCATGTTGAATTAAACCCGGGACTTGTGTATTTATATGATCATTCCACTCTGATGGGCTTATGTCAGGGTGTAAAGCCGCCAGATCATAATGCTTCTTACCATCTTCAGTAAGTAAAAATATACCCACGTCATAGAAGTTGAAAATCGGTTTGAGCTCTGTTATAATGAATTTGAGAAATTCCGGCAAATCCCGAATCTTGTTTACCTGCTCGGTGATCCGTAGCAGCATGGTTTTCTCCTGTTCACGGCGGAGAATCTCTTCATTAGCCAGGATATTGGAAATGGCCACAGAGAGCTGCTCAGTGACTCCTTTAAAAAGTGAAAATTGCTGAGTCGAAAAGAAATTCTTCGCTAGTTTATTAATGCAAAAGTAACCCAGGTTTTTTTCCCCTGTTTGCAAAACATAACCTAAACAGTCCCGACGGCCGGATTTTTCTATATCTAAATTTCGAAACTGCGGATAATCCGGAAAGTCCTTTTTCAGATCCTTAAAATCGAATAAAATGGGTTCTTTAGACCTTCCTGTCGCGCTCATCATGTGTTCTATTGGGGAATCTGGATGATTCAAATATTGGCTACTTAAGGTCTTATTTAAATAGAGATTAGCAGTACTTGGACTTATTTCCGGATAAATAGAGGCGAGGTCATAATGAAAGAGCCCATCTTTACTGATAAGAAAGATTCCAACATCGTGAAAGTTAAAAATTGGTTTGAGTTTATTCATTACAAACTTAAGGAACTCAGGTAAATCCCGGATTTTGTTAACCCGTTCCGTAATTTGAAGTAGCATGGTTTTCTCTTGTTCACGACGCAGTACTTCCTCATTAGCCAGTATATTGGAAACCGCCACTGCTACCTGATCGGCGGCACCCTGGAAGAGTTCCATGCTTTGGTTCTTCAGTTTTCCCTCTTCCTTACTATGAAATTCCAGTACCCCTATGTAGTTCCCCGCTTTTCTCAGAGGCATCACCAGGTGTTCGATGTATCCCACCTCTTTTATGAGTTGCGATCCTGGAAAATCAGGATAATTTTCGAGCCAGTAATCCAGGGTGAAAAAGGTATTTTTCTGTAGGTTACTGATCATTTCATAGCCGGTCCCTTCGATGCGGTGCGATCCCTCTAAAAAGTATTGATACTTATTGCTTTCCTGAGTGGAGGCGGTTTCATCCGAAAATAGCATTTTGAATCTTCGACCATGGTCCTCCCAGATGATCACTACCGCGTCGTCGAATTTGAAGATGGGTTGCATTCTTTTGAAAATGGACTGCTTAAGATCTTGGCTGCTGCGCACGGTAGTAATGTCTTCACTGATGTAGAGCAAGGCTTCTTTATGGGATTTTTCAACCAGTACATCTTCATTGGCCAGGATGTTTCTAACCGCCAAGGACACCTGATGCCCAATACCTTTGTACAAACTGGTAAGTGAAAGGTCTCGAGAAGACTCTTCAGCAAAATGAAAGATCAATAGCCCTATTGTTTCTTCGTCGTACTTCAACTTAATGTTGTAGGAAAAATTCAGGTCTGTCTCTCTCATCAGGACAAGGCCTGGGTACTTTGGGTATCTTTTAAGCCAGTCTTCCAGCGTCCAGGGGAATAAGTCTTCCTGGTTAAAAAACTGTTCAATAACCGAACCTTTATAGGGCAAATTAACCTTAACCACTTGCTTGTATTTTGGATGGGTCATCCGCTCCGGGGGAGACATGGTGAGGAGGTGGTTATACGTTTTTTTATCTTCACTCAAAGTGATTACTACCGCATCATCAAAGCGGATGTATTCTTTCACCCTTCCCATCATAACGCGAAACAGGTCTTCACGATCCCTGATGTTGGAGATGTCTTCGCTAATGCTGAGTAAAGTCTCTTTCTCCTTTTGGCGGGCCAGAATTTCTTCATTGGCCAAAATATTACCTACCGCCAAAGCAACCTGATCAGCGGCTCCTTTGAAGAGGGCCATGGGTTGCTGCTTAAGTTTGCCAGCTTCTTTACTATGAAATTCTAAAACCCCAATGCGTTGCTCGCCTTCGTAGAGTGGTAATACCAGATGTTCGATATACCCAATATCAGCCATAATATGCATACCAGGAAAATCAGCATAGTGCTCCAACCAGAAATCCAAGGTGTAAAAGCGGGGTTCATCGTATTTTACGATCTCCTCATATGCAGTCTCGGCTATAGCAAACTTACCTGAAGAGAAAAAATCATAACCCCAGTGCTCCAGGGCATCGCTTCCATCCGAAGATGATATCATTTCTGCAGATTGATAGTCATCTTTCCATACATTGACCAAGCAGTCATCAAACTGGAAGATGGGCTGCATTCTTTTAAAGATGACCTGCATCAGATCTTCTTTGCTTCGGACTGTAGTGATGTCTTCACTGATGGCGAGCAGGGATTCTTTATATGATTTCTCCCTTAGTATTTCTTCATTGGCAAGGATATTGGAAATGGCCGTGGCAATTTGTTCACTAGCGCTCTTGAATAATGCACGATTGATTTTCTCCGGATAGTGAGGGTCTTGAGAATGGAACAAAAGCGCACCCAGGCTTTCGCCTCCATAAAGCAAAGGGTAACAAGCAGAGCTTTTCATACCCATCTCCAAGTACAGTTGAGCGCCTGAATAGTCGGGAAATTTTTTTAAGAACTTGTCTGTCAAAGTGAAAAAGTCCTTCTTTTTCAGCAGACCTTCATGAGGTGACCCCTTCGTCTGCAACTTATTGTGAACAGGATCATAGTGTTGGCTACTGAGCAGTTCATCATTGCTGTTGATGGTCCAATGGGTGTGATATTCTCCGCCATCTAACTTGAGTAGAATGACAAAGTAATCGTATTGAAAGATGGGTTTAAGGCCATGGAAAATAATATTCAGTAGCTCTTTCTGGTTTCGGGTCTTGCTGAGGCTTTCGCTAATACCGAGTAAGGTCTCTTTTTCCTTTTGCCTTTCCAGGATATCCTCGTTGGCTAGAATGTTCGAGACTGCAACCGCGAGTTGTTCTGAAATATTCTTATATAACTCTTGACGTAGTTTTTTACCTGGCTTTTTCTTGAAGTGAAATAGAAGAAAGCCGATTAAACTCCCTCCATAATATAATTTCAATCCATTGCTGTATCGAAGTCCAGCTTTTTTCACTAATTGAATATCCTCGCTATGTGGAAATTCTTTGAGTAGGTTCAATACTTCGAAAGTGAATATATCTTCCTGCTTTTTGTAAAAGCTAACTTCAGATTTCTCTACACTAGTCCAATCAGATCTTTCTTCTTTAAGGTTAAGCGATCCCTTCCCGTTTGGGTTAATGGTCAGGAAGGCTTTGAATTTCTCGCCGTCTGTATTTAAAACTGTTGTTACCGCGTCGGCAAAGTTGATCAGTGGATATATTTTACCCATGATCACGTTGCGGAAATCTTCACGATCACGGATTGTGGTCATCGCTTCACTTATGCCCAGCAGAATTTCTTTTTCTCTTTGCCGGTCTAAAATCTCTTCGTTGGCCAAAACATTAGTAACCGCTACGGCTACCTGATCGCAGGCACCTTTGAAAAGGGCCATCGGCTGGCTTTTGAGTTGGCCTTCTTCCTTAGCGTGAAACTCAAGTACGCCTATCTTTTCTTCCCCTTTGTAGAGTGGAAATACAAGGTGTTCTACGTATCCAAGTTCTTGAATCAGTTTGACACCTTCGAAATCAGGATAGCGCTTCAACCAATAATCTAGAGTGTAGAACTTAGGGGCTGACTGTTTTAAAATCTCTTCATATCCGGTTTGTTCTATAGGGAACTTCCCTTCTTTGAACATTTTATAGAATGGATGCTCAGGTGCTTCGGAATTAGGAAATGAGGAGACCATCTCTACCGATTGGTAGTCATCCCGCCAGACATTGACCACACAATCGTCAAATTGAAAGATGGGCTGCATTCTGTCAAAAATGACATGCATCAAATCTTCCTTACTACGTACTTTGGTGATGTCTTCGCTGATGACCAACAGAGATTCCTTATAGGATTTTTCACGTAGGATTTCTTCATTGGCCAATATATTCCTGACAGCCAACGTAACCTGATCGCCAATACCTTTATATAATGCTGTCAAAGAAAGGTCCCTATCTTCTGCTTTCAGGAAATGAAATATGAGGAGTCCCATGTCCTTTGACTCATATTTCAGCTTGATGTTGATAGAAGCTTGAAGATCAGTCTCCTTCATTAGGATGATCCCGGGAAAGTCAGGATATTTTTTGAGCCAGTCCTCTAATAGCCAGGGATAAACATCCTCTTCTTGTTTAAGGTATTCCTCGGTGATTGACCCTTTTAGGGGCAATGGGGTGCCTACAACCCTTTTATAATTGGGATGTTTCTTTCGGTCTTCAGGCGAAACGGTGAGAATGTGTTCATGTGTATTGGCCTCTTCATCTATAACTACTACCACAGCGTCATCGAAATGAATATAAGGCCGTACTTTATCCATCATGACTCGATAGAGGTCATCGCGGTCTCTTATATCCGCAATGTCCTTGCTCATAGAAAGAAGAAGCGACAATAACTCTTGTTCTCTGTTCCCCATTTTCTCAATAATCCATCGAGCCAATCAATTTTTTGAATCCGTTTTACCTGGAATCTAAAGCGCAGTCATTTAAACATGTGCACTTGCACATCTAGGCCATGAGAAAGATTATGATTGGTTGTAGTCAAAACCTAACCCATTTGGCCTTATCTCAGGAGGTATAACTCCTGCTCTTGAAATCTTAAAGTAGAATGAGGAAGAGGTGATTGTATAATATGCCAATCAACCCATATCACCGAAAATTAGAGAGGCCTTCTCGTTTTTACCGAATAAAAGTCTCTTGACGCCTAGCAACTGGTTCGGCAAAAACGCCTCACCTCCGAATATGATAGCAAATTAGATGCGTAGTCAATAAAAGTCTACCCATTAAAATCCAACTTACCAAAAATTGCTGTCTTTGTTTCTAAAAACCCCAAAAAAGTACTTTTTAGAAACAGATTTTTGTCCATTTTGGTAAATAATTAACAATCTGGTAATAGTACTACCAAAGAACTGGCTTTTCAGAGGAATCGATTATTTGCAGTGTTTGACATGCGTAGGGCTTATCTTCTTAAGTGATTCTAGGCGCTGATTGAAAATAAATGCATCGTTAGCCCATCCAGATCAGCACTAGAGGTGGGTTTAACCTTGACTTTACAAAGCGCTATGATTTCATGACCTAGCGCTTTCTATTTATTGAAGGGCTCAATTGTGGTTTTTTCGAATATCTGCGATCAGGCTTTTATAGGTCCAATCACCTTCATGCTTTCTTCCATTGATGAAAAAAGCTGGTGTACCGGTCACTCCTAGTGCTCGACCGGCCCTAAATTGATCTTTGACAAAATCATTGATCATGGCCGATTTCATATCTTCCTGAAATTTAGGTACATCCAATTCTAGTTTCCGGGCAATCTTAGTGACTGTTTTAAAATCAAGGCATTTCTGGTGAGCAAATAAGGCGTCGTGCATTTCCCAGAACTTGCCTTGCATACTAGCCGCCTCCGCAGCGCATGCGCAAGCCATGGCATTCTCATGGATCGCTTTGTTGGGAAAGTGTACAAATATGTATTTGATGTCTCCTTCCATGGTCTTGATCAAGTTATTGACCATGTAGTAAGAATTGAAGCAAAAGGGGCACTCATAGTCTCCAAATTCGACTAATTCTATGCTGGCTTGTCCATCACCTTTCAGGTGTTTATCCCCTACTAGTTGTAATACTTCCTGGTATGTTTCCATGTTCTAAGGTTTTAAAGAGCGGTTTTGGGTCTGAAGTACTGGCGTAACTCCTTTTCAAATTATAAGATAACTAATTGGCCTCTCTTCAAGTGTAAGGTAGTTGTCAGTTGCCTTTAGCCCGCTCATATTGCACCGGCCATACCACATCTTTTCTCAGCTGGCCGGCTGCATGCAGGGGAAAATAAGGCTCCCGAAGCATTTGCCTGGCCATAAGAACAAGATCAGCCTGACCTGTTCTAATGATATGATCGGCTTGCTGTGCTGATGTGATCATACCGACACTTCCGGTCATTACCTGTACTTTTTCCTTGATCTTGGCACTGAACTCAGTTTGATATCCCGGACCCACCGGTATGGTAGCACCTGCTATAATACCTCCGGACGAACAGTCTATCACGTCTACTCCTAATTCCTTCAATTCTTCGGCTATTCGCATACTGTCCTCAAATGTCCAGCTCTCCCTGTCATCTAACCAATCTGTAACGGACAGCCTTACGAATAGTGGGTAGTCATCGACCCATACTTTTCGAACTTCTTTTACTATGGATTTCAGTAACCTGGTTCTATTCTCGAAGCTTCCTCCATATTCATCCGTTCTCTGGTTCGATATTGGTGATAAAAACTCATGTAGCAAGTAGCCATGAGCGGCATGAATTTCCAGGATTTTGAACCCTGCCTCAAGCGACCTCAACGTTGCTTCACGATAAGCTGTTATTAATTTGCCAATGTCGTCATGGCTCATTTCCTGCGGTGATGGCTCTGCTTCATCAAAGGCCAATGCGCTAGGGGCCATTACATTGCTCCAGCCTCCTTGGTTTTCATTAATGCGTTGATTACCAGCCCAGGGAACGGTACGGCTGGCTTTTCTTCCGGCATGGGCCAGTTGAATACCTGGTTTACCACTTTGCTTTTTAATAAACTCGGTAATCCGCTTGAGCTCCTTAATGTGTTCATCACTCCAAATACCTAAATCGAATCGTGTAATCCTACCTTCTTCGCAGACGGCGGTGGCTTCTGTAAAAATGATACCAGCACCTCCAACGGCTCGACTACCCAGATGTACCAGATGCCAGTCATTGGCAAAGCCATCGACACTTGAATATTGGCACATGGGTGATACAACGATTCTATTCTTCACTTCGACTTCGCGAAGTTTAATCGCATCAAACAAATGAGACATTGATTTCCTTTTTTCTGTTAGTCAGTCATTAAACCGAATAAGCATGACTTATCTAGCCAAAGACATTGCTCCCGGATTAAAGATATAAGGCTAGCAATTAGCAAATAGGTAGTTTTTAAAGGAATTCAGGTAAAAAAAACTCTTAACTGTAAATGTATGATATCAGTAGAATGCTTAGGTTGATTTACCAATGATTATATGCTGACTGTTGTTTAACATGGATATAGGTGCGAGTGCTATTAGGCAAAAAAGTAGAAAGTGTCTATGAAACATTCTGGGATTAGAGAAGACATATTGTTAGTATGTTAGCGATGTAGAGTATACAATATGCTAACTGATTGCTATAAAAAGATAAAGACACCCAGGGGGTGCCTCTATCAGGATATGAAGAAATTCTACTTGTTACTCTTTTAAACCGGAAAATTCACATAATCTTCCGCTCTTTAAGCCGGTGGACTAGTTCATATCCCACCAAAGTCTAGTGTCTACTCCGTCCTCGCCTTGCATGGCTACCGCCGCATCGTAATTGGCCTTGTTCAATGTGCTTTCTGAAGTAGGATAGCCGTGCCTTCTAGGTATTTCACCACTGTTATTGAGTGCGTCAGGTGCAGGTGCCAACACCGGGAAGCCTGTTCTTCTCCATTCTGCCCAGGCTTCATAACCTTGCATGTAAAGCGCCACCCACTTTTGCTCTCCAATCAATTCCATAGCATTGGCATCACTCCAGGCTACATCTGGTTGCGCGATATAAGCAGCAAACGCAGCATCATCAAATACACCCCATTGCTGCATAGAGGCTTGAATACCAACCTCATAGTGCTCTTGCGCAGTACCTGGTATATTCCAACCATTCATAGCTGCCTCTGCCAGGTAGAATTCTACCTGAGCTGTGGTGAAAATTGGCAATGGAGCATCTTGGGTATTGATCTGATTATCAGTAATGAACGATACCGAGCTATTCTCAATATCACCGGCGCTAATAATACCATAGGGCATGCCGACAAAAGTACCAGTGGCTAAAGCCGGTTCTGCAAAAGCTTCTATCCTCGGGTCACTTACATTTAATAAGTAATCGATCATGGTCTCACTAACGGCATAATCGGTACGGGTAATGAACCTTCCGAACCAAGGATTTTGGTTATCTGCATTCTGCAAGAATTGGTACATCACATCAGATGTGATCACACCATCGGCGACCGCTGATTCGAATTCGCTTTGTGCCAATGTAGGAGACACTCCTGAAATTCTAATGGCCATGGTCATTCTGATTGTATTGGCAAATGCTCTCCAGCGATCCATGTTACCATCAAAAATGATGTCTCCGCTTACGCCGGGGCCTCCATCAATTTGTGCTGTAGCCTCTCTCAACTCTTGAAAAAGTGCACTGTAGATATTATCCTGCATGTCATAGGTAGGATTAAAGTTGTCCTTACCTTGAAGGGCTTGAGACAGTGGCAAAGCACCCCATCTATCCGTCATAAAATGATAGAAATAGGCTTTCAGGATTCTTGCAACCGCAATTTGATTGTTATTACTACCACTAGCGGCAGCAGCACTTCTGGTGGCCTCATCTGTGTTCAGTCTAATAATCTCATCGAGATTGGCTAGCGGGCCTGTGTACCAGGTATTAAAATCGAAGTTAACCTCGCTGTAGCGTGAGCTGGTAGTGTACTGCGTTTCTGACAAATGCTGCACATAGAGTGTCGGTAGGGTAGCGCCAATCACCGTAGCCACGCTAGTTTGAGCACCTGTCAGCAATAGCGCCGGAGGTGCCTGAGAAGGTTCGTTGGGATCCACGTTCAGATCTCCAAAATCGTCGCAAGACGTACTCCACAAGAGTAGTATTGCCAAGAAGAAAGATGATAATTTATATGTCTTCATTTTATCTCTGTTTTTTTAAAGTCCTAACCTAAGGTTGAATCCTAGTGACCTTACACCTGGTAAGACACCGCCTTCGGCAGCATTGAAACCGCCAATACCTTCACCTATTTCAGAAGGATCGATTCCGTCTACGTTACTGGTAATCAACCAAAGGTTTCGACCAATCACCGCGAAATTGATATTCCTGAAAGGCGTTTTGTCCGTAATGGATGCAGGCAGGGTATAGCCCAATCTCAATTCTCTAAGCTTCACGTAGCTGGCATCATACAACCAGTTTTCCGATAGACCAAAAAGACTAGTATAGTAAGTCTGGGCGTCTGTGTAAGTAGTCACATCTTCTCCATTTTCGTCTACACCATCTACTCTAACACCACCACCGTCAGCTACATCATCCCTGATGGGATTACCAAGATCGTTGTTACCTACTGTTTCGGCGCCAAGGCCAGAATAGGCGTTGAACATCCTGGTAATGGAATAGAATTGACCACCTTTCTGGAAGTCTATGAATACTGAAAGGTTAAGGTTTTTGTAGGTGAATGTATTTCTTAAACCTCCAGTAAAGTCAGGTAGAATACTGCCTAAATCCATGTTGGTTTCGGTAGCATAAGTCCCGTTGCTGCGCAATACGCGCTTGCCGTTATTGACATGATCAATTGGATTGCCTTCGTTATCAGTAGCTTGGAACCTTTGGAAACCTGTACCTACAAAGAAGCCCCACTCTTCACCTGCTCTGGCGTTGAGCGTAAGCCCTCCCCAACGGTCGCTGAGCACCTGCTGTAAAAGCCTGTTTTCTAGCCCGTCAGCAAGGCTGATCACCTGTGAACGATTTCGCGCTACGTTAAGGTTGACTTCCCAGTTGAAGCTACCTTTTCTGATAGGCACACCGGTTAGCATGAGTTCTACTCCCTTGGATTCTATCTCACCAGCATTTACAATGGCAGTACTGTAACCGCTAGAACCGGGCACGGTCAATTCAAGGATCTGATCTTCTACATTGTTCTTGTAGTAAGTGAAATCAATGCCTAATCGGTCGTTCATTAAGCGCACGTCGAAACCGGCTTCTATGTTAGAAGATAATTGAGGACGCAATTCTGGATTTTGGAGTTTGTCATTGACAAATAGCCTTGCACTTGAGCCATAAGGCTTGCCTACCGAGAAGGTCTGGAAGACATTGAATGGTCCAATATCAGAACCAATCTGCGCCCAACTGATACGTGCTTTTCCAAAACTGAGGATACTGGAATTGATCAACTCGGAGAACACCAGGCTACCGCCAACAGAAGGATAGAGATATGAGTTATTCCCTTCTGGTAAGGTGGAAGACCAGTCATTTCTCAAAGTAAAGTCAAGGTAGACGAACTCGTTGTATCCGACAGAAGCGGTACCGTATAAACTTCTCACCTCATTGGCAGTTCTATAAGTATCTAACGTTGGCCTGTCGATAGAAGCCGCGATGTCGTAGTAATCAGGGGTTGATAAACCACCTACCGTTTGTTGCAGTGAACGATCGTAGGTGTTTTTCCTGATGTTTCCACCCAACGTTGCTTGAACGGAAATGATGTCGAATGTCTTGTTGTATTCGGCTAGAAACTCGTAGTTGGTTTCTACTCCTTTGATCAATTCATTGCGGTAAGAATCGAGGTTCAACCCTCCTGAACCTACTCTCTCTCCAATTTCCTGTACGAAAGTGTCGTTGCGCAAGAATCCTGTGATTTTCAGTTCATCCAGGATATTGTAGGTAAGCGCCACATTGCCAAACACGCGGTCTCTGCTATCTTCTGAGAAGTTCCTAAACTGCTCCCAAAACGGGTTATCCCAATACTGTGGCTGACCTGGTATTCGACCGGCCGAAATATCACTGCTGCGGATGTTCCAAAAACGTTGTGTGCCATCGGCATTGGTGAAATCACGTAGTCTATCGATGTCGACCTGGCGCTGGAACCATTGGTTAAAAGAGCTAACCGGGCCTCCGCTGTAACCCATAACAGGTCTTCCCAGACCTTGCGTGTTGATATAGTTCAAATTAACGGCTGCTTGTAATTTATCTGAGAGCTTGGTAGAACCGCTGAATGAAACTGAAGTTCTATCCAGTTCACTATTCGGTAGCACGCCATCCTGATGTACCTGGCCAAGTGAAAGGCGGAACATGGCTGCTTCGTTACCGCCTGAAAGTGACAGGTTATTGTTGAACGTCACTCCGGTTTCAAAGAAGTCTCGAACGTTATTGGGGTTGGCTGAAAAAGGTCTCAATTGACCAAATTCTTCTCCCGGAAACCAGCTATCCCAGTGTCTGACCGGCGTGCCATCAAGACGTGGGCCCCAGCTTTCATCAGCAGCATAGTTTACCAAAGGCTGTCCTTCAAAGGCCGCCCATTCTGCTGGGTGGTTGTTGGGGTCAAAAGAGAAAGTGGAAAACTCTTGAGTATAACCACCGCCGTACTCATTCTGATATTCTGGTAGCACATACACCCTGTCAAACGTAGTACTGTGGTTGAAATCTATCCCCAGGCCTTTGCGGGCTGATCCCTTTTTCGTGGTAATGAGGATAACGCCGTTGGCTCCCCGCTGACCATATATCGCGGCAGCGGACGGCCCCTTCAAAACGGATATTGACTCAATGTCATTAGGATTGATATCCGAAGCCAAGTTGCCATAGTCCCTGCCTCCCGAAAAGTGAGTTCTTCCATCAGGACCGATGGAATTATTGGAAATGGGTGTTCCATCAACTACGAATAGAGGAGAAGCCTCTCCAAGTGTAGTAGCTCCTCTGAGCCTAATCTTAGTTGATCCACCCACTGCTGCTGATGAAGTACCAATGATCTGTACTCCAGCTACTTTACCGGTCAGGGCGTTGACCACATTGTTTTCCGCCACTTGTATTAATTGGCTACCGTCTACTTGCTGAACAGAATAGCCGAGAGAACTCTCTTTTCGAGATATTCCAAGGCCAGTAATGACTACTTCTGAGAGTTGGGTAGCGTCAGTGGACATGGCAAGGTCAATTACAGATTGATTGCCAATCTCAATTTCTTGAGTAACAAGTCCTACAAAGGAGAAAACGAGCGTGCCCCCGCCCGAGGGGACTGAGAGTTTGTAGTTACCATCTACATCCGTGATGGTACCAATGGTGGTGTTTTTCAGTAAAATGGTTACTCCCGGTAGGGCAATACCATCTTCGGACGACGTAACTTTGCCGGATACTGTTCTTTCCTGGGCCAACAATACGCTGACGGATAGGAAAGAAAGTACCACTGAAAATAGTAGTACTTTTTTCATAGCTTTCATGGTTTAGGTTTTAAGGTAATTGTTCCGAAAGATACATTTCACTATAAACAAAAAAAATTATTGAAATTATAATATGTTTATAGACCTTCCATATGTATGTTTAAACAATAAATTTAACCCATTGATAATCAGATAATTATATTAAACATATATGTCGTTTGTACGACATGAATTTTTTTGATCAAAAAATAATTAGTTTATTCATATTTTTGATAAGTGAATATTCTTTTTATATTGTGAAAATCATCCCCCAAATTGCGGTATTATCAACTTGATAAGTTGAATAGTTCAAGTATGGTCTGTTTTGAACTATTTCAAGAAGACGTGTTTGAATAGACCAAGTAAGTTAGTAGGCAGTTGCTACTAACTCTTAAGTTGAAAGGAGGGCTTAGAAGTCAAATAGAATACTACTTAGCAGCCTAGAATCCATTCACGAACTCGTTGCCCGGAAAGTCATTGATGTTGAGGGTCGGAATGTTAGCATCAAATTCGGTGTTGATGAAATTGATCAGGTCATTAGTGAGCAGGGCTTTACCTCTCCTATTCAAGGTGATGCCATCAGCAGAAAAAATACCTGTTCTCCTCAGGTCTGGTGTAAGTAAGGCGCCATTGAATCTAAAGTCATCTTCAAAGGTTGCGTTAATGGTGCGCTGTGCATCAAAATAGAATATCCTGTTTGAAGTATTGGCGATATCGGATATCACTTGGTTGTATTCGTTAATAATGCTACTGACCTCTTCTTCATCTCCGGCTCTAAAATAAAACTGTTTATCAATCGGTAGAAAGGTGCCAAAACCAGAACCGCTGGCATTGGGTAATTCCCTAACTGACCACAGTAGTGATTCTCCCGGCGCCATTTGCCTCCATTTGGGAAGCATGCTTCCATCTGGTTGCATAACATCATCTAGTGAATCATCTTCTACTACCACTGCCCATAAACTTGGTGGGTCATCACCGAAGAAGTCCAGGTCAGGTCGAAGGCCTTGCCCGCTAGTGTTATAAACACGTACAGCATTATTGTATCCAGCATAAAAACCTCCCACCGCACCTACTTCACCAGCTGTAATGGGCGCTAAATGGCCTAACTGGGTGAAAAAAGGAAATCCGCTAAAATCCAATATGTTTACTACCAATATATCTGCCTGTGTCTCGCTGATCAGCCGATTGATGATGTCCTCGTAGGTGTCTCTAAAGAAATCCCTTGGTGTGAGGTCGATGTCATCAATTGAAGGAGGGACAGGGTTTCTATTGCCTATTAGGCCATTGGCGGCAAAGCTTAATATGTCTTGCGTTCCCAAGGCCAGAATGATCAAAGTAGGTTGAGCGGCAATGGCTTCATCAAGTAGCGTAGGCTCGTTTAAATTGGCTGATAATCGCGCATAGTAGGGGTTATCATTCAAATCAGTAGACAGCACGTCTGCTAAACGAATACCGGGTATACTTAAATTCTGGGGTACGCTACCTTGATAGTCGGTCAATGCCTCTCCGGCAACAGATCTTTTAAACAACAGCGAAGGCTGTATCGGATCTGCGAATTCTACCATGTATCGTCCTCTCGGATCTCCGATAGACGCTTCGGGATTAAATCCATCTTCGCTGTTGATATCTGGTTGTACAAAACCAAATGGATCACCACTGGCGCTATTAATCTGTCCGACCAATAAGGCAGGGAAGGAATTGGCCTGTCCGGCATTGTGTAACGCGCCATCCATGAACCCGGAGGCTTCGGTTCCTCCTAAGACAACAATTCTGGTAAAGTCTGCCTGCCCGGGCTCTAAAGGCGCTATTTCGTCGCCAGCCGGTGGGAAATCATAGGAGCATGAAACGACCAACAAGCCAAGAATAAGTGTGCTAAACGCTGGTAATATTTTGGAAATATGCTTCATAGGGTTGGCTAATAAAATGTAGGGTCGTAGGTGATTTGAATATAGGGAACAGCTCCTATTCGAGGGCCGCCAAAGGTGTCTGCATAGTATTCATTGCCAATATTGGAAAAGCCAATTTTAAGTAATGAGTGCATCTTGGGCAATTTAATACTCACTTGGGTATCCAGGTTAAAGTATTCTGGCACTTCTCCATCGCCAAAATTACTCTCCCATTGAAAGGCCCTTCTGGTTCTAAGGATAAACTTAAAACCAACGTTCTCTGCGACACGATTATGGCCAATGGTGTAGTTGGCCTTGAAGCTCGGTGTATTGAACCCAGGAACGATCGGATCATCACTCTCACTGGTTAAGTTGGCCCAGGCACCATTTACTCCCAAGACAAATCGGCCTCTGGAGGTATAGTCGACGTTAAAAGAAATTCCCTGAGAGATAACGGATTCTGACGCATTGCTATTAATAAAAAAGACATCCCTTTCAACTGAGTTATTAACCTGCCTTGCGGCCAGAAAAGCATCCGTTTGGGGGCTTGTCTTCGGTTTGATTACCCTCACGATACCAATGAAATTTTGATAGGTATTATGGTAGTAGTTGACATCTAATACTAATTTACCGTCTGCCAACAGGCTTTTATACCCTAATTCAAAGGTGCTAACCTGTTCTGGCCGGATTTCCCTGATATCTGTGGCTTGAATTATATTGTCCTGAAGAATATTCAGATTACGCAACTCGGCTTGCTCCTGGTTCAAAGGAATTTGATCATCTCCTTCCGGGTTTATATCCCTATCAACCGCTTCATTAAAAGCATCAACGGTTTGTGTGAAAAAGGCATTGCCAGCAAGGTCTAGTGGTGCTATCATTTCTCCTAGCCCTCCAACTGCCCTTCCGCTACCCAGGCTTTGGAAAATGAATTGCTCTCGTAAAGTGGGGTTTCTAAATCCAGTTTGAAAGGAGGCTCGGAAGTTATGGATTTCGTTGACTGTATAGACCGAGGATAGCCGCGGTGTGAATCGCCCTTGGAAATTCTCGTTCTTATCAAAGCGTAGGGAAGCCACAATCTTCAATCGCTCTGGCATTACCTCTTTGGTGGCTTCAATGAACCCACCATATTCGAACATGGTGATGTCATTACCGGCAGAATCCGGGTAGACTATGCCCTCAGACTCAGGGTCATAAAGTCTGTAATTGCCTCCGATATCAACATTAGCAAAACCAATTTGATCCAAAAAACTATATCTTCCCTCTACATGATAAAGCGCTGAATTGTCCGTAAACCCTGCCCCAGTATCAAAGCCCTGGGTATTGATAATGCGTTCTTTCTGCGCGTTGAAAGCATCGCTACTAGGCTCGAAACGAGCGGTTCCGGGAGATTCTAGTCCGAAATCGCTATCGGCAGTTTGCCTTGCTACTTCGTGGTCTCCTCCGGCAACACCTCTCGATCTGAGTAACCCTCTAAAAGCCAATTCATATATCCTGAACCACTCTTCGTCACTTCTGGCCGTTCTCATGAGCTGCAACGCCAAAAACCTGGAGTCATACGAGTTGCCCGATCTTTGTTGCGTAGTGTAGGTGCGTACCATAAACCGCTCACTATTCAACTCTAGCTTAGTTTGTAAAAGTTGAAAATCGCCTAAAAATACGCGGTTGTCACCCGTGTAGAATGTAGTTCCGGTTCCAAAGTTGTTTTGTAGAATGGCGGTTATTTTATCATTGATCTTGTAGTGTAAAGCACTATTTATCTTGTAGTTGGTGAAATTGTAATCCATCAGGTTTTCTTCTGCGTACCCGGTGCGGGTCACCAGCACATTGGTACCTAATGGGCCAATCGGTAAATTGGCTTGTATTTCGTCTCCATATATGTTCACGCCATCATAGCCCGGCGATTCAGCATGTGTTTCAAAGCGTTCTCCTTCACCAATATTGTTGACGTCATTGGCTGCCCAGTCTTTGGCTTTGATGATTGAGAAGGTGGTTTTAAAGGCAATTTTATCATTCCAAGCTTTAGCATACCGAATGGCAAAGTCGTACACGCCTTCTCCTCCAAAGTCCAGAAAATCTGATCCTCCCCCACCTTCAGGAAAGCGATTTGCCGCTAGTTTCAATTGCGCACTTACTCCCTGGAATATAAATGGGTCTTTGCTCTGCATGAAAAGAATGCCATTAAATGCGTTGGGGCCATATTTAGCAGAGGACGGCCCTGGGTAGAGTTCGATGTTCTCGAGGTCTAGTTCTGAAACACCACCAAAATTCCCGATAGGGAAGTTAAAGCCGGGTGCCTGATTGTCCATGCCATCCACCATCTGTACAAAACGGACATTACCTGTAGCATTAAACCCCCTTGAATTCACTGATTTGAATTGCATACTCTGGGTAGCAATCTCCACATCCTTCATGTTGGCCAGGGCATCATAGAAATCGAAAGAAGGAACGCGCTGAATCTGGCGTATGTCTAGTTTCTCCACTGTGGCATCTGCTTTCAGCACCTTCTGCTCCACTTTTTGGCCGGTAATTGTAACTTCCTTTAGCGCCAAAGATCTTTTGAGCATGTTCACCACGAGATTGTCAGCGTTTAGTTTGTTGACTGTTACTTCGTGGAATTGATAGCCGACGTGAGAAAAGGTGAGGTCAAAGGGAGGTTCTTTCCCTATAAAGAGGATGAATTTCCCATCAGAGTCTGTCACGGTGCCTATTTCGCGTCCGTCCACTAAGTGGTCTTTGACAAGAATGTTGGTGCTTTTGAGGGGCTTGCCATTATTGGCATCTTGAACCCGGCCGAATACGCGGACAATCAGTTGATCGCTTTCCTGTTCTATTATGCGATTAAGCTTAACCGCAATGGCGTCTTTGCTGGCTTTTGTCAATCGCGTGCTGTGAGGCTCATAACCGCGAAGACTATAATTAATGGTAAAGGGAAAGGCCTTTTTTAAGCTAACTTCAAAAAAACCTTGTGGGTCGGTGTTAATGACGATGGATTCTCCTGATAAGCTGACTTCGACATTTGCCAAAGGGCTTCCATCAGCGGAATCGGTGATCTTACCACGAATGGTAACTAAGTCCTGACCGAACACGGCGGGCGCAGTCGATAAGGCCAAAACGCACCAGGTAAGGAAGGTTATTCCCCTGTGTTTTAGCATTTGCTATATTTTTAGGTCAATTGATATAGAATATCATATTGGGTCGATTAACATACAGTTACTATCGCACCCAATAAATGATAATCTACGGAACGTTTTAATAGCGTCAAAGTGTCTTTTCTTAATCACTTATAAATCCCCCATAATGGGTGATTGTGATAAATTGGACTTGTTTTGATCAAATTGTTCCACTTATTTGTAAGCAAACAATTCGGTTGTGAAGATGAAAACTTTTTCTTTGGTATTTTTTCTCTGTTTCATGGCATTAAGTGCCTTCAGTAATCCACATACAGCGCATGCGAAATCTACATTGGAAGCAGATTCTACCTACACATTATTTGTGTTTGGCTACTACTATGGTGATGAAGGGGCTGTTTTATTGACGG
Organism: Bacteroidota bacterium; assembly: GCA_039819065.1. Lineage (GTDB taxonomy): Bacteria > Bacteroidota > Bacteroidia > Cytophagales > Cyclobacteriaceae > JBCBSS01. Next base: position 59,897 of record JBCBSS010000017.1, read on the forward strand.
AAATGGCAGAAATAGAGGTGCCTTACAATGAAAAGGTGACAACATCAGCCCAGCAATATCTCTTGCGGCAAAAAAACAGTGGTAGGTTCATAAGGTATATAAAAAAAGAATACCCCGACGAAGCGAAAGTGATATCGGGCACTACTCAGGTATTGTTTATTAGTGATAATCGGGAGGAGGCGTTTGGTAAATGGGAGGAAGTCGGCAAAGCTCGAGATAATAATACTGTTTATATCTACGACTTCAAGTTTGAGCGGCCTTTCTCAGATCAAGCCACTTCGGATTTTAAGCCTAATTAGGGAGTTTGCTGATAATTTTAGTAGCTGAAGCCTTTTGTCCGATTGGCTATTTGTCCCTGGACTAAAGTCCAAGGCAAATCATCCTCGCGGGAAAGTTACTTTCGTGCCCATTGATCTTCATAGATACTTTCATAATTTGTATAGACATAAACAACAGCGATATAGGAGATTCCCCGGATTTTCTCCTACGTCGAAAACCGTGGAATGACGGTCTCCGCCATTGATTTAGGGTTATGCTACGGGTCTTTAGCCCGTGGTTATAATAGATGGTGGGATAGGGTTTTAGCCACTCACCTCGATAAAACGCAAACACTCCCTTGCAGTCCTTCTGAAAGAAACTTAGTGGCTCACAGGGTTCCGTTGGCACCTAGTAAATTTTCGAATATCGTGGTGCGTACTATATAATGGGTGTATCAATGACAAAACTAAAACCATCTTCTACCTAGAAGATGCTGCCAAGAAAAACTAGGGTTTTTGTTTATTGGCTAAAGCCTTGTCATCTGCTCATGATTTGCCACGGGCTAAAGCACCGTGGCAAGGCAAATACAGGCCAATATTCATAGTGATTGGATGTCTCCATCCAACCGCATTTATCTTGACTAAGAGAGTACCTCCCTGGCGCGAAAGTTACTTTCGGGCCCCATGATCTTCATAGGTACTTTCATCATTTGTGTAGATATAAACAACAGCTATATAGGAGATCCCCCGGATTTTCTCCTGCGTCGAAAACCGTGGAATGACGGTCCTAGATTTGCCACGGGCTAAAAGCCGCGTGGCAATGCAAATACAGGCCAATGTTCGTAGTGATTGGATGTCTCCATCCAACGGCATTTATCTTAACTAAGAGAGCGTCAGGTAGAAACACCTGACTTTACTTGCAGCTATTTCAAAGAAATCAATCCTTCTTCTTTGAGGACTTTCTTATCCCAGTAAAGTGCCTGGAGTTTGCCATCGTTATTCGCCACCAAAACGACTTCTTTCTTTTGTTTTCCTACTTTGATCAGTTTCATGTCCTTGGCATCGTGAGGAGCAAAAAAGCCGCTTTCGCTCAATGGCACCGCTTCGAAGTTACCTTGTCCGTCTCCGGTGAGGTATACCCCCATGCCAGCATCGTTACGTGGTGTTTCGATCTCGGAGGTGTACAGATTGCCTGACATCAATAAGTCTAGTTTTCCATCCAGGTTCACATCTTTTATGAGGATGTTGTTGATGGATGAGAATTGCGCTTCCAGAGGCAGGGGTTTCACTTCAAAAGTACCGTCGCCTTTATTCTCAATGTAGCTGGATGCAAATGTTTTGGCTTGATAGTGCAGTGCCGTTTCCAGATTGTCTCCATACACATCGAAGAGGTTGGCTTCACCGAATGATTCGTAAGTTGGGAATTTCTCCTGCAATTCTGGTATTTGTTCGGAAGAACAAGATCTGCCTCTTACTGGGAATGATTCGCCATGTTCATAGTAACTCAATACAATATCAAGAGAACCATTGTCATCAAAGTCGCTACTATACACCTCAAACGGTTCTTCCTCCGAGGCCTTGTATTTATAATTCAGTCCTAAGTTACCGGCGATTAAGTCCATGTCTCCATCGCCATCAAAATCAGCAGATGCAATGTCAAAATACCATCCGGTGGTGTTTTCGAGTCCCGCACTAGCCGTGATATTAGTAAACAAGTCTCCATCATTTCTCAACATCATCACTGGCATCCATTCTCCTACTACGGTCAGGTCAAGCTGTCCATCTCCGTTGAAATCGACCCATTCCGCTGCTGTCACCATACCTGCCTTCATTAACTCAGGTGATACTTTCTCGGTGATATCGGTGAATTTGCCTCCTTCATTGCGGAGTATGTAACTTCTGGTGGGTTTAGGATATTGCCCCGGCACCATTCTACCGCCTACAAACAAGTCCATGTCTCCATCACCATCGAAATCAGCTGGATATACACGGGAATTAGAGGTAGTCATATCTGGTAAGGCTTCCGCGTTGCGAGACAGTTTACCTTTACCATTGTTGAAATAGAGCCTGTCCTGTTGTTCAGGAGTACCTTGTAAATGTTCGTTGCCTCCGCTGGTCACAAACAAGTCTAAATCACCGTCGCTATCAGCGTCAAAAAAGACAGCGCCCATGTCTTCGTGTATTTTGTCTTCTTCGAGGAAAGGCTGATCAGAACGTACGAACTTCTCGTTTCGAGTTTGGATAAACAGTGCGCCGGCGTGACCAACCGCTCCACCTACGTAGAAGTCATCAAGGCCATCTCCGTTTATATCTCCAACGGTCAGGCCAGGACCGAACTTTGACATCTTATGGGGCAATAGCACTTCACGTCTGAAGTCATTGAAGTTGTTTTCCTTATGCTTATAATCGATCTCCAGTACGTCGGCTACTTCAAAGAAAAGCGTGGGTTTTTGCGGTTTGCCTTGAGGGATTTTTCCCGCTTCAGCGTAATTAGGGATTAAATAGGAATTAGCCGGAACATTTTCCTTTGACCAATACTTACCATCGGGCCAGGTCACTTCTACTTTTTCTATGGTTTTAATATCTCCCAGACCAAAATGAGCTACATCTTCACTTTTGGACATATAGCCACGTACATTGGTCAATTCAACCATCTGCGACATGGAACCGTCTTGATAAACCTTGATTCTGGCACCATAAGCAGGTGCGCCGAATTGGTTCTTCACACCAACTTTCAAGTAGTTGCCTAAACCTCTTTCTACGGTATTGTTTCTATAAATGTGCGATACATCATCTACGTTACTCACTATCAAATCAATGTCTCCGTCTAAATCAAGATCAGCGTAGGATGCTCCGTGAGATAGCGTAGGTATATCTAGCCCCCATTCTTCAATTTTCTTGGAGAAAGTCAGGTCCCCATTATTGCGGGCTACATAGTTTTCTAGTTTGTCTACTGGGAACATTTCCACGAAATCCATCACGTCGATCAAGTCGTTCAGTTGTTTGCCTTCTTTCTTCGCGATCACTTCCAGGCTGTCTAGCTTTCTGGTGATCTGCTTTTCAGCATCTGCATATCGTTGGTTGCGCTTGATACCATTGGTTACGAAAAGGTCTTTCCAACCATCGTTGTCAAAGTCGGCGAAAAGAGGGCCCCAGCTCCAGTCTGTACTGGAAACACCAGCTAGTTGAGCAATTTCACTGAAGGTGCCATTTCCATTGTTTTTCTGGAGTGCATTGAACATGTATTGGTAGTGCCAACCCATTTTCACTGTTTTCCAGAAATTCTCTGGTTGCATACCTCCCATATAGGTTTTGATACGCTTATGATCTTCGGCTACCATATCGACCGTGAAAATGTCAAGTAGTCCGTCATTATCGTAATCTGCCACATCGCTTCCCATGCTGAAATTGGACATGTGCTTGAGGGCAATATTAGCTCGGTTGTTGAAAGAGCTGTCCCTGGCATTCATGTAAAGATGGTCCGGTCTATCAAAATCATTGGTAACATAGACATCTGGCCAACTATCATTGTTAAAGTCGCCAGCTGTAGCAGACAACCCGTAGGCGTAGTTGTTAACATTGACGGCCAATGTCACATCGACAAACGAGCCGTTCATGTTTTTAAAGAACTTATCACTATAAAGTAGGCTGCTGAGCTCCATGGTGTTTACACCGTTTCCTTGGCGCTTTCCTACACTAGGTGGCTGATTCACCAAATACAAGTCTATCAATCCATCTTTATCAAAGTCTACAAAATTGGCCTGTATGGATAAGCCCCGATCTGCTAGTTTGTAATCTGCTGCTCGTTCTTCGAAAGTAAGGTCGCCTTTGTTGATATACAGAAGGTTCTCACTTAATTGCATATTGTCCTGAACACTCTTGCAGACATAAATATCAAGTAAACCGTCGTTGTTGACATCCGCAAACGTGACTCCAGTGGACCAGGTCTTAAGTTTCTTTATACCGGCGGATTCGGTTATATCTTCAAACTGCATATTGCCCTTGTTCAAGTACAGCTTGTCGGGTACTTGATTACCAGCAAAATATAGATCTGGTAGACTGTCGTTATTAATATCACCAACGGCCACACCTGATCCCGCTACGAACATGTCATTGATCAAATGATTGTTCTTTTCGTCTTCTTCAATGGTGTTCGTAAAATCTATTCCGGTAGCTCTCGCAGAGAGTAATGTGAAAAGTTTATCTCCTTCTGTACTATGATGTGTACTTTCTTCTCCAATTGAACAGGCTTGAAGGATAATTATCAATGTCAAAAGCTGCTTCCAATACTTAGTCATCTCTCAATATTGTTCTACTAATTTTAAATGTAATCTATGTTGTTTTGGTTATTTCTGACTCGTCCAGTCGGCTGATTGCTCACCCGAGTTGGGCTTAATCTCAATGGCTTGTAGCCAGTTGTTGTTATTGGCTACCAGAATGAAAACCCCCTTGTTTACTCCAGCACCCACACTCAACATGGTCATGTCTTTAACATCCCCTGGTGTATAAAAACCGCTTTTCGTGTATGATACTGGCTCAAAATTACCTTTACCATCTCCCCTTAAATATAGGCCCATTCCCGCATCGTTTCTAGGGGTTTCAATTTCAGAAGCAAACAGATTTCCCGCTATCAGGATATCGAGGTTTCCATCGGCATCGAAGTCGTGGGGTACAACGCTATTGACAGAAGAAAACTGCGCTTCATTCGGCAATGGTTTTATTGTGTAATGACCTTTGCCATCATTCTCTAAATAAACAGAAGCAAAGTTGTGGGCTTCGTAGTGTAGCGCATTCTCTAAGTCAGCGCCATATACACTTCTTAAATCTGCTTCGCCGAAAGCCTCGAAAGTCGGAAACTTCTCCGCTAATGAGGGCATCTGCTGGATAGAACAAGACCGGCCTCTGACTGGGAACACGTCACCATGTTCATGGTAGCTTAAGACAATGTCCTGACTGCCGTTATCATCAAAGTCAGCACTGTATATCATAAACGGCTCTTCCTCTGATGCTTTATATTTATAGTTTAAGCCTAGGTTACCTGCGATCAAATCCTGATCCCCATCTCCGTCAAAATCACCGCTGGCCAGACTAAAATACCACCCTGTGGTTTTAGATAAGCCTGCTGCTTCAGTGGCATTTTCAAATCGGCCATCCTGTTGCTTAAGTACCATCACTGGCATCCATTCTCCACCCACAATCAGATCCATTTGTTGATCATCATCCGTATGCACCCATTGTGCAGAAGTAACTAGACCTACATCAATCAGTGATGGGGCTATCTCTTCCGTTACATTGGTGAATTTGCCGTCATCGTTACGCAATATGTAGCTTGATACAGGAGATGGGTAATGTCCGGGTTTATGTCTGCCTCCAACAAAGAGGTCAAGATCACCATCGCCATCGTAATCACCCGGTACTACACAAGACCCACTTGAATACAATTTTGGCACAGCCGAATTTGATCTTGATAATTTGCCTTGACCGTCGTTTAAGTAGAGCCGGTCGGCATAGCGTTCATCGTTTATGGGATATTCATTACCTCCACTGACCACATAAAGATCAAGATCACCATCCTGATCAACATCAAACAAGCTGGCACTCATGTCCTCGTATACCTTATCTGTTTCCCAACCCGGTTGTTGGCTTTTGCCAAACTTTCCTTGATCAGTTTGCAGATATAAGGCACCCATACTTCCGGCAGCTCCACCAACGTAAAAGTCAATCAGTCCATCCCCATTGACATCTCCTGTAGCCAGGCCGGGACCGAAATTCGACATTTTATGAGGCAACAATACCTGCTTCTCATAATCGTCGAATTCATTCTCTAAGTGCTGGTGATTGATACCTACGCGTTGAGTTGCTTCACTAAAAAGTTGGTTTGAAACTGGTTCCTGTTGATCGACCAATTTACCATTGACTTGCTTCAAAGTGATCAACTGATCGGCCTTGATATCTTTTTTCTCTATCTGGGTACCATTAGAGAAGGTCACCAACAGTCGTTGGATTTGATCTTCTTCACTCAAGCCAAAATGAAGGATATCCTCGCTTTTAGATTTATACCCTCTTGTATTGGTCAGTTCCTGCATTTGCCAGAATTGACCATCTTTATAGATGCTTACTTTAGCGCTATAATCTGGTGATCCGGATTGATTAATTACTTTGACTCTCAAGTAGTTGCCTAACTGTTTTCCAGCTGAGTTATTTCGGTATATGGAAGCATAGTCATCCATATTATTCACGACAAGGTCAATATCTCCATCCATATCGAGATCTCCATAAGCGGAACCATAAGATAAGGTTGGGACGTCCATTCCCCAGTTTTGAATTTGTTTGGAGAAGGTCAGGTTACCGTTATTCTTATATATGTAATTGATCAGTTTTTCTTCTGGTGCCATATCCACGAAGTCCATCAGTTTCAAGACGTCTTTGAGTTGCTTGCCCTGTGCCAGGGCCACTTCCTCAAGGCTATCCAGTATCACCTCGTATTTATTATTGATATCGCTGTTGCGCATGGCTCTCTTAGCACCGTTGGTAATAAAAAGGTCTTTCCAGCCGTCATTATCAAAGTCGGCAAAGAGCGGTGCCCAGCTCCAATCAGAATTAGACACTCCGGCCAGGTGTGCTACCTCGCTAAAAGCGCCGTTACCAGTATTCTTTTGTAAGGTATTGAACATGTATTGGTAGTGGCCTCCATCTTCTACCACTTTCCAGAACGCTTTAGGGTCCATTCCACCCATGTTCGTTTTAATTCTTTTATGGTCCTCTGCCACCATATCCACTACCATGATATCCAGCAAGCCATCATTGTCATAGTCAGCCACATCTGTTCCCATGCTAAAGTTCGACGTGTGCTTCATAGACTGATTGATGGTATTGACGAATCGGCCGTTGCGCTGGTTCATGAAAAGGTAATCAGGCCTTTCATAGTCGTTGGCCACGTAGATGTCAGGCCAGGAATCTCCATTAAAATCGCCAACCGTAGCAGCCAGCCCGAAAGCCAGTACATTGACCCCCGTTTGTTGGGTCACATCCTGGAACATCGTGCCTTGATTATTTCTATACACTTTATGTGCATATTTGACTACTTCCTGTTTTGTAAGCTGAAGTACAGTACCCTTTCTATTTCCTTCTGAAGGAGGTTGATTAATCAAGTAAAGATCAAGGAATCCATCTTTATCAAAATCAAGGAAGGTGGCCTGCACCGAATAACCGCGATCGGCTAGTCCCATCTCTGCGGATTTTTCTTCAAACGTCAGATCACCATTGTTAATGTAAAGCAGGTTTTTACTCTTCTGTTCGTTGTCCTGCACATTCTTACAAACATAGATATCCAAGTCTCCATCGTTGTCTACATCTGCGAATGTTACTCCAGTAGACCATGTACCGGAAGGCTCTATGCCGGCCTTGATCGTAATGTCTTCAAATTTCATATTGCCTTTGTTGAGGTAGAGTTTGTCCTCTTCCTGGTTTCCGGCAAAGTATATTTCAGGTAGATTGTCACCGTTGAGATCGCCGATAGCAACCCCGGCTCCGGTGATGTATTGGTCACTTACCAAGTGATTTCTTTCTTCGGTTTCTACTACATTATTGGCGAATGTAACTCCCGAAGCAGTCGGTGGTATAAGCGTAAAAAGTGTTTCTGCTGCTTGTTCTTCTTTATTTATTGGTGGTTGGCACGCTAGAATAAAGATTATAGCTATCCAATAGCTGTGCCTGATGTAGAATTTCCCCATACCCTCATTTTCTTCTAAAGTTAGTACAATGCAAAAGAGCACCGAAATCGATGCTCTTTTGAATAAATACTATTAAGTAATTAGTCTAATGTAAGATCAACTGCTGAGCTTACACCACTAACATTACCTGCTACGTCTTTTACAACATAATATACATCGTACGCACCAGTAGCAAGTGCTACTTGCGTCGAACGAGATAAGTTACCAATTGTCTCAAATGATCCTGATGCAACGGCAGCGCTATTGCTCATCACTCCAGCAGCATCCATAGGTGCGTCAGCTCCATCGGCTAGCACTACGAAGTAGGCCATTCCGTCAGAATCTGAAGTCACGCTCAACTCAGCTGCGGTACCAACATCTCCAGCACCTTCATTTGTAATCATCGGTGCTGTGTTATCTACCATTAAGTTAGAAGCTAAAGGCACCATGTTCACTTCGTTGCCTACCAGGTCAGTTAATCCAGATACTGCAATAGTTACCATACCATCTCCAGCACCAGTCGGTGTGAAAGTATAGGATAACATGTTAGGATCATCACCAATTACTACAGTGTCCTCTACTGCATCGATACCAGCACCTGTGATGTCAACGAATAATAATGTATCCATTGAGCCCATGTCCTCATCGAAAGTAATAGTGAAGTCTACAGTACCTTCATCATTCACTGCAGCACTACTGAATGCTATGCTTGCAGTAGGAGCCGTGTTATCGATCTCAGCTGAAGCAGTATCGTTAGCTTGCATCATACCACCCAAAGTACGAGCAGCACCTGAAACTACAAACTCTACATCACTGTCTGCACCGGTATTATCGAAGGCTACAATTGTGAAATAGTTTTGAGCATCAATGGCTGTCATCGCAACATCTGTGATATCAGTACCTAGTCCTGAGCTTGATACAACCGGGGCTGATACAGGGAAATCAAAAGATACCTTTACTGAATCAGTATCTCCGTCTTTGTATATACCTAATCCGGCCAAGCTTGATGTTGCTGTTGGAGCGGTATTGCTTATGGTAACATCAGCTGTTTGTGCATCACCAGCCCTACCGGCTTCGTTGGTTTCAACCACTGTAACAGTAGCAGAAGCACCCATCACATCAAAAGTAACGCTCACGGTACCTGTAGTCGACGCAGCTGCGGTAGCACCAGTTACTGTCCATGCATAGGTAGAACCCACACGCTGTGGAACGCTGTACGTTACTGTCGAGCCTAGTTCCACGTCAGTCGCGCCCGCTATCGCATCAGTCACTGGTATTTCGGTTGCCAGCACACCGGTCACATCGTCATCCCCACATGAGGTGATGACGAACACCATTCCAAAGAGAAATAGGGAAGGTGCAATAAACTTTAATATATTTTTCATAAGGTTATTCTCTTTCGGTTAACTTAAGCTATTAAAAAGTTCGTTCTGTACCTTCTGGATCAATAGCTGCACCACCAAAATTGTAAGGTAGTTCTTCACGAACCTCTTGCTCCTGAGCCGGCACAGGAAAGTGAGCCGGTGTACCATCTTGTAATCCGTCAAGGTCTCCAAGGTTAGTGAATGGCACCCTTTCAGCTAATCTTCTTCTATCAAACCAGTGACCACCAGGTCCTGTATTGTAAGTCTCAATGAACCTTTCATAGGTAATAGCCCTTAGTACTGCTGCCTCATCAGCGGCAACCGGATCTAAACCACCTCTTGTCACCCTGGTTCCTGCATTAACAAGGTCAGCAGCTCCAGCTACATTGCCAGTTCTCAAAGTCGCTTCGGCTAGCAATAAGGCATTGTCAGCTACTGTGAAAGCAGGCATAGGACCGGCTGAAGCACCATCACCAGCATAGGTAGGATCAGCTACGTTTCTGTTGTGCTTATAGTGTGAGAAGTGCCACTGTCCTCTGTTAGGGGCGAAGTTGTTAGTAGCTACGAAAATAAAGTCAGATGTAAGTCTCTCATCATCAGAAGTAGCCTCAGGGCTAGGTACACCACCAGTATCAGGGAACCGAGTAGGTTGTGACGGGTCTAACGCGGCTACCAATCTCATATCCAAACGTGCCCAGAAAGGACCTTGTCCGGTTTCAGCAAAAGCAAACTGCCAGTATCCAAACCAGAAGTTACCGTCTGCTACAGGGGCAAAGTTGCTCTCAATACCACTTTGCGCAAAAGTTGATACTCTTGACCAACGTGCAGAGCTTGAAGCTTCTTCTGCCGGAGTTCGAGGGTACTGTGCTAAAAATCTTGCGGCATAAGAGTTAGCCAATTGAGCCAGTTGCGTTTGATCCAATGTCACTCCGTTGAAGAAGGTCATCGTAAAGTCGTTGGTACTCGCAATACTTATGGCTTGTTCCAGATCACTCACCCCCGCCTCAACTACATCGGGGTAATTTGAGAAATCTAGTGTCTGAGAGATATCTGTTTCTTCGGTGATGATATAGCTTTGGTCAAAGAACAGTCCTAAATAACCATGGCTAACTCCTCTGAGAAAGTAGCAAGAAGCCAAAAGCATCTGATCTTGTTCAGGAGTTCCTGTGGTCAACCCATCTACATTAATGGCGTTGATTACATCATTCGCAGTAGCTACTGCAGCCAATAACCTAAACCATGGGTCAGTAACAACCCTCGTATAATCTGCCGGTTCTGAAGTACGGTTATTATAAGGATCTCTTGGCTCTTCAGACATCCTTCTACCACCAAAGTTACCCCATGATACCGACAGGGCATCTGCAGTAACACCGAGTGCTATACCAGGTCGGGTATCGTGAGCTCCTTGCCAGAAGGAAACATAACCACCTTGCAATATCGAAATCAAGTCGCTTCCGGAAGCCAATACACTTTGACGATCCGGGTTGTTAGGGTTTGTCGTGTTGAGATCTTCACAACCTGTCACTGCTACAAATACGAGCACCAGCGACAAAATTGAAAGTCTTAAGCTTATTTTTTTCATGTTTTTCTTCGTTTTCAGTGATTAGAATGTAACCTGAAGACTGAACGTATATGTTCTTGATATAGGATAGTTGAAGCTATCCACGATAAATAAACTAGGATCTCCATTAGGCGTATTGGCATCGCTACCAGCCGTATTACCAACCCTGTTACTTAGCGTATTCTCCGATCTTGGCTGACCTGTAATATCAGGATGGAATCCAGAATAGTTAGTGATCGTGAATAGGTTTCTACCGATGAAACCGACTTTGACGTTTTCAATTAAGCCACCAAATACATTGCTTAACTGCTCTTTGTCGAATTCATACCTCAATGCAAGCTCTCTTAGCATTCCGAAAGAGCCATCTTCTACAAAGTGGTTGTTAGTCACGTTCACATTGTAAAGTCCTAACCAGAATGTTTCTGACACTGGTAGTGAGCTATAGTCAGCGTGTCTTGAGTCTCTGTATAACCAGTGCTTGGCTTTGTTAAGAATATCGCCGCCTTTTTTCCAGTCAAATAGGGTATAAAGGCTGATGTTCTTGTAGCGGATAGTATTGGCAAAACCCATTCTAAAGTCAGGCTGAATATTACCTATATTTTGCACGATAGGGTTACCTGCACCATCAACAAGTTTTACAGGAGCTTCGTCAGGCGTACCGATAAATCGTCTTTCCACTACATATCCAGCACCGTTTACGACGTAATCATTGATGTCTTCAACTTGTCCTTCGATCTGAGCAAGGGAAGTAGCAAATACCTCACCTACAATAGTACCGAAAGGAAGACCCTCTTCAATTCTAAAGCCAGTAGACTGCTGGAAACCTGGACCTGTATTGTATGCAGGTACATTCAGCTCGTCAACAACCTGTCTTGTTCTATCCCAAGTCACTAAAACATCCCAACTGAAATCGCTCTTATTGATGATGTTTGTATTAAGTGATAATTCAAAAGTTTCTGCGGTTACGACACCAGCGTTTCTCCAAACAGCAGTAAAACCACCGGCTGCACCTGAAAGTGGCACACGCAATACTTGGTCTTCTGTTCTGGTATCAGCATAGTTGAATTCGAAATTAAACCTGTTCAAGAATGAAGCGTTCAAACCAAGTTCCACTTCTCTGGATTGTGCAGGTCGTAGCGCGTTGTTACCAAGGGTTGCTTTGGCAGCGTTACCATTCTGAAGGCTAAAGGTTTCAAACCTCATTTCAAACGTAGGTCGAATACCAGCAGTACCTAATGATGCCCTTACTTTCAATTCTTGGATACCAGGGATATCGAAGTCTTCTGTTACACGATAAGCACCACTTAATCTGTAGTAGTTAGCCCATCTTTCTTCAGGTCCAAAAAGTGAAGAACCTTCTCTTCTGAAAAGACCACTGAATATGTATTTTTCCTGATAGTTGATGTCGGCAATACCGAAGAAACTATTAGCCACGATCTCTTCTGTTTCAGACTGAATGGCTAGGTTAGTTGTGGCATTATCCAAAGATCGGATACCATCTACCGCCAGTACTTCTCCCAATGCTTGGTTAAAGTCAGTAGTTAAATCCTCGTATAAATAGCTCAATCTGAAGGCAGTATTGAAGTCGCCTAACCTCTTCTGGAAAATAAGGTTAGTCCTGGCCACAACGTTGTTGTTTACTCTTCTAGACCTGTCGATACCACCACCGCTGGTACCAGCAGTTGGATTCACTGTAACAGCAGGAGAGAAGAAAGGTCCTGGTGCATTGGTAGATAAGAATCCTTTTTGAACGAATAACTCGAAATCGTTAGTCGATCTATCCAAAGACACTGAAGAGTTCACTGAAAGCCAGTCATTGATGTCATAAGAAGCTTTGAAGTTTCCTAATAATCTTGTCCTGTTAACTACCCTAGTAATATTCGCCCTGTCATATAAAGGGTTGGTAATCAAGTTAGGAGATTCGTCAATGTCCCAGTTGAAAAGAGATCCATCTTCCTCATTAGGCTCTGTCAAGTCATAAATAGGTAATAAGAAAAGTGCTTGTGCAATGTAACTACCAGGTCCGTTTGACTGGTCAGCCAAAAGATCTTGTTCAGATGTAGAATACATTGAACTGATAGACACATCAAGTTTGTCACTCACTCTGTGATCCACATTCAACCTGAATGCATTTCTTACATAAGGGTCTGTTCTTTGGATTACTCCTTCTTGATCAAGTCTCTGTACTGAGGCAAGGAAGTTGGTAGACTCTGTTCTACCCTGAACAGCTAAATAATTAGAAGCGAAAATCGCATCTCTAAAAAGCACCTCATCTTGATAATCTCTGATATTTGGCAGTGGGTTGTCGTGGATATTATCAGGAGACTGGTCATTAGCACCGTCACCATCGTTATCTACGAAGTCACCATCTTCAAATTCAAAGTTTGAGAATTCGTTAAGGTCGTATCTTCTTGCTACTTGAGATACACCAATCTCACCACGGTAGATTACTTTGGTATCATTCAACCCGATACCGTTACCTCTTTTAGTGAAGATCTGGATTACACCGTTAGCCGCTTGTGAACCATAAAGTGATGCACCAGCTGATCCTTTAAGTACTTCAACCTTTTCTATATCCTCTGGGTTGATGTCAGCAAGGTTTGAACCGTTAAGGAATACTCCATCAACGATGATCAAAGGTTGCTGTCCAGTAGCCAAAGAGTTTGCACCCCTAATCTGAAAGAATGCACTTTGTCCAGGCTGGCCACTAACACCATTCACTCTTACACCCGCCACTTTACCTTGTAGGCCAGTAGCTATGTTAGGAGCGGGAACTGTATTGATCAATTCTTCGTCGATACTTCCGACTGCAAAACTTAGTGTTTTCTTCGACTGACCAACAGCCGAACCAGTTACAACCACCTCCGTAAGTTGTGTTACGTCTGAAGCAAGTTCAACATCAATTGTAGAGCTAGCTCCTAATTGAATTTCTTGTGATACATAACCAATAAATGAAAACACCAATGTACCTCCGGATGTCGGTACTGAGAGTTTGTAATTACCATCTGCGTCCGTGATGGTTCCGGTAGTTGTACCTTTCAGCACCACGTTAGCACCGGGTATCGCTGCGCCGTCATCTCCGGTCACTTTACCCGAAATACTTCTGTCTTGCGCGAAAACGGATAGCGCAAACACAGAAAAGACTACCATGAATAGTAGAGTCTTCTTCATAAGCCAAATTTTAAGGTTAAAAAAAAAGTCTTTTAAGTGCCCCAATATAGTTGGAAAATGAAAAAAACAAAAATTTTGTTTAGTAACACTTATCTGTTAAAAAATTATCTTAAAAAGAGTAGAAGAGCCTTTAAAAATGATTAAACGCCAAACTATTAGTCATTTAGCATCGTCGTCGCACTGACAAAGAGGATATGTGTGGAACAAAAATACCGCAATATGGGGGATATGTAAGCAAAATATTGTTGAACATCCTTGCTATTAATTTTAACGCATTATGCACTATGTGGAACGGATCTTTGTACCGATAACTGTTGTATCAATAAATAGATAGGGCGAAGGAATAAAGGAACTGCCTCAAAAAACTCAATCAGTTTATAGCTTTTTAGCGTAACTCAAATAGTGCTTATTGAGGCAGTTCTGACATTGTTCTGGTCAGCTGGCAAAACTACCATGGCTTTGATTGCATCCACTAACCGGCGATTGACAGTTATTTAACGTCGAAGTTTTTTTTCACTTTCTGATTAAACTTCTGCATCAGCTTGTCATACCTGATCAGGTATGTATCGGAGATTTCGAATAAGGTATACTTATCTCCCGTCTGGAGGTCCTTTATATATAGGTCTGAATAGAATTTGGTTCTAACATCACTGGCAACAGCACCTTTCCCATTATTATAATATTCCATCATGTCGCACTCAAGGACATATTTATATCCTTGTTCGATCAGGTCTTTGTATTCAGCTCTAGTGGAAATGACATAATCGAAAGGATACTTTTTAGCTTCCTTTTCAAGCATTTCATTACTTTCCACTACAGCCTTGTTGTGCCTGGTATACATCTTTTTAACCAACTTACCGAAGCGATCTGATATCTTAATTTGCTCATACTTCAGAAATATAATTTTCTCCTTATTCAAATCTTCAGGAAAACCTTTCACATCTTGAGCATTGGCAATGCCACTTAGATTGATAATAGCTAATAAAAATAAAACTCTCATTTT
>JBCBSS010000018.1:0-69366 GCA_039819065.1 Bacteroidota bacterium
TTCTTCAAGCAAATCCTAAGCCTCAAGAAAGGTACGGACAGGAAAGGTACTATAGAGGGTATCAAGAAGGATATGCCGATATGATCAGCAACATTTTTGTTTTCATTTGAGGTTTGCGATTTGGTTTTTTCTGTCATATTAAGGTTTAGGTGTTTTGGTTAATGATAGGAATAGAAAGTCATTTATTCAAAAATCGACAGGATCGATATGAAAATGATGGATATCCCGCCTTTTCTCATACAGTCTAATACTTTTCCTCTCACGTTCTCCTTTTTTTCAACAGTTTTTTTCTTCTCTTGTTGAGTAAAAACCGTCTCAGCCGAATCTTCACGATTAGCGATAAGCGCCAATGGTTCGCTTTCAGCTGATGCAAGTAATTGTGGAGGTTCGTTGGTCAGATTTAAGGCCGCCTCTTCTCGTATCACACGCACATGTTCTGCCGTACCACTATTTAAGATGATGAAGTTGGCTGTTATGCTGAGTGTCAAACAGACAGTAAGAATCAAAAACAACCTGATAGAATTATCGATTTTGTAAGTCTTTTTTTTCATAGCAATGGGTTGTTAATGTTGAAAGTCACTAAGGTCAAGGTGTTAACTACTACCGGTAAACTTGATTACCAGACCGATTGCTCTTTTAGAATTGGGCGTACTTTGCCCGTGTAAGTTCATAACCCTCTATTTATGAGTGAATTATAAACTTTTGATTTGTGATGAGATGGGCTTATGCCCATCTCGGAAGCTTGGGACTAAAGACCCAAGCTAGACACAGGGTTATTTGAAATACCTAAGGCGTCTGAAACTGTCGATAGCTGCTTGAGCACGTTTTTAGTTTCACTATCCTTGGTTTGTTGAGTTAACTTGAGCAGTAAAGCTGATATACTCAGGTTCCTTACATCTTCACTCGATACACCGAACTGGTCTATGAATTGACGGATACGATCTTTGAAGTTGTCTCCGTTGGAAGATGAAAAGAATGTGTCTTTCACCTGGGTCAGTACATCGCTGTTATTCATCAGCTTATCGACAGACTTACCTTTGGTTATTGAGCCTACGATCTGATCGAAGAACATGGTTTCTCCTCCTACGATGTCGATGTTGGCTGCTTTGAGTGCTTCTGAGATGACACTGGCTTGAGACATAGCGATCTCTTTCTGGATGGATATTTTTGCCAATTCAATCTCTTTGTCTTTCTCAAGTGTGAGTTTGAACTCTTCGTGTGCTCTGCCTACACCATCAAGGGCTTGCATCGCTTCGGCTTTTTGCTTGATGCCTTCCGCGTCAGCGGCGAATTTCTCTGCCATAACTTTGGCCTCTACCAGTCCACGCTTCTCTTCAGCGTCAGCTTTGGTGGCTATGACGTGAGCTTCAGCCTCACCTTGCTCTTTGGCTATTTTGGCCGCTACCAGACCCAATTTCTCATCAGCCTGTGCTTGGGCAAGACCTTTCAACTCTATTCCTTTTGCTTCAGCCTCAGATTGTGATTCTATTACACTTGCTTCAGATTCTCCTTGCTTCTCTCTGGCGGAAGCTTTAGCTTCCATCACTTGTGCTTCTGCCATACCTATGGCTGCTGCTTCAGCTGCTTTCGCTTCAGCCAATGTCTTTTTGGCTTCAGCCTGGTGCGTAGCAGATGACTCCTCAGCTTGGGCATCGATCATGAGCTGCTTGGCTTTATGCTCAGAAGCTTGCTTCTTTGCTTCTGCACTTTTGATTTCTTTTACAAGTGCTTCTTCCGCATCTTTTTCAGCTATGGTGATTGCCACTTTCTTGGTTCTGTCAGCCTCGGCATAAGCCTGGATATCCTTCATACGCTCCTCTTCTTCCACTACCGTCTTCTGGATAGCAACCCTATCTCTAATCACATCCTGGATATTCTTCTTCTCTTCCTCAACTGCTCGTTCCTTTTCTATCTTGGCCAGTTCAACTATCCTTTCTTTTTCGGTGGCTTCAAGCAACTGAGCCTGTTGTACTCTCTCCGACTCTACCGCATCGGTACGTTCCTTATTCTTTTGAGCGACCAGAATTTCCCTTTGCTTATTTTCTTCTGCCACCAATAGCTCTTCATCCGTGGCTATTTTGGCCCTCTCTGCTTTAAGGCGTTCTTCTTCTCTGATCTTTTCAGTCTCAGCTTCTTCGCGTGCCTGGATGCTTTCTACTTCTCTCTTTTGTTTGGCTTCTGTTTCAGCCAACTGCCTTTCTAGTTCCAAGACCGTTTCTTTCGCCTCAACGTCTTGCTTGGTAATGGTCTTTTCTTTTTCTCGTTCTATGTGGTTAGACTGTATTTTTTGTTCTGAAGTGAGGTCTATGATTTTCTTGATACCCTCAGCATCGAGAATGTTGTTTTCATTTAGCTCACTGATAGGCGTTTGCTCCAGGTAGTCAATGGCACAGTCATCTAGTACATATCCGTTCAAATCCGTGCCGATGATGTTTAATATTTCACGCTTAAAGTCGTCCCTGGAATTGTAAAGCGCAACGAAGTCGAAATGCTTACCCACTGTTTTCAACGCCTCCGAGAATTTGGCATCAAATAACACTTCTAATGCTTCTTGATCCGAAGCGCGGTGGCAACCAATAGATTGGGCTACTTGCTTGACATCCTCATGGGTCTGGTTTACACGAATAAAGAATGTCACTTTAATATCAGCGCGCATGTTGTCCTTACAAACAAGCCCTTCCCTACCTGTTCTGGAGATCACTACTGTTTTGAGTGTAATATCCATCACCTCCAGTTTATGCAGGACAGGAACGATGAACATTCCATTAAAGGAAACTCTCGTGCCGCCAGCTCCTGTTTTCACCAGGGCCTCGCCTTGTACGGCTTTGCGGTACATTTTGATGATGAAAGCGGCAATGCCAAAGAAAAATATTACACTGCCTATTATAACTATTATTAATACAGGTCCTTCCATATAGATTTAAGTTTAATTGTGATAAGGTTCGATTAAATAAAACTTTCCTTCTTTGTTGTAGTCAATTACCAGCCCTGTTTCTCCCTTTTGTAATTCAATGCCTTCCGCGGTTTTGGCATTGATGCGTATAGAAGTGCCACCGTCATTGATTTCAACTTGCCCAAGACTGTTGTGATCTACCCTAAGTAAGACTTTGCAGACTTTACCTAAAGGATCAACCGCTTCATCTTCTGCCCTGATTTTGTCATAAATCTTGGCGATCGGCGTAGTAAGTGCTTTAGCAATAAAAAGGCTGACGATGAGATTAGGTATAAGTAATCCCAAACTGACTAAAAAAGCTGAATTACCTAGGTAGTCATTGGATAGAACGGATATCACCCACATTGGGAATACCAGGAAACTCAGAAAAATCATGAAGGGTACTCTTCCGATGTTGAAGAAAGCCATGATTGAGCTAAATCCTGCACCTCCTGAAACATCACCGTCAGGTGCGTCCACATCGGCATCTACGTCTACGTCAGCATCCACATCGACGTCAACATCTACATCTGTATCCAGATCAAGGTCCAGCGTGTCCATGTCTATGACACCAACTATTACGATAAGCCAATAGACCATTACAAAAGCCAGCAGTATGGTAGGAATGATGTTGATCGAGGAAACGGAAGCGTCTAGTAGTTCTTTCATAAAGTTCGATTTAAGATTGAGACATATTTGTCCTGTTAGCGGAAGAGAATTTCATCCATAAGACCGCATAATCAACTTCGCAAGAAAGGCTCTTCTAGAAACTTAGTGTTGGAACGGGGCAAAAGGTCATCAAAGCCAACCTGGTTTTTTCCCTCAGGAGGGGGGAAGAAGGAGAATTACTCTCCTTCTGGTTTATTCATGCCCATTTTAGCTTTCAGGGCAGCAAGATCATCAGAAGCTTTGGCTTCGGCAGTACCGCTTTCCAAGGCTTTGTCAATTTCTTCATCAACGCTTTTGGATTCATTGGCAATTTCGCCATAAGATTCTGCCAACGCTTCTTGCTCAGACACTTTGTCTTTCATCCTTTCAAGCATTGTAATTGTGCTTCCGGAATCAATTTGCGCCATTTGCTTATTCAACTTTTGAGTAGTCTCACTCACTTTGGCCCTTGCCTTAAGTGTCTTGAGCTCATTCTCATAATGGCTGATGTTTGATCTCAGCTTTTTAACGTTTTGATCGATTTGAGATACGTTCTGATCGAACTTCTCTTTTTCTGTTTGGGCGCGGGCGACTTGCTTAGCCGCTTCTTCTTTTTTAACCAAAGCTTCGCTGGCTAGCCTATCCGCTTCTGAGGCGTCCATCTGTCCATCTTGGGCCCTTTTCAAAAGCAACATCGCTTTTTGCTCATAGTCGGCCGCTTTGTTCTTATGTGTTTCGATCTCATTTTTTGATCTTATTGCCATGGCTTTTACTTCCGCCAAGGCTTTCAAGCCGTTGTCAAGGTCTTTTTTCAGATCTCTGATACCCTGCTCAGTCATCTTAATAGGATCCTCCAACTTGTCTATCGCTGAGTGCGCTTCTGCTTTTCCTATATTAAACAATCTCTTAAATACGTTCATGATCTAAAATTTTATTTTGAAAGTTGTATTAGTTCTTCTGAATATTCTCCCAGTAGTAAGGACAGCGAATTCAATGTAGCTTCCAGTTCGTTCAGGTCAAGGTTCTGGAGTTCGTGTGTATTTCGGAATATTACTTTGCGGCCTGATTCGTCAAGTACGAATGCGCCGTGTATAATATCCCTACTTTTTTGCAACAGTTTTCTATAAACGTCTACTGTAGGGTTGCTGACCTCGAAAACGAACTGTTCGACTATGAGTAGTGGATCGGCAACTCCGATAACGAGATTCGTTATGCCGTTGGCCTCATTCTCTACTACAAACACACCGTCTTCTTCGCTTTCCTGGACGATGAGATAGTCCAGTTCCAAAAGGTAATCCTTCACTTTGTCGAAGTAACTATTCATAATTGATAAGCGTTTTTGATTTTTATGGTGAATAGAATCAAATTTAAAAAATAATGTCATTGGCTGACAGTAATTTTCAAATTATAAAAGAGCCTTTTGGAGGTGCTCTGAATCTCATAGTTTTTTTCATATTTCTGATTGGTTACATTTGTATTTACGAGCAACTGTGACAAAAGTTTTAGATTGGCTCAAAAAATTAGCAAAAATTTTAAAAACATGTCCTACATAGGTAAAAACATCAAAAAAATAAGAACTGTCAAAAAGCTTAGCCAGGCTCAATTCGCTGAAATCTTCAGCTTGGCAAGACCTAGTGTAGGGGCTTATGAGGAAGCAAGGGCAGAGCCTAAAGTGGATACGATCATACAGATTGCTAACTATTTTGGCCTTTCTGTAGATGTGCTTCTCAATAAGGAGCTTTCGGTCAATGACCTTTACAGCTTCAATTTATTTAATCAAAAGCTAACACAGGCCCATGAACAACTGATGCCATTGAAAAAAGCGCCTGTGAAAAGCGGAGGCATTGGCTTGGTTCAGATTAAGAATTACCTCGAGTACATAGTGAATTATCAGAACAGAGATTTTATCTCGAATCTGCCCTCAATAGATTTACCGGTGATATTCAGAGGAAATGCTCGAGCTTTCGAACTGAATGGTAGTGAAATGGAGTACTATCAAAACGGGCTGCATCATGGAGACTTTTTACTTTGTAGCAAATCCGATTTGACCAAAGTCAATAAGATCAGAGAGGGTGGGGTTTACGTTATTATATCTGATGAGCGTATCATAGCGCGCCGTGTTAAATCTGTAGATAAGAAAACATTGATTTTATCATCTGATGACCCTAACTACAGTTTGCTGGAAATTCCACTAAAAAGTATATTGGAGTTGTGGGAAGTAAAAGGAGCATATAGTACTTATCTTAACCCGCCTAAAACCATTGATGAAAAAGTGCTTGTATTGGAGAAGCAGTTGAGAGAGCTTTCCGAAAAAGTATCACAATTAGCCAGTAAAAAGTAATGCAAGATATCATAGAGTTGTTCGAACAGAGTATCGAAGATACCTGTATGTCGCGGGCTGAAAAACGTACAATCAAGCAGATAGTGCAAGAAAAAGGCCTGGATAGAGACCAGAGGAATTTCCTGCGTAGCAAGATATTCGATATCGCCTCAGCAAGGGCTACAGACGAAAACTATTCCCAGGTCTTACAGTGGTTAGAAGAAGCCAATAAGGCCCTTATACCAAAAGACCATCAGCATGTACAAACCGAATCATATTTCAGTCCGGGCGATGAATGTTTGAAGACCATCAACGGCCATTTGAGATCAGCCGTTTCTTCTATTAAGATTTGTGTCTTTACCATCAGTGACAACCGTATTTCAGATACTATAGTTGAGAGCTACCGAAGAGGTATAGACATCAAGATCATCACCGATGACGACAAGGTGTTTGACAAGGGTTCAGATATAGACTACTTGGTAAGAAAGGGCATTCCCATCAAGGTCGATGACACCAGGTATCACATGCACCATAAGTTCTTGTTGATCGATAAACAAAAGTTAATAACCGGTAGTTATAATTGGACGAGAAGTGCAGCCGAGTATAATCATGAGAATATCATTGTGACGGACGACCAAAGTGCCGTGAATGAGTACGTCAAAGAGTTCGATAGGCTTTGGAAAACCATGTGTGCTTACGATCAGCTAGGCGGTAAAAGTTGTCCAACTTAAAAAGCGATTTAATGATTCTTTACAACGTTACGATTGGAGTAGATCAAGACATTGAGGGTGAGTGGCTGCAATGGATAAAAGCCAAGCATATTCCGGATGTAATGGAAACGGGTATGTTCATAGAATATAAGATATTCAAGGTACTCAGTCAGGAAAATGAAGGCAGTGTTTCTTACTCCATTCAATACTTTGCGGAAACGGTAGATAATGTCGTCAAATACCTGGACGAGTATGCCCCGCCTATCATTGAAGAGCATCGGAAACGCTACAGGGAGAAACATGTGGCTTTCAGGACACTTCTGGAAGAGGTTTCGTAATGTGCTCATAATATTAGCATAGCCTGTTGAATACAGGCTTATAATTGGCTTAACAATTCTCTAAACGCCTCGGCATTCTGCTAACCACATTTACTATCTTTCCGGTTGGCGACCATTAATGTACAGCAACAAGGCACGATGAGCATACCTAATTACATTAAATTCCTCAAGAGTTGTTATCAGTCTGACAACCGGCAATTATCACTTTCTAGCATCTACCATGACAAGGTAGAGAATCGGTATTTTTTCTCTGGTAAGGAGGAGTTGCTTAACGAGCACCTCCCTTACGTTGGTATTGAAAATAAATATGCCGAAGAGGTAAATAAGAACTTGAGCCTTTTTGCCAGAGAGAAACAACTTTTTCACTTTTCATTCTTTCTGCTGGTTCGAAGTCAGGGTTTTCAAAAACGAGTTCAGAACCTGTGTGTACCACTTTTCTTGCACCCAGCAGAAATATTTGAAAAGGATGGGCAGCACTTTGTACAGATCGACTTCGCAAGGAGAATCATAAACTACAATGTGCTGGCTTCGTTACGAGATGACCAGACACTTTCCACATCTGATTTAGTGGAGCAATTGCACAAAGAACTACCACCTGGAATTGTAGATTTTCAACGAGTAGGTAATATTGTAAGGGTGTTGAAAAAGCACATATCTTCTATAGATACAGAAAGTATGTTGCTCTATCCTGACCTCACCAGTGAACAGGCAATCAAAACTAAACTCAAGGCATACAAGGCTAATCAATCTCCAACTATACTACCTGGCTCTGCACTTGGCGTAGTCAAAAAATCTACCAATACACGGGGCATTGTTAATGGACTCACGGCTTTAAGCGGGGCTTCAAGCTATCCCGCCGCATTTAGAAAGCTCTTTTTGGATGATGATACAAGTATCGCGAGTAAAGAAAAGATAGGTATGGTACCTTCTATTCTGAGTAAAGCGCAAGAGCAGATTTTAGAGTCTGTGGCCGAAAATCATCAGACGCTGATTATAGGGCCGCCGGGTACGGGTAAATCATATACCATCGCTTCGCTCGCTGTAGAACAAATGAGCAAAGGAAATACCGTGCTCATTGCTGCTCGAACCGATCAGGCGCTTGATGTAATTGCTGACAAAATAGAGAATCAACTAGGCCTAACGAACCTGGTTGTAAAGGCTAGCCAGAAAGACTCAGTTAAACGATTAAGCCATCGCATCGCGGTGCTATTGTCAGGTATCAAAGGTGATTTATGGAAGATGGCCCATAGAAGGTCAGATCTTTTAAGGAGCATCGAAAAGACCAAATCGAAGATAGCTTCGCTTGAAAAGGCTTTTAAACAACAGGTAGAAGATGAGATAGATTGGGGAGGACATTTCGTTGATTATAAGAAAGATCCGGGTTTTTTCAAGAGCCTGAAAAAGCATTACATCAATTTCAGAAATTCCAGGCGAGAGCCCCATTGGGTGATAGCCAATGAGCTTTTTGAACTGTTCGAAACCCAACAACGCGAAATTAAAGAATACATCAGCTTAACTTTAGAACTTCAGGTTGATAGGATTTTAAAAGAGCATCGAAAAGACTTAACCAATTTTCAAAGTGCCATAAAGGCCAGAACAGGACTTAAGGCAGAGGCACTTTTTGAGCAAGTAAATTTCAAGGCAGTATTGAGCATACTTCCTATATGGTTGGTCAATATGTCAGACATTCATGATGTATTTCCACTCAACGCTGAGTTGTTTGATGTGGCTATAGTCGATGAAGCCACTCAATGTGATATAGCCAGTGCACTCCCCATGCTTTATAGGGGCAAAAAGCATGTCATTGCTGGGGATCCTCAACAGCTCAGGCATATTTCATTTCTTTCCAGAAGCAGGCAAGCACAACTGGCGAAGTCATTTGAAATATCAGCGCTGGATACCGCCAAAATGGATTTCAGAGAGAATAGCTTACTCGACTTTTTCAATAAAGGTATCGCTGACCAAGCACAGGTGGCTTTTCTCGATGAGCATTTTCGAAGCCGACCTAGAATTATTCATTTCAGTAATCAACAATTCTATGAGGGAGCCCTCAAGGTGATGACCCAAAGGCCTGGAATTGAGCATTTGCCCAACGCCCTTGAGATTATTGATGCAAAAGGGAAGCGGTTGAAAAGTGGATATAATAAAAGAGAAGCAGAAGAGGTCATTACCGGAATAGAAGGTTTGATTAATGCTCAAGCCGATTTTAAGGCTGATATGATCACCTCGATTGGTGTTATCTCACCATTTCGTGATCAGGTCGATTACATAGCCAGGCAGATAGAGTCTACGTTCTCATTGACTGATATTCGCAGGCACAATATAATGATAGGCACGGCTTTCGCATTCCAAGGTGAAGAACGAGATATTGTATTTTTGTCATTTGCTGTTGACGGGCAAACGCACAGCTCCGCCTTTGTTCATTTGAATAAGCCAGATGTATTTAACGTAGCCATAACCAGGGCCAAATTCAAACAGGTTTTGATCAAGTCTATCGATAACAAAGAATTAGATTCCAATAGTTTATTCAGGAAATACCTTGATTTAGCAGGGAATGCGGATGCTTTCTACCGTGAATCGCATCAATATGCTCAACCTGATAGCAAAGATGACTTTCTCAAGGAGGTTATCGAAGAAATTGAAGAAGCTGGAATTGAGCATTGGGTGTCCTATCATATAGGAGGCCTTGAAGTGGACGTTATGATGCATCATAAAAATGCTGCGTTTGCACTTGACCTTATTGGTTACCCCGGTGAATACCAGGATGCCTTTTCGATCGACCGCTATAAAATGCTTCAAAGAGTGGGAATTGATGTTTTTCCATTACCCTATACACTTTGGGTCAATTCAAGGACAAAATGTATGGAAAGCATTAAAGATCTTATTAAGTACTGATCATGAAACTTATTTAGGTGATTTTCTGTAAGAACTTTACTTTCAAGTGATCAGAGAAGATATTATCTTTTGACCATAATTGCTTTCAATGGAGAAAATTGCACTAGAAGGAACTGAAGAACGTCCTTCTGTTATACTAGATAAGACTACCGGTAAGTTTGAGATAGCTGGGAAATCTTATATGGAGGATGTAGCGACCTTCTATCACGAAATTATAGACTGGCTCGAGGATTATGGCAAGGAACCCAATGCGCTGACCGTTTTCGAGTTTCGACTGGACTATAGGAACACTTCATCATCCAAGATGATCATCGATGTCATTGAGATTTTGCATAACATCAACAAATCTGGTCATGATGTTTTAGTCAAATGGTGCTATTATGCAGATGATGAGGACATTAAACAAATAGGTAGAGACTTTAGTGAGATATACCAGTTACCTTTTGTTTTTGACTGTACCGATTCATTTTAGCTCTTAAATTGCTGAATCTGTTCCGTACTAAGCGAACAGTTAATCCATTCTCCGTCTAAATCTGATCCATACTTTATGTAGAAGTTGATCGCCGGCTCATTCCAATCCAGCACCTGCCACACCATGCCCGCACAATTATCTTCTTTTGCTCTTTCTATGGTACGATCGAAAAGTAATTTGCCGATTCCCTTACCTCTCTGGCTTTCGGTCACGACAATATCTTCCAGGTAAAGGCGCTTTCCTTTCCAGGTAGAATAACGATAGTAGTATATGGAGATGCCCACAATCAGCCCTTCGGATTCCGCTACGAATAAACCGTAAATTGGATTTTCACCAAAGCCATCTTCTTCCATGCGCTCCACCGTATTCTCCACTTGATCAAGCCCTTTTTCGTATGCTGCGAGCTCTTTTATCAATTCCAGTACCCTGGGAAGATCTTCTTTTTTGCCGTATCTGATTGTAGCCATATGAGTAATAATAAACCTATTCAGTATGAAAACAAAAGGCTGTCGCGAAAGCCTATCATTTCGATCGGCTTTTACGACAGCCCTATATGCATTTTTATCAGCTTATTGTTGCGTTTTGGCTAATTCTGGTATCACACCCATGTTGAACCAGGCAAAAGCATATCGATCTGCTGTTTGTTCTATCACCTTGGAAGTAGGTGTTCCGGCACCGTGACCTGCATCTGTTTCGATGCGTATCAACACTGGATTATTGCCTTTATGATTTTCCTGTAAGGTAGCTGCAAATTTGAATGAATGTGCAGGGACCACTCTGTCATCATGATCAGCAGTGGTGACCATAGTGGCAGGGTAGGCCGTTCCAGGCTTAAGTGCATGCACGGGAGAATACTTATGCAAGTAATCAAACATTTCTTTAGAATCTTCCGATGTGCCATAGTCTGATGCCCAACCAGCACCAGCTGTGAATTTGTGATATCTCAACATGTCCATCACGCCTACGGCCGGGAATGCTACTTTAGCCAAGTCAGGTCGCTGAGTCATAGTAGCTCCTACCAATAATCCTCCGTTAGAACCTCCGGCGATCGCCATATAATCACTTGAGGTATATTTCTCATTAATCAAGTATTCACCAGCAGCGATGAAATCATCAAACACATTTTGCTTTTGCATTTTTGTACCTGCCTTATGCCACTTCTCACCATATTCACCACCACCGCGAATATTTGGCTGGGCGTATATTCCGCCATTCTCTAACCATACAATTCTAGAAGTGCTAAATGAAGGCCTAAGACTGATATTGAACCCACCGTAAGCATATAGGTAGGTCGCATTCTTGCCATTCATTTCCAGCCCTTTCTTATGCACGATGAACATTGGCACTTTCGTGCCGTCCTTACTTTCGTAGAATACCTGCTTGGTTTCATAATCTTCGGGGTTGAAATCAATTTCAGGCTTTATATATAGCTCAGATTTACCACTGGCGATATCATACTTGAAAATGGTAGTAGGGTAGGTGAAGGAAGTAAACGAATAGTAGAGCTCAGTGTCTTCTTCTTCACCACCAAAACCTCCAGCTGTTCCTATTCCAGGTAACTCTACCTCTCGCTCCAGTTTCCCTTGCATGTCAAACTGCTTGATCTGTGTCTGGGCATCTACCATATAATTGGCGAAGATCTTACCACCCGCAGTACCGGCGTTCAGTACATTGTCATTTTCAGGAATAACATCCTTCCAGTTCTCTGGAACCGGATTAGCAGCATCAACCTCAACTATTCGATTGTTTGGTGCATCCAAGTTGGTTTGGATAAGCAGTCGAGACCCTTCCGATGCCAGAATGCTATGATCGTTATCATAAGACTCTGTAATTGGGACAATCTCACCTCTAGGGTCATTTAGGTCCTTGATATAGAGCTGATTACCACTAGTACTTTGTGCAGCTGTAATGACGAGGAATCTTTGGTCTTCAGTTAAATAAGCGAATATGTATCTTCTTGGCTGCTTTTCTCCGCCGAAAATAAGCTTATCTTCACTCTGTGGAGTACCTAACTTGTGGTAGTAGAGTTTGTGATATTGCGTTTTAGCTGAGAGTTCACTTCCTGCTTCGGGTTTATCATAGCTGCTGTAGAAGAAGCCCTCGTTGCCTTTCCACGAGAGACCACTGAACTTGATGTCTTTCAGTGTATCACCAACCATCTCTTTGTTTTGGGCATTAAGTACAATCGCTTTTCTCCAATCAGATCCACCTTCAGAAATTAGAAACCCAAACAATGAGCCGTCTTTAGAAAAGCTGGTACCCATCATTGATATTGTGCCTTCTTCATTGAAAGTATTGGGATCTATGAAGACTTCAGCTTCTCCATCTTCGCCTTTCTTTCTGTAAAGGACATTTTGGTTTTGAAGTCCATCATTCTTGGAGAAATAGTAATAATCTCCATGTTTGCTGGGTGCAAATACCCTTTCATAATCCAGCAACTCTGTGAGTCTGGATTTTATGTTATCCCTGAATGGGATATCATTGAGATAACCAAAAGTCACTTCATTTTGAGAGGATACCCATTTGGCAGTTGCCTCTGAGCGATCGTCTTCCAACCAACGATAAGGGTCAGGTACTTCCGTACCGAAATAGACGTCTGTGGTATCTACTTTAGCCGTTTCGGGATATGGGAAGGCAGCTTTATTTTCATCTGCTTTTTCACTACAAGCATACATGGTCATGGCTGCTAACAGAAATAATAATGATTGCTTCATCATAAATATTGGTTTCGGTTTGTGCCAATATTATGAAGAAGCTTATGTGGGAGCAATTATTATTTTACAGACGGAAAGTCGTCAGTTTATAATATCAAACCCTGTATACGGAACCAGTACTTCAGGTATTTTGATACCCTCAGGTGTCTGATTGTTTTCGATTATGCTGGCTACTATTCTAGGTAAGGCTAGCGCACTTCCATTAAGGGTATGCAGTAATTTCTTTTTGTTATCACTGTCCTTAAAACGTAGCTTCAGTCTATTGGCCTGATAAGTCTCAAAATTACTGACCGAGCTTACTTCTAACCATCGCTTTTGTGCTGAAGAAAAAACCTCCATATCATACGTGATGGCAGACGTAAAACCAAGATCACCACCGCATAGATTAAGTACTCGGTAGTGTAATTCCAGTTTTTCCAACAGCCCTTGCACATGATCGCACATTTCTTTTAAGGCATCGTAGGATTTGTCTGGGTGCTGAATCTGCACTATTTCGACTTTATCGAACTGATGCAACCTGTTGAGTCCGCGAACGTGAGCCCCCCAAGAGCCTGCTTCTCTCCTGAAGCAAGGTGTGTACCCAACCTTTTTGACCGGCAGTTCACTTTCGTTAAGAATGGTATCTCTGTATATGTTAGTAATAGGTACTTCGGCAGTAGGTATCAAATAAAGGTCATCCTCACCTACATGATACATTTGCCCTTCTTTATCTGGTAATTGACCCGTACCGTATCCTGATGCTTCATTGATCAGTATGGGTGGCTGAACTTCGGCATATCCTGCCTTTGCGGCTTCATCAAGGAAAAAGTTGATCATAGCACGTTGTAGTCTGGCTCCTTTACCTTTATAGACAGGAAAACCAGCTCCGGTGATTTTATTGCCAAGATCGAAATCGATAATATCGTATTTCTTGATTAGCTCCCAGTGGGGTAATGCATCCTCACCTAATTCGGCAGGACTACCCTTTTCCATAACCACTACGTTATCACCTGGGGTATTGCCTACGGGTACGTCTTTATTGGGCAGGTTAGGAACCGTATATAACAGTTCATTCAATTGTTGCTCGAGTTGATCAAGTTTTTCCCCTAAGGTTTTGCTCTCTGACCTGAGTTGTCCTGCCTTGGTTTTTACGCCCTCCGCTTCTTCGCGCTCACCTTGTTTCATAAGTTGGCCGATTTGCTTAGACAGATTGTTTGACTCGGCTAGCACTGAATCTCGATTGGTCTGCGTATTTCTACGTTCCTCATCCAGAGAGATGATTTCGCTTATGACACTATTCGCTTCAGAAAAACCTCTCTTTTCGAGTCTTTCTATAACTGTTTGGCTATTTTCCCTTATGTAAGTTAACTGTAACATGGTTGCGGTGTATTTGGGCGTCAAAAATAATCCAATTTGCGACTAATCACTGTTATTTCAGTCTAAGAATGGTTTTTGGAACATAAAATTATTTTTTGCCCTTGACTATTACACCACCTTAGCATATTATTGCACTATCAATTGACATTAAGGCAATTCCTGAAGGTCATATCTTTTTTACGATAATCATTATCCATATATATTTGTTGAGTCTCTAAAATAGCGTGCGGGTCGTACCATTCCCTGGACTCCCACATTTGACACGAAGCAAAAAATTCTAAATTCTCAAATATTAATCCTTTACTATTCCCTTCATTATTAAAACTGTATGTATACCATTGAAGATTTGAATGTGAGGCTTCTCTCCGAGTTGAAAGAGATTGCCGAAGAGATGGGCTTGAAAAATTATAAGAAACTTGCCAAGAAAGATCTTGTCTACAAAATACTAGATCAACAGGCAGTAGCCCCACAGGCAGGCTCATCCGACAAGAAAGAGGAAGCCAAAAGCAGCGAGGCTAAAACTAACAAAGCGCCTAGAAAGAGAGAGAATGTGAAGCCAGTAGAGGAGAAAAAGCAAGAGAAAGAACTTTCTTCCGAAGAGCTGCTTGAGTCATTCAATATTGAGCTAGACGAGAGCATTACTTCATTTCAGAGTGAAATTGCTCCTGCAGAAGCTAAACCAGAGCCTCCTGCTGAAAAACCTCAGAGAAATCAACCTCAAAGAAGAGATAGAGAAGACCACCGTAACAAGAAGAAGGAAAACCCTGTAAAGGATTTTGACGGTGTAATTGAGAATGAAGGAGTACTTGAAATTATGCAGGATGGCTACGGATTCTTGAGGTCATCGGATTATAATTATCTGGCGAGCCCGGATGATATTTATGTATCACCATCACAAATCAAGCTATTCGGCTTGAAAACAGGTGATGCTGTAAAAGGTCAAATCAGACCGCCTAAGGAAGGGGAAAAATATTTCGCACTTCTACGTGTGGAAAACGTAAATGGCAAAACGACCGAGGAAATCAGGGACAGGGTTCCTTTTGAATACCTGACGCCACTTTTCCCGGAAGAGAAAATTAACCTCAGTACTCAACCAAGTAATTACTCTACCAGAATACTAGACCTTTTTGCACCGATTGGTAAAGGACAAAGAGGTATGATCGTTGCCCAGCCTAAGACTGGTAAAACGGTTCTCCTTAAGAATATCGCCAACGCTATCAGCGAGAACCACCCGGAATGCTACCTCATTATATTGCTTATTGATGAGCGACCTGAAGAGGTTACCGATATGGCCAGAAGCGTAAAAGCCGAGGTTATCTCATCTACTTTTGACGAGCAAGCAGAAAGACATGTGAAAGTGTCTAGCATTGTATTGGAGAAGGCTAAGAGAATGGTGGAATGTGGACACGACGTGGTAATCCTTCTAGATTCAATTACCAGGTTAGCGAGAGCTTACAATACAGTTGTACCTTCTTCTGGTAAAATACTTTCAGGTGGTGTGGATGCAAACGCACTTCACAAACCAAAAAGATTCTTTGGAGCAGCTAGAAATGTTGAAAACGGTGGTTCACTTACCATTATCGCTACTGCACTGATCGAAACTGGTTCTAAAATGGACGAGGTTATCTTTGAAGAATTCAAAGGTACAGGTAACATGGAGCTTCAGCTGGATAGGAAACTATCTAACAAACGTGTGTACCCTGCGATCGATGTTCCTGCTTCCGGAACTAGGAGAGAAGATCTTCTTATGTCAGAAGAAGAACTTCAAAGAGTATGGATATTGCGCAAGTTCATGTCTGACATGAATTCTAATGAGGCGATGGAGTTCTTATTAGAGAAAATGAGAGGGACTAGAAACAATGAAGAATTCCTGATCTCAATGAACGGGTAAGGATTCTGTTGATATAAAACTTTAAGAGGCCTTGGAAACTGAACGTTTTCAAGGCTTTTTTTCTGCCTATAGTATCTTTAACAATTCCTCCTTGGAGAGGACGGTAGCAAACTCCTCATGAAGGCTTGCCAAAGAAATATTATGTACCTCTTCAGCAGGAAAAACTTCTCCATTAAGTCCTTTTCTATCGAAAGTGGCGGTAACATCTGATAGGAGAAATGCTTTGAAACCGAGGTTACCAGCCATGCGTGTAGTGGTAGAGATGCAATGGTTAGTAGTCAGCCCTACGATTACCAAAGTATCTATTCCTTTTTCCTTCAAATACTTTTCAAGACCAGTACCTATAAAAGCACTATTAACCTGCTTTGGAAACATCGGTTCACCATTTTGAGGTACGGCAAAGGCTTTGAGCTTATTACCTTCATGGTTCGGGTTTAGTGGTGAGTTCGGTTCAGTAGAATCATGTTTGGAATGGATAACAGGCAGGCCCATTTCCCTCCAAGTGTTCAGGAGCTGCCCAAGTTTATCTTCTAGATCAGGGTTATTGCGATTTCCGCCCCAATGGTTTTCCAGGTCAAACCCTTCTTGAACATCTATTACCAAAAGGGCTGGATTACTATCCTTTAAAGCCATATAATTTTCCGTTAAGGTAGTTTTCTAAATACATGAAGTATACTGTAAGCCCTCCATTTTCAGTAATGGTAGCTCTCTTGATCATTCCTTGATCATCAGGCCCCAATAAATTGGGAAGGACATTGTCGACTAATTCTTGGCCAAAGTCATGTGATGCATCCCTTGGAAGTTCGCATGGTAAATTATCTACTGCCATCACGGTGATATTCCCCTCATCCACATAGGCAGACTCCACTGTATCTTCACTAGGGTTGTAATCGTAGACAGGGTCTTCTATCGTGCTTGCTTTTTTGGTAGATGGAATCGACCCTTCAATATCGCAGGTAATATCAGCAACCACTTTAATCTTAAAATCCTCTTTAATGATATCTTCCCTCTCGAATAGCACCGGAGCCTTGGGGTCCCAAAAAGCACCGGCAATAAGTATATCTGAGACCTGGGCATATTTCAGAAAATCACCTTGATATGTCTCTGGGTGATTATAGAAATCATGCCTGACGAATTCCCCGCCATCTTTAGGTCTGTGGTAATCTCTACTGTTCAACTGCGTAAATACGGCCTCTTGGAATTTCTCCTCTAGAAAAGCAGCCGGTGTTACTCTTCTTAATCCAAGCGCATATAAAACCTCCATTGCGCCTTTTGCGACACGGCCTCCGCCGGTAAGAGCAATCTTTACTTTTGGCAAGTTCACCTTAAGGAGTTCCACTTTTAGCTCGTTAAGGTCAAAGCATTCGTGGGCTGGTTTTATTTCGTAAAGATTGTAGCGCTTCCCGAAGGTAAGAATAGCATTGTATGCCCCTACTAGTCCCGCATATCTACCAAAAGCGATCACACGGTTACCTTCTTCATTAGTGAGTACCTCATAGTCGATTAACCTGATGTTCTTTTGGACTATTTCTCTAAGCAAATCGCGATTGTAGGGCTGCTCTTTTATCGTATGTGAGAAGAAGAAATAGGTTTTATCGGCTAAAAGATTGGGGATAGGTACCTCTTTCACCCCTAAAAGTATTTGACAATCACTTACATCCTCAACGACTTTAACGCCCAGTTTTTCATAATCATCATCTGCGAAACATCTTATTTCACTGGATTGACATAGCACTTCTACATTGAATTTTTCCTGAACGTATTTGGCCTGCTCGGGAGTGAGTGGCACACGTCTATCGATGGGGACTTTGCCTTCCTTTATGATTCCGATTTTTACTTTGTCCATTATGGGTAGATTGAATAGTAGAATCCAAATTTAGCGGATAATTGGCTTAACTTTGGGCAATAAGAGATCATAAATATGACATCTTCATTATTACTTCTGGTACTCATTTGGGTCATTTATTTTTTCTTGCACAGTTTTTTGGCAGCTACGGGGGTGAAGGCTTTTTTTAGTTCCAAAATCGGCTTAGAAGGTAAGACCTATAGGTTGATGTACAATTTCATATCCGGAGTAGGCCTGCTGGTAGCCTTGTTTTTTAACAGTACTATTCAATCGGAGTTTCTGATCAACCCTGATGGGCCTGCCAGGGCATTTAGCTTGATAACTGCCGGGACGGGGGTGTTGATCATCAGAGCGACTTTTAAGTCTTATGATTTGGGAGCTTTTCTAGGCTTCAGAGAGGAGTCAGATAAGGATTTCAAACAAAATGGGATGCTGAAGTATGTCCGACACCCTTTGTATTCTGGTACTATATTGGTCTTGATTGGATTTTGGTTGTTCATACCAAATGTACCAACTGCGGTCACGGTTGTTTGCCACTTCGTATACCTTGCCATAGGAATAAGGTTAGAAGAGCATAAGTTAATCAGCCTCTTTGGAGAGAAATACCTAAGGTACAAGCAAGAAGTACCTATGCTTGTACCAAGAATCCGGTTATTTAATTAATCGATTTACTTATCTTCTGGGCTTTTGTCATCCGATTTATCGTCTTCCTGATCATCGAATGAGCCGGTATCTTTGATATTATCGTAATCCTCTCTTTCTAAGAGTTTCTTATCCTCGACGTTCTTGTTTAAAAACTCATTGATTTTATCAATGTCGTAGTTAGTCTTTATCTCGCCGAAAGAGTCGATTTTGATGTTGAAACCGTCAAGCTCTGGATTTACCTTAGGCTCGTCTTTCTTTTCGTCTTTTTTATCGTCTTTATCTGACATAGCTAGCTTTGTTTAACTTCTAACTTTTCTATGGCTATATTGATTCGATCTATAGCCTCTTCTTTTCCTATGATTTCTATAGTACTCATAAGGTCGGGCCCTGAACCTAAACCAGTAATGGCAAGCCTTACTGCTGGCATAACCCTTCCCAGGCCAATTTCGTTCTTTTCGACCGCTTGATTCAATGCGTTTTTTATGGTTTCCGCTGTAAATTCCTCCATGCTTAATAATGAACTCGCAAAATCCTCCAGCACTGCCACTGCTTCGCCGGTCCACTTTTTCTTCATTACCTTTCCATCATATGTCTCAGGCCTTTGAAACAAGAAAGAGCCGCTTGTCCATAATTCTCGAGGGAATGTAATGCGTTCTTTCATCAATTCGCAGGCCTTTAGAATTTGAGATTCACTAGCAGAAACGCTCGCGTTAGCGATGTATTGCTTAAGAAATCCACTAAGCTCTTCAGCACTTTTTTGCTTGATGTACTGCTGATTAAACCACTTGGCTTTTTCTATATCGAACTTAGCTCCACCTTTGTTAATACGTTCAATAGAAAATGCTTCCGCCAGTTCTTCTAAAGAGAATATTTCCTGCTCTGACCCCGGGTTCCATCCCAATAAGGCCAGGAAATTGATGAAGGCATCAGGTAAATACCCTGCTTTTTCAAAGCCTGTAGATACGTCTCCTGATTCTGGATCAGGCCAATCCATTGGAAATATAGGGAACCCATGTTTATCCGCATCACGCTTGCTAAGCTTACCGCTTCCTTCTGGCTTGAGTAACAATGGTAAGTGGCCAAATTGAGGCATACTATTTTCCCAACCCAAAAACTTATAAAGCAGCACATGCAAAGGGGCTGATGGCAACCATTCTTCTCCTCGTATCACATGGGTGATCTTCATGAGATAGTCATCTACAACATTGGCTAGGTGATAGGTTGGCATCCCGTCAGACTTCATTATTACTTTGTCATCAATAGCGGAAGAGTGTACCATTACCCAACCTCTAACCATGTCATTTAATCTTACCTCCTCCTTTTTGGGTACTTTCAAGCGTATGACGTATGGCTCGCCCGATTCAATTCTTTTATTTACTTCCTCTTCGCTCAAGGTGAGCGAGTTTTTCATTGTATTTCTTGTGATGCTATTGTAGGTCTGAGCCGCAACTTTAGCTTCCTTTAGTTTTGCTCTCATTGCGTCTAGCTCTTCAGGCGTGTCAAAAGCATAATAAGCATTGCCATCCTGAAGCAGCTTCTCAGCATATTGCTGATAAATGTCTTTTCGCTCAGATTGCCTGTAAGGCCCATAAGGTCCACCTAGGTCAGGGTTTTCATCCGTTTCGATTCCTACCCAGGCGAGTGAATTTTTTATATATTCTTCTGCACCTTTAACGAATCTGGTCTGGTCCGTATCTTCTATTCTAAGGACCATTTTACCGTTGTTCTTTCTCGCAAAAAGATAATTATAAAGTGCTGTGCGCACGCCCCCTATATGTAATGCTCCGGTCGGGCTTGGAGCAAACCTTACTCTAACTTCTTTTTCCATTTTGGGATTGACAAATTACAATCTTGATGATTGGTTATTATTGTGTTCTAGTTGCAAAATTACAAAAACTGGGCATAGGTTAACAGGAGTCTTTTGGCTCCTTTAAAAGATTTGAAAGGCTCTCTTTACTTCTGTTGACAAGCCGATTAAAACTGGCAATGGTGAAAGCATAATTGAAAAGCCCTATAAGAAATGCTATCAGTGCATAATCGTTTCGTTTTACCAAGAACAAAGAGAAAATAACAGTCAGGAAAATAACGGTAGACCAGAAGTAGAGAAAAACTTTTGAACTGAAGAAAAGGCTATATCTGATAAAGACAATTGATCCTTGAGAAGTCGGTTCTATAACGCCATTTATGATTGGAACAAAATTCTGTGCATGTCTTATGATGGGTGAAAGTGTGAATTTTTCCTCGTCTACGGTGCCGTTGAACTGATATGCCTGATCAGAATTTTCCCTCGGTTCATCTCTCGAGGGTTCTTTTGTTACTCCGGCGATTATTTCATAAACCTTTTTAGCGCTGATAGCTAACACTAATGTTTCAGATTGTGCCGGGAGCAAGTTCATTTATTTAACGGCAATACAGGATATTTCGACTCTGACATCTTTTGGTAATCTGCTTACCTCTACGGTTTCCCTGGCAGGAGGCTCCACTTCAAAGTACGTACCGTAAGCATCATTGATCTTCACGAAGTCGTCCATGTCTTTGATAAAGATGCTACACTTCACAATGTTATTATAGCTAAGTCCAGCCTCTTCGAGCACAAACCCAATATTCTTCATTACCTGGTGGGTTTCTTCAGCAATATCACCGCTGATCAACTTTCCTGAAGCGGCATCAAGTGGTATTTGGCCGGAAACATATAGCGTGTCACCCGCCATAACTGCCTGGCTGTAAGGCCCGATAGGAGCAGGGGCGTTTTCTGAATTTATTGTGGTTTTGCTCATCTTAATTTGTCTGATTAATAATTACTTTTGACTTTAAACCCGAAGTTATGAAAATACTTGTTTTAGGTGAAGAGGAATACATGCAAGAGTTTGATGCAAAGTTCGGAAGAGAAAATGAGTGTACCTATGCCAATCATGATTCCGACTTTGACTTTCAAGATTTCGATGTAGTTTTTGACCTTTCCATCGATGAAAGCCCAGAGAATATAGAGCGCTACGCAGGAGATGAGTCCTTGACAGTTTTTTGTAATACAGCTAAAATCAGTTTAGCAGAGATTGGCTTTTTGACCGACGAAATAGCATGTGAACTTTTTGGCTTCAATGGTTTGCCTACATTTATTGATAGGGAAGTTATGGAAGTGTCATTATACCGGGATGAGTCTAGTGATAGACTAAAAGAAATCTGTGAGGTGTTAGGAACGGATCATTTGATTGTTGATGACCGTGTAGGAATGGTTACGCCTCGGGTATTATGTATGATCATCAATGAAGCTTTCTATACCGTGCAAGAAGGTACTTCGACCAAAGAAGAAATTGACCTTGGCATGAAACTAGGGACTAATTATCCCCACGGACCTTTTGAATGGTGTGAGAAAATAGGCGTAAAGCATGTTTATGAAATACTTGAAGCCATTTATGAAGACACCAAAGATGAGCGTTATAAAATATGTTCTTTGCTAAAAAAAGAATACCTTAAAACAGCGTAGTATTTAGCTCAATATTCATGAACATTAGCGAATACTGCAGGGTTATATGAAGAGAATAATGTCGCTGTGATTGTAGATCTTATTTTAGTTGTAGTTGTTTTTTACCTATCCATACCTGCGGTTACTGGATACTGTGCTTATTCCTATGGCCGTTCCTTCTGGTTTTGGTTTGGTATGGGTTTCTTCCTGCCTATAATAACCCATATCATACTGTATTTCTTAATCAGTTACGATATCAAAAAACAGAAAACTACTGATCTACTGACCAGAGATGAAGAGATCATGATGGAACAGAACATTCAAACGGTTGTTGACTCTGAGACCAATAAGGCACGGGTCAAATACATCAAAAAGAGTCTTTAGATTTATTCTACAGTCACTGACTTTGCCAGGTTTCTAGGCTGGTCAACATTACAACCTCTCATAACAGCAATGTGATAAGATAAAATTTGAAGTGGGATTACGGATACCATTGGCATAAGCGCTTCGTCTGTAGCGGGTACCTCAATGACAAACTCAGCCATCTTAGGTATGAGTGCATCACCCTCGGTCACTACCGCTATTACCTTACCTTTTCTGGCTTTAACCTCTTGTATGTTTGAAACGATTTTGTCGTAAGAACTGTCACGTGTGGCTATAAATACGACCGGCATTTCTTCATCAATCAGTGCGATAGGGCCATGCTTCATTTCAGCAGCAGGATAGCCTTCAGCATGGATGTAGGATATCTCTTTCAACTTGAGAGCGCCTTCCAAGGCAACAGGGAAGTTGTATCCCCTACCGAGGTAAAGGAAGTTTCTGGCATCCTTGAATAGATCGGCTATGTATTTGACTTGATCATTTAACTCAAGCGCTTTTTCTACCTTACCGGGTATAGTTTCTAACTCTGTCAAGAGTTCACGATAGCGGCTTTCGGTGATGCTACCTTTTTTGGTAGCTACAATCAGAGCGATCATACTCAGGACAGTGAGTTGGGCGGTAAAAGCTTTGGTACTTGCTACACCTATCTCAGGCCCCGCGTGAGTGTAAGCTCCTTCATGAGAAGCTCTTGCAATAGATGAGCCTACTACGTTACAAACACCGAAAATAATAGCTCCTTTTGATTTAGCTAAGTCAATTGCCGCTAGGGTATCAGCTGTCTCACCAGATTGAGAAATCGCGATTACAACATCTCCCTCATTGATGACCGGGTTTCTATATCTGAACTCGGAGGCATATTCTACCTCAACCGGTACCCTGCAGAATTCTTCGAAGAAATATTCTGCCACCAGTCCGGCGTGCCAGGACGTACCGCATGCTACTATGATGATACGCTCAGCATTAACAAGCTTATTAGCATACTCCCTAATTCCTCCAAGGACCAAACGTCCGTTTCTTGCATTCAAGCGTCCCCTCATGCAATCTCCAATCGAGCGTGGCTGCTCAAAGATTTCTTTAAGCATAAAGTGCTCATATCCACTCTTTTCTATGGCCTCTAGTTCAAGGTCTAGCGTATGGATATACGGTGTCATTGGTACATCCTGAGTGTTTTTGATCTTGAGCGTATTATTTTCTATGATGGCTATTTCATAATCGTTCAAATAGACCACCTCGTTAGTATATTCAATGATAGGCGTGGCGTCTGAGGCAAGGAAAAATTCATCCTTACCGAGCCCAACAACCAATGGACTTCCCTTTCTTGCCGCAATGAGTCTGTCAGGCCTATCCTTTGACAAGATCACTATTGCATAAGCGCCAACCACCTTAGTTAACGCAAGACGAACGGCTTCCTCTAACGTACAATCGTTATGTTTCCAGATGTCTTCAATGAAATGAATGAATACTTCTGAGTCTGTTTCGCTTTCGAATTGGTGGCCTTTGTTGAGAAGGTCTTGTTTGATGGCACTGTAATTCTCAATGATACCATTATGGATAATAGCTAACTCGCCACTGCCAGAGATGTGCGGGTGTGCATTAACATCATTTGGTTCTCCGTGAGTGGCCCATCTGGTGTGGCCTATACCTACCGTACTTTCCAGTCTTTTCCCTTCAAGTAACTGCTCCAACTCACTCACTTTGCCTTTACGTTTGTAAATATTGAGTTGGCCGTTGAGTAGCGCAATTCCGGCACTGTCGTATCCTCTGTATTCTAATCTTTTAAGGCCTTTAATGATTACTTCATGAGCCTGCCTTTGCCCTACATAAGCGACGATCCCGCACATAACTAAAAAGTTGTTGATTGAAGAAAAATACTACTTAGGTCTGGTATAAAAAAATCTTAGCTTGATATTCTCTTTTTCAGTAATAAACCTATTTACGCTTGCTCCAAATTGGGATGGAACAATAAACACTTGCTGCGTACTATCATTTCTATCAAGTATATTCTGTAAGAATATGGTAACAGGGATATTGTAACCTCTTGATGCTGTATCATAGTTGACAATTGCAGAGAAGTCATCCAGAATAATACTGATTCCCCCACCAACTAAGCGATTGTTTTCATCGGCAAGCAACACACCTATAGACCCAGGTGGTTCTAGGCCTTGTTGAATATCCTGAGCATCATTCAGTATGATTTGAGCACTGTTTAGGATTGCGTTATCCAGCGTGTCTATGAAGGCATCTTCAGAGAATGACGATAAGTCTAATTTGGTTACTACTGAGCCACCAGCCTGAACATAGGCGAGGTCACCAGCAGGTTCGAAACTTGTATTAAATGAATTAAGGTCCGCTAAAGCAGTGCCACTTCTATTTGATTCCAGTCTATTGGGAGTAATTCTATTGAAGTGGTTCAGTGCGATTTGACCAAATGTTGAGGTATTGAGATTGAAATCAAATTCTCTTTGCACACGGTTCCCCTCGCTATCTATTTCAGAATAGTAAAGCGTCATTTGCGAATTGGCATCAGAAATATTGAATCCAAGTAGTGCCCCTTCTGTGCCTTCATTCACCACTGAAATTCCGGGGATGAAGTTTTCAAAATCGTCACGATCTGTCAGAAAGTTATCCGCCGTACTGTCATTTAATGCTTGGTTGAAAATTTCAAGGCCGAAGCTATTATTTAGTTTGACATCCATCAGATAAATGAATCTGCCGTTGGTGTCGAAACTGTTTACGATTGTTGTGTCAGCGGCCTGAAATACCCTGTCTACAGAGTCAGGTTGCAATGTAAATGTAGTTTCGCCTAATTTCTCTCCTCTCTGTGCATCGTGGAAAGTGAAGACAGTAGAAGAATCAGTAATAGACTCGTTTAAACGATACACGGCAAAGTTCTGAGGTGTCTCTATCTGGTTGCCATAGAAGTATTGGACTCTTAAATGCAATACGATTGAGTCAAAAGCCGCTGTTTCGTCTATGCTCTGAGGTAATGTTGTAGAACTTAAGAAAAGCTGTGAATAGCCCTCGGCGCTAACACTACCAAATAACGGATCGGTGTAGGAACCAGCCAGAAGGCGTCCTGAGTTTCTTGTATTGATGCTGTCCAACCATACTACAGAGGTCGGAATATCTACTTCTGAGAAAAAGACTTCGAAGTTGTCGTTTTCTGTGTCAAATCCGGTATTGCTGAAATCGTCTTCACAGGAAATCACAAAAACGGCTATTACGTTGAGTAGTAATAGCCATTTTTTTCTAGCCCACAAGTTCATTATATAGATTGAAATAAGAGTCTAAGTAAGTTTCTTCTTGGTGTTCTATTGTATCTATTTTCTTATCATCATTAAGATCACCTAACTCTTCAATGATCTTATCTTCTCCGGCATTGATAATAACATCCGAGAATTCTACGCCGAGTTTGATAAACCCGTTGTAATCAGCTGACTTTAAGTTATTCAGCATATCATCCTCGATGTCGATCATCTTAACCTTACCAAGAAGATCTCCTTTGAATTTGTGAGAGAACTTGTTATTGTGGATTGTGAAAACTGTCTTAGCATCCTTGAAGATAGGATCATTTTTGTAAGTGGTTTTCAAGTATAGAGGGATAAGGCTTGTCATCCAGTCATTGCAATGTACAATATCCGGAGCCCACCCTAATTTCTTCACCGTTTCTAATACTCCCTTACAGAAGAAGATGGCTCTTTCATCATTATCTTCGTAAAAGTTGTTCTCCTTGTCATGAAAGACAGACTTCCTGTGGAAGTAGTCCTCGTTGTCAATGAAGTAAACTTGGAGTTTTGCATTTGGAATTGATGCAACTTTAATAATGAGGGGTTTTTCCTCCTCTCCAACGGCGATGTTAATCCCCGACAATCTTACAACTTCATGCAACCTATTCTTTCTTTCATTGATGAGACCAAATCTCGGTACGAGAATCCTTATCTCCATGCCCCGTTCCTGCATTGCTTGGGGAAGTTTACGAACAAAATTCGCTACTTCTGAGGTTTGTAAAAAAGGATTAATTTCGCTAGCCACATAAAGTATCCTACACTTCGCCATATCTGAGCTTATTTTTTTTGACTTTAAAAACAGACCACAAAATTACAAAATTTTATTCTGTTTTCAAGATTTTGTATTTCTAATAACGTAATTTTAGGCCTACTTATTTCCCATCTTTTCTTTATCTGGTGGATATTTTCGAAGAAATTCAGCCTCTCAAAAGGCATATTAAAAAAGCTAAGTTTGAGGGCAAAACCATCGGTTTTGTGCCTACTATGGGAGCGCTACACGAAGGTCACTTAAGTCTTATCAGGGCTTCGAAGAAAAGCAATGATCTCACCGTTTGTAGTATTTATGTTAATCCAACTCAGTTCAACAATTCAGAAGATCTAGAGAAGTATCCAAAGACGTTGGACAACGATCTAAACTTATTAGAAGAGGAGGGTTGCGAAATTGTATTTTGCCCAAATGACCAGAGTATGTATAATGGGCAAAATGGGAAGTTAGAATTTAAGTTTGGTCATTTAGAAAGTACGATGGAAGGGAAATTCAGGCCGGGGCATTTCAATGGTGTGGCTTTAATTGTCTCGAAGTTTTTCAACATTTTACAACCAGATAAAGCCTATTTTGGGCAAAAAGACCTGCAGCAGTTTTTGGTTATCGAACAAGTGGTTAAAAATCTGTACTTTGATTTAGAACTGGTTTGTATACCGATATTACGAGAGTCTAATGGCTTGGCCATGTCATCAAGGAATATGAGAATAGCCCTTGAAGATAAGGAGAAGGCTTTACTGTTTTATAAGGCACTTATAGAAGCTAAACGCTTGATTATGAACAAAGTCAGTGTTGCGGAAACTAAATTACGTGTTGAAGAATTATTTAAGGGGTATGAAAGTGTTCAACTTGAATATTTTCATATTGTTGATGGAGATACATTGGAAGAAAAGCATGAAATTCGCGCTGAATCTTCCGAGAAAGTAGCGTTCTGCATAGCTGGATATGTGGGGCAAGTTCGACTGATTGATAATATGTTTTTAAACTAAGTTTTGGCGAGTAAGCAATGTTTATAGAAGTTCTTAAATCCAAGATTCATAGAGCTAAGATTACACAAGCTGAACTTCATTATGTGGGCAGTATTACCATAGATGAAGACTTGATGGAGGCAGCAGATTTAATTGAAAATGAGAAAG
This sequence comes from Bacteroidota bacterium, assembly GCA_039819065.1. Classification (GTDB taxonomy): domain Bacteria; phylum Bacteroidota; class Bacteroidia; order Cytophagales; family Cyclobacteriaceae; genus JBCBSS01. The sequence continues at coordinate 27,798 of JBCBSS010000018.1, forward strand.
TTCAGATCGTTAACATCAATAATGGTGAACGATTAGAAACTTACGTAATCAAAGGAGAGAGAGGAAGCGGGATGATTTGCCTCAATGGGCCGGCCGCAAGGAAGGCTCAAGTTGGTGATATCATTATCATCATCTCTTACGCCGCTATGGAACGCGAAGAAGCCAAAGCATATAAACCAGTTGTTATCTTTCCTACCGAAAACAATCAGCTTCCCTAACATCCTTATCTGAACATGTCATCTAAAATCAAGGGGCTTATTAAATTTTTGGTAATGATCCTCGTAGCCGGGCTTTTACTCTGGCTTTCTTTGAGTAGTATTCAAGTCCCTGAAGGAGAGAGCAGGACCAGCTTTCTACTAGAAAATTGGAACACGGCTGATAAGTGGTTCTTAATATTCTCAGGAATAATGGCATTAGTCAGCCACGCTGTAAGGGCTGAAAGGTGGAAGATATTATTGGCTCCATTGGGACATCAGATCAGTTTCAAGAAAAGTTTCCTTTCTGTGATGATAGGATACTTTGTTAACCTGGCCATTCCTAGAGGAGGTGAACTTTCAAGGTGTTATAACTTGTACAAGCTCGATGATGTGCCAGCAGATGAATCCTTTGGTACGGTGATCGCCGAGAGAGTGGTTGACTTGATATTTTTAGTCTTGTTGATAGCGATATCCTTTCTAATTGAACTGGACAAGCTCATAGAGTTCTTCATGGCCATCGATTATTCAGGCGGAGGTAAAGGAGCCGAAGGTCAAGGTTTCCCATGGTTGTATGCCTTGGGAGGAGTGTTCTTTCTAGGTTTGATCGCCACTGTTTTATACCTGAGAAAGAAGAGGATTCTAAGACTTCGGATTTTATCAAAAGTGATTACTGCCTTCAAAGGCATCAAAAATGGATTAAGGGTCATCTTCAAGTTGAAACCAGGGCGCAGAAACTTTTTTATTTTCTATTCTTTACTCATTTGGGTCCTTTATTATTTGATGAGCTATTTCGTTATTCTTGCCTTTCCTGAAACAGAAAATCTCGGCCTTTTGGCTACGTTGACCATTTTTGTGATCGGAGGTATAGCAATGGCAATTCCACTGCCTGGCGGCACAGGCAGCTATCATGTATTGGTTCCTTTAGGGCTGAGCTATCTGTATCAGTTGGCGGATGATAAAGCCAAGGCGTTTACCTTTATATTCCATGGCTGGCAATTGGTGATCATCATCATTTTTGGGTTAATGGCACTTATATGGAGTCGATTGTTGTACAAAACGAAATTGAGAAATGCCAACGTCCGAAAAAATACTTGATCTTAAGAAACTACAAGCCACAATAACCAATTGGCAATCTGAGGGGGACAAAGTTGTATTCACCAATGGTTGTTTTGATATCATTCATCTTGGGCATATAGATTACCTTGAAAAAGCGCGGAATCTGGGAGATAGGTTAATCGTAGCGTTGAATACTGATGCTTCTGTGAGTGGATTAAAGGGACCGAGCAGGCCGGTGGTAAATGAATATGCAAGGGCGCGTGTAATGTCAGCACTAGAATTCGTGGATGCGGTGACTTTTTTTAGTGAAAATACCCCTTACGAACTGATCAAAATGCTAAAACCTGATATTTTAGTGAAAGGAAGTGACTATTTGGCAGACAATATCGTTGGCGCAGATGTTGTTATAGACAATGGGGGTCAGGTGCTTACCGTAGAATTGGTAGAAGGTTACTCGACTTCCAGTATTATTAACAAAATCAAGTCAAACTAAAAAAGTGAAGTATGTTACTGATTATCATTGTTGGTTTCATGATTGTGAGCTTCGCTGTGAGCTCAACACTAAAGAGGAAATTCAAGAAGTATTCCCAAATCCCTTTAAATGCTAATTTGTCTGGGGCACAAGCCGCAGAGTTGATGTTAGTAGATTACGGCATAAGAGATGTTCGAATTGTATCGGTTCCTGGACAATTGACAGACCACTATAATCCTGCTACTAAAACAGTGAACCTGAGTGAGGAAGTATATCACGGTCGTAATGCTGCGGCTGTCGCGGTTGCCACTCACGAATGTGGCCATGCTGTGCAACATGCAACAGCTTACAGTATGTTGGAGATGAGGTCTGCACTTGTACCGTTGCAAAACGTAAGTGCAAGAATTATCAACATCATATTCATTGCTATGTTTGTTGGAGCTTTTGCGCTACCACAAATCATTCCTTTCAATTTAGCGCTTATCGTTATCATTAGCTGTTATGCTATTTTCACATTATTTGCTGTGGTAACATTACCAGTGGAATTCGATGCCAGCAAAAGGGCACTCAGTTGGGTGCAAGAGAGAGGCATAGTTACTGACCGAGAACATTGGATGGCAAAGGATGCATTGAAATGGGCAGCAATGACTTATGTGGTGGCGGCACTTTCATCATTAGTGATGCTGCTTTACTATCTCAGTCTTCTGACCGGAAACGACTAAAATCCTATCAATAGACGAAATCCTTCATTGTACCATTAGGATAAATGAAAGGTATTCATCATCATAAATAGGGTTAGAAATTGTAATTTAGCGGGGCCTTGAACAGGCCTCGTTTTTTTTTGTTTAAACTCTAACGCTATTAAATACAAAAAATGAATTTCGAACTTACAGAAGAGCAACTCGCGGTTCAGGCTGCGGCTAGAGAATTTGCACAGACCGAACTACTTCCAGGTGTTATTGAAAGAGATGAAAAACAACAATTCCCCAAGGAACAAATAAGAAAAATGGGGGAGCTTGGTTTTATGGGTATGATGGTCGACCCGAAGTACAACGGTGGGGGTATGGATACCGTATCCTATGTTTTGGCCATGGAAGAGATTTCCAAGATAGACGCTTCTGCTTCTGTAAGTATGTCCGTAAATAACTCGCTGGTATGCTGGGGTATAGAGAAGTACGGTACTGAAGAACAAAAGGAAAAATACTTGACTAGGTTGGCTACAGGGGAGATCATAGGAGCATTCTGCTTGTCAGAGCCAGAAGCGGGATCTGATGCCACTAGCCAGAGAACTACTGCCGAGGATAAGGGAGACCATTACTTGTTAAATGGTACCAAAAACTGGATTACCAATGGTAATAGTGCAAGTGTTTATCTAGTGATTGCACAGACTGATGCGGAGAAAAAGCACAAAGGAATCAACTGCCTGATTGTCGAAGAAGGTATGGAAGGATTCGTGGTAGGTAAGAAAGAGGACAAACTCGGAATCAGAGGCTCTGACACGCACTCGTTGATGTTTACAGATGTAAAGGTGCCTAAGGAGAATAGAATCGGTGAAGATGGTTTCGGCTTCAGTTTTGCCATGAATACGCTTAATGGAGGTCGTGTTGGTATTGCAGCGCAAGCTTTAGGTATAGCCTCAGGAGCTTATGAGCTATCTTTGAAATACTCTCAAGAGCGTAAGGCCTTCGGTAAAGAAATCGTAAAGCACCAAGCCATAGCTTTCAAACTGGCTGATATGGCCACTGAAATAGATGCAGCAAGACTACTCTGTTTAAGGGCTGCGTACCTGAAAGATCAAGGTCAGGACTTTGCGAAAGCTGGTGCGATGGCGAAGCTTTATGCCTCAGAAGTAGCTATGAAAACCACTGTTGAAGCCGTTCAAGTGCATGGTGGATATGGCTATGTGAAGGAGTATCACGTGGAGCGATTAATGCGTGATGCTAAGATCACTCAAATCTACGAGGGTACCTCAGAAATCCAAAGGGTAGTCATTTCAAGGGAATTATTGAAATAAATTTAGTTTTTCTGCACGGTGCTTCTTTTCTATATTTGGAAATGTCCAATTTTATTTATTAGATTTGTACAATTTACTTTTTTAAAGGTTGGGCATATTCTAAATAATTAAACATCTAATGGAAGATTATAATAAAATAATTGAATCATTGGGGGTCAGATTTTTGAAGGCAAGCAATATCAAAATATTGCAATCTCTGACCGTGCAAAATTACTACGATGTAGAAAACACCATAATTGTACTTAAAAATGGTGTAATCAAATTTGGTGAAGAGGAAAAGAAAGTGACTGATGGTCAGGCACTTTTTATACCCGGTGGAAAAGCCGTCTCCATTAATTATGGTAACTGGAAAGGTGAGGTAGTTTCCAATGAAGAATTTGCTTATCGAAAGGACGAGTTCTTTTTGTTAGACAGGGACAGAGATGAAAGAGAGAAAGTAGAATGTCGCATTAGTTATGTCACTTTCGAGGCAAAAGTTTTTGATACGGTCAATTTCTTCACCTCTCTGGATATACCTCCTTTCGTGGTAGAAAGCTCCAAAATCAACTCTATTGTCAAAGAGATTATTGCGGAGAAATCATCTGATCAGGAGGGTAACGAAAGAGTAGTAAAGCTTAAAATAGAACACTTGGCCATTGAGTTGATCAGGTATGTAATTCATAAGCGCCTGTTCGTTGAACAGATGGCTACTAACAGTACCTACTTCAAGGATCCTAGACTCATTGATATATTCTCATACATTAAAGAGAATTTAAGTGGAGACTTATCCAATCAGGTGTTAGCCAAAGTAGCTGGCGTATCAGAAGATTATGTTGGTCAGTACTTTAAAATGCTGACTGGTATCAATCCTCAAGATTACATCGAATACCAGCGTATGGAGCATGCTGTAAACCTGCTTAGAACTACAAAGAAGAGCATCAGGGAGATTGGTTCAGAGTGCGGTTATAAGGACACAGCTTATTTCTGTCGCAGATTTAAAATGATGTTCGGTATACCAGCAGGTAAAATGAGAAGAAGAGAGTCTTTAATGAATGTTTAAAGACTTATTAAAATCATAGACTTTTTCAGAAACCTCAATCATTAGATTGGGGTTTTTTTCTATTGCATTGCCAATAACTATAACGTCAGCACCAGCCTCTAAGGCTTCCTGGGCTTTCTGCGGGGTATTAATTCCTCCTCCTACAATTAAAGGTGCATCTACTGATCTTCGCACTGCACTCACCATTTTGGCGTTTACAGGTGCTTCAGCACCACTTCCTGCGTCAAGGTAAATCAATTTTAACCCCAGCATTTCTCCGGCTAGAGCAGTTGAAGCAGCTATTGAATACTTTTCAGCGGGGATAGGAGTAGTATTGCTAATGTATGAAGCCGCAGTAGGCCGGCCTGAATTCACCAGAACGTAGCCGGTTGGTATTACTTCCATTTGACTATTCTTCAGAATTGGTGCTGCTGCTACATGTTGGCCGATTAGCAGTTCTGGATTACGTCCTGATATCAATGATAAGAATAGAATAGCATCAGCAGACAGATCTATATGCATATTGCTGCCAGGGAATAATACAATTGGGATATTTGAGCCTTCCCTGATCACACCAACAATGTCTGGGATGTTATTCTGGGTAATGAGACTTCCGCCAACGAAGAAAAAATCCACACAGCTCTCCTTAGCCATGTTCAATAGCTCCAACAAGCTGCTATGTTCAGTAACCTTATCAGGATCTATTAAAACGGCAAGCGACTTTTGGCCAACTTTATTCCTCTCCTGAAGAGCCTTGTATATCTGCATTATTCTTGTTGTTGAGTTCATCCAGGTATTCTACCAACTTATCCTTGGCTATGGTCAGTAAGAATATAGTAGCCTGATCTAATACTGCACTAAAAATTGAATTGCTTATGCCGGCCGGTTCTGGTTCCGCTTTTTTCTTTTTGCCATTCTGATCTTTTCCTTTTCCCTGAGGTTTCTTCTGATCGTCCATCAACTGCTTAACGACGTGATAGGCAAATATCATCGTGCCACCAATCACCAGTGCATTCTTCGAAACACCCTCCGCCTTCTTGAGTATTAATGCTACTTCCTCCTCAAATTTCTCTTTGTTCTTTTGGGATGAATTTTCGAGTTCCTGTTTCTCTTCTGTTATAGTTGGAGCTGACATAGACAACTAATTTTTATGATGTATTATGCTTAATATATGCTTTTTAATGCCTTCCATTAGTTTGGTATTCCTTCTTAAAAGCATCGCTATGGCAAAAAGTATCAGATAGAATAAGGCTATTATGGCATATCCAGCGTAGGTGCTATGGAGTAAATCGTTTAAGAGCGCACTAATGGCCAGGCTTCCAAAAATGAGAAAGACGAACAGTGCCAAATAGGAAAAAGAAAGTACGATGAACTTTGATAGAATGGTGGCCAGCTCATCTTTGGCTTCCAACTTGTATAGCTCTAAGCGGTCGTTGATATAGCTTGATAGGCTATTGGTAATTCCGTCTAGCTTTAAGAAGCTTAGTAATCCCTTCTGTTTACTCACTTTTAGGTTTTTCACTAATATATACCTAAAAGTAGAAATTTATAGCGAACTATTAATGCTTTGCGTACGGCTACATTCACACCAGGTTCACTTCATTTTAGAATCATGATGTCTTGATAAAGATTTGAAGGAATTAGATAGAACAAGGTTAGGCCGTGCCAATTCAGTCTTTGGAGATAGCTATCAAAGTAGCTTTTTCAGATGAAGGTTGCTTAACCTCTATAGACACTTTGGTATTGGTGATCGATGCCGCTTCCTTATCTTTCATGTTATCCTTGCTGAAGAATATAAGTGTGAAGGGAATGAGGAAGAAAGTCAATATGATGTAGGCGAAACCGGCTAATCTGTAGTTGATGGTAATACGACCCAAAAAGTTAGCCATGGTTGTCAGCAAGTTTCTAAGGGGAGCTAGTGGCAAAAAGAGAAACACACCTATCATATTGAAAAGCAAATGCGTGATAGCAATGCTCAATGCCGCACTAGAGTCGAAAAGCAGTGCGATAAATGCAGTGATGGTAGTACCAATATTTGCCCCAAGAATAAAAGGTATGGCATTTTTAAGCTTGACCTTACCCGTAGCTACTAGTGGTACTATCAAGGAAGTAGTTACAGAGCTTGATTGTATCAAAGCAGTGATACCAGTGCCCCACGCGAATGACTTAATGGGTTTTTTGAACACATAATTTCGTAACCTACCCTTTGACTCTCCAATCACAAACTTGTATATCAATTTAGACATGAGTTTGATTGAGGCAAACAACAGTATAAATGCCAATACAATAGCTATATAAGGGTTGTCTACAACTTGCGATAAATAAGTATCAACCGGTAAGGATTCGAATAGATTAAAACCTCCTTCCTGCGTCTGGTCTATGATAATATAAGAAGACAGATTACTGGTAATAGCCTGTGCTGTACCGGAAAGAAAACCGTAAAAATATTCGAGTGGGAATAGGACAATGGTAGTTAAGATATTGAAAAAATCATGTGCTGTACCTGCTGCAATAGCCTTTCTGAATTCATTTCTTTTAGTAATAAAACCAAGTGACACAATAGTGCTGGTAATGGTAGTACCAATGTTCGCACCCATTACCATGGGCACAGCACTTTCCATTGATAGAGACCCTGATGCTACGGCCGCCACAAAAAGGGAAGTACTGGCCGAGCTGCTTTGCACCAAAGCTGTAATGAGTAGCCCTATAAATAAAGAAATAAAAGGGTTGGAGGTAGCATAAATAATGGATTCGGCGGCACTGACCCCTAATTCAGAGAATCCACTGACCATCAAATCGAGTGAAAGCAGGAAAACGAACAGCACACCACCAATGGCAAGAATTTTCTTGGCCACGGATATGTGTACCGTACTATCCTTTTCATTCATAATGTCTTGACTGTCAATGTACATCTGCTCGCCAGATTCGAAAAATATCCGGCAAAGTTAGCAGAATTATCATTTCGCTCTCGACGAAATATGTGAAGCTATTGTTAAGCTACGATTGTGCGCGAATTGCATTCTGTTGGCTCTTGCAGGCCCGCCTATCAAACAATATGCTAAGAAAATATCCAACGTTTTGGGCGCTCTGTAGTTATGGTCATGATGAAAGCTTAACATAAAGGTAACATGAACTAGATGTGATCTTTTCAATCGCATTTGAATTTATTAATTAGTTTTGTTCGCACTCGATATAGAATAAATGAATATCTTTTTAGACGTACTCACCCTTCTTGGCGCACTAGGCCTATTTATTTACGGAATGAAGGTAATGAGCGAAGGCATACAAAAAGTTGCCGGTGACAGGCTAAGATCAATCATAGAGTTAATGACTTCGAACCGCGTGAGCGGTGTGTTCACTGGTTTTTTGACCACATCTATAATTCAATCGTCTTCGGCTACAACGGTAATGGTAGTAAGCTTTGTGAATGCAGGGCTGTTGAAGCTCAAACAAGCTATTGGGGTGATCATGGGGGCCAACATCGGAACAACAGTCACGGCTTTGCTTATCCTGTTATTTGGCTTTTCAAAGTTTAGTATTTCTACTTATACGCTGCCTATCATCGCCATAGGTTTCCCTTTGCTTTTTGCTAAAAGTGATAAACTCAAGTATTGGGCAGAATTCTTGATAGGATTTGCCATACTTTTCATGGGGCTTGATTTTTTAAAAGAGTCTGTACCAGATCTTAAGGACAATCCAGATGTGCTGGAATGGATTACAAACCTTACCAGCTACGGCTACGGATCAGTTATTCTGTTTGTACTGATAGGTACCCTTTTAACCATAGTGGTGCAATCTTCTAGCGCAGCCATGGCCATTACCCTGATTTTATGCGACAACGGTTGGATACCATTTGAAATGGCCGCAGCCATCATACTTGGTGAAAACATTGGCACTACGATCACCGCGAATTTGGCGGCTATAGTGGCAAACGTGCATGCGAAACGTGCCGCTCGCGCTCACCTCATGTTCAATATATTTGGTGTAGCATGGATGCTCATTGCTTACTACTTCTACCTAGACGCAATTGATTGGGCTACGCAGCGACTTCATGATTATGGGTCACCATTTACCGAAACCAAGGCTGTAAAATATGCCCTAGCCTATTTTCATGTAAGCTTTAATATCCTCAATACCTTTGTTATGATTTGGTTTGTTGATCGCATAGAGCGAATGGTGGTCAAGTTGGTGCCAGATAAGAACAAAGAAGGTGAAAGCAGCTTCAAGCTACAATACATCGGTACAGAGATATCAAGAACAGCGGATTTAGCCATTGTTGAGGCTAGAAAAGAAGTGCATAGATATGCTGAGATCGTAGAAAAAATGTGGGTTACAGTGAAGGAGATGTTGTATGAGAACGATACTAAAGTTTCTGCGCAACTTCAGAAGAAAATAGAAGAGGACGAGGAAGTTACTGATAAGTTGGAGGAAGAAGTGGCCAAATACCTGGTGCAATTAGCTGAAGGTAGACTAAGTACGGCAGTTTCTCTCCAAATGAGTAGCCTTCTTACTATAGTTAAAGATCTCGAACGAATAGGCGATATTATCCTTAGATTATCGCAAGATATAGAGCGACGAAACAGGAAAGAATTCGAATTTACTGAAGAGCAAGTTGATGACCTCCGGAAGATGATTGCCGTTCTTGATGAAGCTATAAAGATCATGTTGACCAACCTTTCTGACGATTACGACAAGGCAAATCTTGATGAGGCCAGGAATAAGGAGGTGGAGATTAACAAACTAAAGAAGAAGCTTCAGAAAAAGCACTTCAAAGCGATTGCCAGCAATGAATATGAAGTTAAATCCGGAATAGTTTATCGTGATGTTTTCTTTGGTTTTGAGAAAATGGGAGACCACATCATCAATGTGAGTGAGAACATTGCCGGAAATATGGGTAAGGACGAAGAGGATATGTAGGGAGCTAGTTACCTAGCTCTTGCAGCGCTATCCAGGCCATTAATCCTGAACCCAATTCTAGAGCGTCTTCATCTATGTCAAAAGTGGGCGTATGTACAGAGGAGACAATTCCTCTATCCTCATTTCTAATCCCTAACCGATAGAAACAACCATCCATGTGATGTGTGTAGAAAGCAAAGTCTTCTGCCGCCATCCATAAATCAAGGTCGACCACGTTGTCTTTTCCTAAGAACTCTTCAGCCGCTTTTCTAGCTCTTTTAGTAAGCTCAGGATTGTTTTTTAGATAAGGATAACCTTTGACGATATTAACTTCACAGGAGCCGCCCATTCCTTCTGCGATGCTCTCCGCCATCTTTTTGATCTTTTCATGTGCTTCTGCCCTCCATTCTTCATTCATCGCCCTGAATGTCCCCTCAACTTTTACTTCATTGGGGATAATATTGGTTGCCCCATTGGCGATCACTTTACCGAATGACAGCACACAAGGACTTTTAGGGCTGCTATTTCTACTAATGATCTGCTGTAGTGCAACAATGATATGAGAAGTAATAAGTACTGAGTCTATGTTCTTTTCTGGCATGGCAGCATGGCCACCTTTACCTTTCACGGTAATATAAATCTCATCCGCACTTGCCATGTACATGCCTTCACGAAATCCTACTTTACCCACAGGCACAAAAGGCATAACATGTTGACCAATTATTCCTGAAGGCGCAGGGTTTTCCAGGGCGCCATCTTTGATCATTAGAGTTGCACCACCTGGTGCTTTTTCTTCTCCTGGTTGAAAGATCAGTTTAACCGTTCCTTCAAATTCTTCCTTTATTTCATTTAGTATTCTGGCCGAACCCAGCAGTGATGCCGTGTGTACGTCATGGCCGCAAGCGTGCATGACGCCTTCGTTCTGTGACTTATAAGGCACATCATTAGCCTCTTTGATTGGTAGTGCGTCCAAATCAGCCCTCAGAGCAACTATTTTTTTATCTGGATTTTTACCCTCTATGAGAGCGGTAAGACCCGTATCAGCAACACCTTCTTTCGGGGCAATGCCAAATGACTTCAATTGATCGGCGACGTACTTGGCCGTTTCGAATTCTTGATAAGATAACTCAGGGTTAGCATGAATGTGCCTTCTAATACTTACAACATCAGTGGCATAAGTTTTGGCTAATGCCTTTACTTTTTGGGCTAAGGACATCTATCAGTTTTTGTTTATCTGAATTTTGTCAATGATGACAATGGCGTTGGGAAAGTTCTTTTTGAGATGGACGTAGTCTTTCTGAGCTTCGAGCCTTGTAAAGTACTTACCAACTTTTACTTTATAATTGGGAGGGGAAGATTGTATTCTAGGCCTTGAGTTTTCCATCACACTGAACACTTTTCCTCTGGCGATTCTGGCCTCTTGTCTGCTGGAGCCATTATAAACCTGAATGGTAAAACCATCCACAGATTTTCTCCCCTTATTGATAATGGCAAGGCTGTCCAATACTTTATTGAGCGGTGCTGTGACGTCGAATTCAGGATCTACATCAACCGTTTCTACTGGGTCAACACTATCTAATGTATCCACCGAATCCGTTGCTTCTGTATCGAAAGTAGGGCGATGAGCAGATACATCTTCGTGATAATTGCCAGTGCCTTTAAGAGAGGAAAGTGATGGGCTACAACCATACAAGAAGAGTAGGCCTAATCCAAGAAGAAGAAATTGTGATTTCATACTAGCTATTTTGGGTGTCAACTTGGCCAACTAATCTTCAACAAGTACACACTTGTTATTCTTAATATCCTCTTCTACCGTTTTGAACTTAACATCTTTTTTGATGCTGCCATCCATGTACTGCACCGTTACGCGTTCGTTTCTTCCTGCCACTTTTTGGGATTTAACCGGTTCAATTTTCTGAATGGGAGGTCTATTCGCACCCGGCTGGCTTCCACCACTCAATAGTGATCGAGATTCATCCTTTTGCTCTTTGAGGTTCTGACGACTCTTTTGTCTCTTGGCTTCTTGAAGGTTTTCTGTTTCTTCAGAATAGATGTCTGACTTACTCAAGAAGGAGACAGTATCTTCATTCACCTGAGACATGAAACGTTTGAAAAGCTCAAAACCCTCGAATTTATAAACAAGTAAAGGATCCTTCTGCTCATGAACGGCCATTTGAACGGCTTGTTTAAGATCGTCCATTTCTCGCAAGTGCTCTTTCCAGGCCTGATCGATGATTCCAAGGGCAATCATTTTCTCCATGCCTTTGATCATCTCCCTATTGTCAGTCTCAACACACTTTTCTAGGTTGACCGCTGCACCAATTTGCCTTTTACCATCTGTAAAAGGTACCAGAATGTTTTCAATAACCGCGCCACGGTGCTTATGGAATTCCTTTATGTTGGGCAGTGCTTTTTCAGCAATTGCTTTGTTTTTAGCTCTATAGCGAGTCAGTGCTTCCGCATATAGCTTTTCTGTTAACTCTTCGGCTGAAATTTCTTTGAACTGCTCTTCTGTAATATCGAAATCCAGCGCCATTACCCCTAGCACAGTTAACTTGAAGCTGTCATAGTTTTCTGCACCTTTGGTATTGAGTACAATGTCCTCACTGGTTTCGTAGAACATGGTCATAATATCTAACTCAAGGCGTTCTCCAAATAAGGCATGTTTTCTCCTTTTATAGATTACCTCCCTTTGTGAGTTCATCACATCATCGTATTCCAGGAGTCGCTTTCTGATACCGAAGTTGTTTTCCTCAACTTTCTTCTGTGCCCTTTCTATTGACTTGGTAACCATAGAATGGGAGATTACCTCACCTTCTTTAAGCCCCATACGGTCCATGATCTTGGCGATACGCTCTGGCATGAACATACGCATTAGGTTATCCTCCAGTGATACAAAGAATTGCGATGAACCCGGATCACCCTGACGCCCTGCTCTACCGCGCAACTGACGGTCAACCCGTCTTGACTCGTGTCTTTCAGTACCGATGATGGCTAGTCCGCCTGCTTCTTTGGATTCGGGCGTGAGCTTAATATCAGTTCCACGACCGGCCATGTTGGTGGCAATAGTAACAGTGCCAGGCTTACCCGCTTCTGCAACTACATCAGCTTCTTTTTGGTGTTGCTTGGCATTCAGCACCTGGTGCTTGATCTTGCGCATGTTGAGCATTTTACTCACCAGCTCTGATATTTCAACGGAAGTGGTTCCTACCAATACCGGCCTTCCTTGTCCGGTTAATTCCACGATCTCGTCCGCCACAGCATTAAATTTCTCGCGCATGGTTTTATAGACAAGGTCGTCTCTATCAGCCCTTACGATTTCACGATTCGTTGGAATTACGATTACATCCAACTTATATATCTCCCAGAACTCACCAGCTTCAGTTTCGGCAGTACCGGTCATACCGGCAAGCTTGTGGTACATTCTGAAGTAGTTCTGCAAAGTAATCGTCGCGTAAGTCTGTGTAGCATCTTCCACCTTCACATTTTCCTTCGCTTCAAGTGCCTGGTGCAGACCATCGGCGAATCTTCTTCCTTCCATCACACGACCTGTCTGCTCGTCAACAATCTTGACCTTACCATCAACAATGATGTACTCGGTATCTTTCTCGAATAGCGTATAAGCTTTCAATAACTGATTGACGGAGTGTATCCTTTGGGATTTGATAGAATATTCCTTTACGATCTCATCTTTCTTCTTCACCTTTTCGGAATCCTCCATGGTCTCGTCCTTCTCAAGATTGGCGATTTCACCGCCAATATCAGGTAGCACAAAGAAGCTTTGATCTTCACCTGACTTGGTGATCCTTTCAATACCCTTCTCGGTAAGATCGGTACTATTTGTCTTCTCATCTATAGTGAAAAGCAGTGGCTCATCCGCCTCAGGCATAAGCTTGCTATTTTCTGCCAGGTAGATGTTCTCTGTTTTTTGTAGAATTTGTCTGACCCCCGTCTCACTCAAATATTTAATGAGAGGTTTATGCTTAGGCAAAGCACGATAGGCACGAAAGAGTGACAGCCCACCTTCCTTCTCATTACCTTCAGTGATCAATTTCTTTGCTTCAACCAGAAAAGAAGAAGCGATTTTTTTCTGTGCTTCTACCAATTGTGATATTCTGGGCTTGAGATCATGATATTCGTGCTCATCCCCTTTGGGTATGGGGCCGGAGATGATAAGGGGCGTTCTTGCTTCGTCAATTAACACAGAGTCAACCTCATCGACCATGGCATAGTGATGCTTGCGCTGTACTAAGTCTTCCGGGTCACGAGACATATTGTCTCTTAGATAATCGAAACCAAATTCATTGTTGGTTCCATAAGTGATATCTGCTAGGTAAGCGGCCCTTCTTTCTTCAGAGTTGGGTTCATGCTTATCTACACAGTCTACATTTAAGCCGTGGAATTGAAAGAGTGGAGCCATCCACTCGCTATCTCGTTTGGCCAGGTAATCGTTGACCGTAACGATGTGAACACCTCGACCCGCCAGGGCATTCAAGAAAGCTGGTAGGGTAGCAACAAGTGTTTTTCCTTCACCAGTAGCCATCTCCGCAATTTTCCCTTCATGAAGAACGATACCACCAATCAACTGAACATCATAGTGCAACATATCCCAGGTAATCTCATTACCGGCAGCCATCCACTTGTTATGCCAAATGGCCTGATCATTCTTGATTTCTACATTACTGAATTTAGCCGCAAGTGTCTTGTCATGCATGTTAGCAGTGACGGTAAGCTGATCATTTTCTTTAAACCTCCTTGCCGTTTCTTTGACTATCGCAAAAGCTCTGGGTAGAACAGCCTTAAGTACCTCTTCGAGTTCTTTATTGCGCTTTTCCTCCAGGTCATCTATTTGCTTGAATGTATCTTCTTTCTCTTGAATATCTAGTTCAGGATTATCATCAATATGCAGGTGAAGCTTTTTTAATTCATCATCAACGTGTTTCAAGGCGGCGTTTATTTCTTCTTTGATCTTATTGGTAGCCTCTCGCAAGTCGTCATCGCTTATAGACGGCAGCTTGGCAAACTCCTCATTGACCTTATCTACAATCGGCAGCAGCTTATTTATGTCTTTGTCTGACTTAGTCCCAAATAATTTTGCGATTACCTTAAACATAATATGATAGTGCAGTTTTCTTAATTACAACTTTAAATTTAGCGCCTTTTAGTCAATAAAGACTAATACGAATCGCCCTCTTGAGTAATTCGAATGTTCAGTTTACAAATCAGCTATGTCGATCTCTCCTTCAAAAACCTTAACCGCAGGTCCAATAAGGTATACATCTTCATATTGTCCACTTTCGGTGCGCTTAAATTCTACCGAAAGCTGACCCCCTTTGGTGCTAATACGAACAGGGCTTGACACCTTTTGTGACATCGAGGCTATTGCAGAAGCCGTTACCCCTGTACCACATGACAATGTTTCATTCTCGACCCCGCGTTCGTAAGTCCTCACAAATATTTCACTAGGACTTGTCACTTCTACAAAATTGACATTCACACCGCCCTTTTCCTTGAAAGATTCGTCATATCTAAGCTTTCTTCCGGAAGAGATAACGTCAAAATTGTCCACTTCTTTGACAAATTGCACCAAATGAGGTGATCCAGTGTCAACAAATATGCCATCAGCGATAGTACTGACATTTTGTACGTCTCCCATTTTTAACTTCACCGTATTCCCGATAATTTCGGCCTCATGTGGCCCATCATAAGCCAGAAACTGCGTAGTATTTGAAACCAAGCCCAACGCCTCGGCAAATTTCACTGCACATCTGCTTCCATTCCCACATAGACTTTGGCTGCCATCGGGATTATAGAATACCATTTCGAAGTCATATTGCGTGTGATTTTCGATCAAAATAAGACCGTCTGAACCTATTCCGAACTTTCTATCACATACCTTGCTTACCGATTCAAGATCATCACGATCAAATTTCGCATCCCTATTGTCGATCATCACAAAATCGTTCCCTGTTCCCTGATATTTGAAAAACTTCATTTTGATTATGTTTTCGGCTTATTCGATGATTTGTTTAAAGCAAATTTTACTATGCTAAGGTAAGAACACCAGTTAGACCTTTAAAGGTTTTTATTCATTAAGCGCGATCAAATGGTACATGTGTTTTGTCAGGCCTCATATCAACAAGTATGCTTGCGAGCAGGGGCCTAACTTAGTGTCATCGTTTAAAAGTTGAAGTTATGAAAAGGTTGGCTTTGTTTATCGCTGTCATATTAGGCGGAGTTCTCACCAGTTGTTCAAGTACTATACACACCACTCAGAAAGGTCAGACGTGGAGCGAGTATCGTTCTTACAAAAATCAGAATTCTATGATGGTAGATAAGACGAAGCGACCTAAGACTAAAAGAAAGAAGCAAAACTGGTAGTTAAATACTAATTTTTTCCAGTTTCAGGTTACCATTTTTTTAGTGTAAGTTATCCAAACCTAAGCGCACCGGAAGGGGGCTTAGGTTTTTTTAATCCAATTCCTCGTAGTCAACATATTCTCCTCCCCTGTAGTTTTTGGAAGATTTCTTTTGATCCTTTTTGGGAACAAAATCAATATTTACGTTACCATCGGCGGGTCTTGATTTAGTATTAGCATTGCCTGAAAACCCGTCTCTTTGAGAAGTTGAAGTGCCCAGAAATACCCTGAAGAAGTTTCCAGCCAATCTAAGCACTAGGAATATGATCAGAAAGATGATTAATATTTTGGACATATCTTCTTAGGTTATATCCATTTAACTTACTTGCTAAGGTATAGGTTTCGCTCAGAGTAAATTTTCAAGAAATAATCGTCCATCAAATCATCTATGAAGTAGATAGCTTCCCCGGTTGATTTCATCTCAGGCCCAAGCTCCTTGTTCACATTAGGAAACTTATTAAATGAGAATACCGGCTCTTTAATTGCATATCCTTTTTTCTTAGGATTGAACTGGAAGTCTTTCACTTTGTTTTCTCCCAACATGACCTTGGTGGCGTAGTTCACATAAGGCTCGTCATAAGCTTTACATATGAAAGGTACCGTTCGAGAAGCACGAGGATTGGCCTCTATGATGTATACCTTATCATCTTTAATTGCAAATTGTATATTGATCAACCCAACTGTTTTGAGCGCCAGTGCGATTTTCTTAGTATACGTCTCCATTTGCTGGACTATAAAATCACCTAGGTTGAATGGAGGTAAAACCGCATAAGAATCACCTGAGTGGATTCCGGCAGGCTCAATGTGCTGCATGATACCTATAATGTAAACCTCTTCTCCATCACAAATGGCGTCAGCCTCTGCTTCTATGGCACCGTCAAGGAAGTGGTCGAGTAGAATTTTATTCCCTGGAATTTCTTTCATCACTTTCACGATGTGCGATTCCAACTCTTCCTCGTTGATCACAATCTTCATGTTCTGACCGCCCAGTACGTAAGAAGGCCTTACGAGCAGCGGAAATCCGATTTCTTTGGAAAGATCTAATGCATGGTTGGCATCTTCTGCCACTCCAAATTCAGGATACGGGATATCATTTTCTTTAAGTAGTGTAGAAAAACTTCCCCTATCTTCAGCGAGGTCAAGAGAATCGAAAGAGGTGCCGATGATTTTCACACCATATCTTTCGAGCTTTTCAGCAAGCTTCAGAGCAGTCTGACCACCCAGCTGTACGATAACACCTTCTGGTTTTTCCATCTCAATGATCTCATAGATGTGCTCCCAGAATACTGGCTCGAAGTATAGCTTGTCAGCCACGTCGAAATCAGTAGAAACGGTTTCCGGGTTACAATTGATCATGATCGCTTCATAGCCACATTCTTTGGCTGCCAGAATACCGTGTACACAAGAGTAATCGAATTCTATTCCTTGGCCGATTCGGTTAGGGCCAGAACCTAATACGATGATCTTCTTTCTATCAGAGACGGTAGACTCGTTCTCCTCTCCAAATGTAGAATAGTAATAAGGCGTTTGTGCCTCAAACTCTGCCGCACAAGTATCAACCAGTTTGTAGACGCGGTTAATACCCATCGACTTGCGCTTGTTATAGACTTCGCTTTCAAGGCAACCCAGAAGATGACCGAGCTGTCTATCTGCATAGCCCTTTCTCTTGGCTGTCAAAAGCAACTCACTAGGGATATTTTCTAATGTATATTGCTCTATTTGCTTTTCTAGATTGAGCAGGTCTTCAATTTGCATTAAGAACCACTTGTCAATTTTAGAAAGCTTTTGAATAGTTTTAAAGGCTACTCCAAGCTTGAAAGCATCATATATATGGAAAAGCCTGTCCCAACTCGGGTGCTCTAAGCTTTCTATGATCTCGTCTCTTTCAGTTAATTCCTTGCCATCTGCACCGAGGCCATTTCTTTTGATCTCCAGTGACTGACAAGCTTTCTGCAGTGCTTCCTGGAAAGTACGTCCGATGCCCATTACCTCACCAACGGCTTTCATTTGGAGACCTAACTTGACATCAGCGCCTTGGAATTTATCGAAGTTCCATCGGGGAATCTTCACGATCACATAGTCGATAGCTGGCTCAAAGTAGGCAGAAGTAGTGCCTGTAATGGCGTTTTTTAGCTCATCAAGGTTATAACCGATGGCAAGCTTGGCTGCAATCTTAGCAATCGGATACCCTGTGGCTTTAGAAGCTAGTGCTGATGATCGCGAAACCCTTGGGTTGATTTCTATACCGATGATATCATCTGTTTCGGGATCGACCGCAAACTGTACGTTACATCCACCGGCGAACTGTCCGATGGCATTCATCATTCTGATAGCCATGTCCCTCATTTCCTGATACACGGTATCGGGAAGCGTCATGGCCGGAGCCACTGTGATAGAATCACCAGTGTGAACTCCCATTGGATCAAAGTTCTCAATCGAACAGATAATGATTACGTTACCCAGATTGTCTCGTAGCAACTCTAGTTCGTATTCCTTCCAACCCAGAATGCTTTGTTCTACCAATACCTCATGGATAGGCGACATGTGCAGACCACGAGTTAGCGCTTTCTCAAAGTCTTCAGCGCTGTTTACGAATCCTCCACCAGTACCGCCGAGTGTGAAAGAAGGTCTGATAACAAGAGGGTAACCAATTTCCTGGGCAATTTCTTTACCCTGTAGAAATGATGTGGCCGTTTTTCCTTTACATACACCAATGCCTATTTCGTGCATCAAGAGCCTGAATTTCTCGCGATCTTCAGTAGTCTCAATAGCCGTAATATCTACTCCGATAATTTTCACCCCATAGTGTTTCCAGATACCGGCATTCTCACAATCTATAGCGAGATTAAGTGCCGTCTGACCTCCCATGGTAGGCAGTACGGCGTCAATGTTATGCTTCTCAAGGATTTCCCTGATATACTTTTTTTCAAGTGGTTTGAGATAAATGTGGTCTGCAACCACATTGTCCGTCATAATGGTAGCAGGATTGGAGTTGATTAGGATAACCTCGATCCCTTCTTCTCTTAGTGATCTGGACGCTTGGGATCCTGAATAATCAAATTCGCAGGCTTGTCCGATCACTATAGGGCCGCTACCTATTATGAGTACTGATCGTATACTTCTATCTCTTGGCATTGAAAGGTGTTATAAAGTGGTGAAGTTTGCTTAAGTATAAATTGGCGCTAAATTATAGCAAATGAACTATAATCAAAATGTAATAAGCTATGGTTTCTGGTTTTCATGAAATAATAGCGCCTGGTGCTTATTTTTGTCTAGTAACACTGAACCCCAAGAAAAACCATCCTTTGTGAATTATGAATAGAATTGACCGTCTTTCTGCCATAGTGATTCAGTTGCAAAGCAAGAAGGTAGTGACAGCGAAGGAAATTGCTGATCGTTTTGATATTAGTCTGAGGACGGTTTATAGGGATATCAGAGCGCTGGAAGAAGCTGGTGTTCCGATAGGAGCGGAGGCAGGTGTCGGTTATTTTATCATGGAAGGGTACCATCTACCACCAGTAGTTTTTACCCGAGATGAGGCCAGCGCACTTTTGTTGAGCGCCAAGTTGATCGATAAACATGCCGATCAATCGGTTAGAAACCACGTTGACAATGCTTTTTTTAAAATTAAGGCTGTACTCAAAGGTATTGATAAGGAGCACCTTGAAAGTCTTGAGGAACAGGTGGAGGTATTGAATTTACCCGAAGCTGACACGGATCTTTTCCCCAATCATTTTTTGACGGACATTCAAAATGCCTTGGTACAGAAAAAGGTATTGAAATTCGATTACTATTCTAACTACAATGATGAATTCAATAGTCGAGAAGCCGAACCAATGGGCCTTTTATTCTACAGCTCGCACTGGCACTTGATAGCTTATTGCCGGCTTAGGCAGGGTTTGAGAGACTTTAGAATTGACAGAATTACTAAGCTAACCATATCTGAGGAACAATTTGAAGGGTCACAAAAAGAGGCCTTTCAGCAATTCAAACGTCAATTAATGGTTGGCTCTGATCTTGAGATTGTCAAAGTACGCTTCACACCAGAAGTAGCACGATATATAGGTGAGAAGCGGTATTTCTATGGGTTTGTTGAAGAGACTAGGACGGATGACTATATAGAAATGACATTTATGGTGTCCATGCTCAAAGACTTTGGCCGTTGGTTGTTGCCCTTCGGAAGTACAGTTGAAATCATCTCACCCCTTGCCCTAAAGGATGCCATGCGAGAATTAGTCGAAGATTTACTCCATTACATCACTGAAAAGGTCACTTAATTTCAATTTTTTTCTTTTTCAAAAAACCTACTGACATAAGGTTGTCACTAGCTGCTCTGTTCTTTACATCAAAAAAAGATGTTCAACCTTTATTAGAACCCATCAACAAACTCGGTGTCTGGATCAGAAAGGTTGTCATCAAGGCTTGCGCAGCACAAAAAATGTGAGTTCACTGATGTGAATGACCATTTTGAGTGCAAGCGTAACGCAGATGACGGGCTTTATGAACAGACACTAATTAATCATTATTTCAACCATAATTATTATGTCAATGGGAAACACCGTATTCGCTCAGAGCAAGAACGTTGAGCACAAAGCAGAAAAACATCCCGTACTGGAGATGGTGGTCTACAAAATCAAATCCGATGTAGTGCCGCGCTATCAGGAAATTCTCGAACAAGCCAGAGCAGAGGTAAGCAAGTTTGAAGGATTCATCGGCTACCGCACTTTTCGATCATCCAAGGATAAAGGCGTATTCATGGACTTGGTAGAATGGGAGAGCCTCGATTTAGCCATGAAAGCCGCTAACCAGCTTGAATCGAAAGAAGAATTCAAGCCATTTCTGTCAGCTTTCGAAAGCATTACCATCATGGAGCATTTTAATTTTTACAAGTAAACATCAATAACTTTAATTAACCGCAATATGGAAACTATGGAAAAACTTGATTTGGTCAAGTCATTTAAAGAGTATTATAAGGCTAAGCAAATACCCGAATTAGTAGACCTGGCACCAGCTTACTATTTGACCATCAGTGGTGTAAGCGCACCAGAAGATGAGTTATTTGTAAAGAGCATCGAGTCTATTTATCCTCTGGCTTATGGTATTAAGAAACTAGCTAAAGATCAGGGCAGGGATTTCGGCGTGCCGAAAATGGAAGGACAATGGTGGGTGGAAGGGGAAGTTCCATTTGAAGAAACACCTAGAGATCAATGGCATTGGAGAATCATGATCATGATGCCTGATTTCGTAGATATTAAGATGGTAGATAAGGCTAGAGAAATAGTGGAGAAGAAGAAAAACCCCGAAAGGCTAGCAGATGTGACATTCGAAAAGATACATGAAGGCAAAAGTGTCCAAGCCCTGCACATTGGTTCTTATGAAGAAGAAAAACCTACTCTTGAAAAGCTATTCAAAATGATTGCTGACAAGGGCTTGAGCATTAACGGATATCATCATGAGATTTATTTGTCTGATCCGAGGAAAACGCCTGAAGAAAGGCTCAAGACCATTATTAGATATCCTGTGAAATAGACAACTAATGGCAGAACTTTTAAAGAACCAATTCTTTCAACCCGCTTTTCACCAAGCACTTGCGAAAGCGATTAACCGAGTACATCCCAATTTCAGTGAGGATGAATTTATGAGCAAGGTCTACAATGACAGATGGGACGGTATGGAACTCAAGGAACGTATGAAGCATACCGCACTGACGTTGCGACAGTTACTGCCTGAAGACTATCTGAAAGCATTGGACGTACTCAAGAAGGTCTGCCATCATTTCCAGGGTTTTGACGGCATGGTATTTCCTGATTTTGTAGAACAATTTGGTCTGGATTACCCGGAGGTATCATTGGATGCGCTGGAGTTATTTACACAATACTCCAGTAGTGAGTTTGCCATTAGGCCTTTCATTGTGAGGTATGAAGACCTGGCCATGGGACGCATGTTTCGATGGTCGACTGATGAGAATTACCATATAAGAAGATTGTCAAGCGAAGGTTGTCGTCCCAGGTTGCCGTGGGCGATGGCCCTTCCTAAATTCAAAAAGGATCCTTCTCTCATTCTACCTATTCTGGAAAACATGAAGGCCGACCCTGAAGAATATGTTAGAAAGAGTGTTGCTAACAACCTGAACGACATTACTAAGGACAACAAGGAAATCGTGTTAGAGACCCTTGAGCATTGGAATGCTGATAAGGCAAAAAGTACGCAATGGATCATAAAACACGCTTTAAGGGGACTGCTAAAGGCAGGAGATAAGCGAGCACTTGCGATCCTTGGATTCAAGAAAGCAAATGTCGAGATAGAACATTTGATGCTTGATCGGGACTCTATATCCATGGGAGAAGAACTAAATTTTTCTTTCAAGCTGACCAACCAAGGAAAAAGCAAAAAGAAGCTGATGGTCGATTATGTTATTCATTTTGTGAAATCTAATGGTAGCACGGCTCCGAAGGTTTTTAAGCTAACCAATATCGATTTAAGTGCTGAAGATACCGTTGAGTTAGCCAAGAAACATGAAATTAAACCCATTACCACCAGAAAATATTATGCCGGGGTGCATCGACTAGAAATCCAAGTGAATGGTCAAATGTACGGTGGTGTAAATTTTGAACTAGTGTTGAGTTAAGTGTATTATGTCGCATAAGTTGCCGTTATTTTTGTCCAAGACGAGGCAAAAAATATGAGCATAGCTGTAGCTACGTAATTATTTTTTAACGAAGTATTGGGTGAAAAGAACAACACTTGGTGTGACTAAAATATGCTTAATTTAACACGAGAATTATAAGACTATGAAAAAGGTCAGTTTTCATCATTCCAAGCTTTCAAAGCTCAAAAATATTGGGAAAACGATAGAAAAAAGACTCAATGAGATTGGAGTTTATTCGAAAGAAGACCTCGAAACCATTGGGCCAGTCAAGGCATATCGTTTGATCAAGGAGAATTACCCTGACAAGACCATTCCGGTTTGTTATTACCTATATTCCTTCGAGGGAGCACTCTTGAATCGGCACTGGGATGATATTCCTGAAGAGACCAAGGAAGAGTTAAAGAAAGCGGCTGGTGTTTGAGGAGATGAACTTCAGAATAAACTCAGATTGCCACCACGCCTGAACTTGGTAATATCCAGAGGGGGCACTTTTCTGCCAGACATGTATTTTTTCTTCGCCATTCTAAAAAGAGAGGCTATGCTATTGGCGTAATTGCCTTCTCCACTTTGTCGCCTGCCCCATTCACTATCATTGACCTGTCCTCCGTGCATATCACATATTTGATTCCAGACTTTGTTGAATCGGTCTGGAAAGTTCTTTTTCAGCCAATCTTCGAACATAGGGCCGATAGCACCATTCAACCGCACTACCGTGTATCCTGCGCTTAATGCCCCGTGGTCAGCAGCAGCTTTGATTACATTGGGAATTTCATGATGATTCAATCCCGGGATGATGGGAGCATTCATAATACTCACCGGAACACCCTTTTTAGAAAGTGCTTCGATCGCCTTCAATTTTCGGATGGCACTAGCCGTTCTAGGCTCCATGATCGACCTAAGCTTTTCGTCCAGTGTGGTAATGGAAAAGTGAATGTGTACCAAATTATCACTGGCTAGATCCGTCAATAAGTCGATATCACGAAGTACTAGCACATTTTTGGTGATCATGGAAACCGGATGCCGATATCGAACCATAACCTCTAAGACACCCCTCGTCAATTTAAACCGTCTTTCGAGTGGCTGATAGCAATCCGTGTTTCCAGACACCATTATAGGCATGGGTTTCCAGCTCTTGTGAAGGATCTGTTGTTCCAATGTTCTAGGTGCGTTCTCCTTAACAATGATCTTTCTTTCAAAGTCAAGACCTGCGCTGAACCCCCAATACTCATGCACATTTCGGGCGTAACAATAAATGCAACCGTGCTCACAACCCTGGTATGGATTCAAAGAGTAAACCATGCCCAGGTCGGGGCTATCTACTTTGTTCACGATCTTTTTTGGGTGCTCGAAGAATATCTCCGTCTTCGGAGCTTCCAAGTGTTTTTCCTCGTCTAACCCTTCTATATGATCAGTGACATATTCCTGGCTCAGGAACTTGTTACGCGTATTTACCTGAGCCCCTCGCCCTTTTAGATAGCCATCTTGCATACAATCAAAATTACCAAAATAAATAGTAAATACTAATATTTTTAGTAAAAAAGTTTATAATAATTTTAGCCCTTCAAAAAGAGTGGTCAGTTAAGGATAAGACTTAAAATGTGTGGAGCAATTAAATCTGATGGTCGCTGTTGAGGACAGACAACACCTGATTTTTGTAGTTGCGTCCAATGGGGATTTCTTTTCCAGGAACCTCTATAGCCGAAGCAGAATAGGATTCTATTTTATTAATGGGAACGATGAAAGAGCGGTGGATACGCATGAAGTTCTCTTCGGGGAGCTTTTGCTCAAGGTAGCTGATTTTTTGATGCGTGATGACTTCTTTGACCGGCGTTTTGACACGTACGTAGTCTTTCAAACTCTCAATGTAGAGAATATCATGAAGAGGTACTTTCACCATCTTTTTATCTGCTTTGAGATAGATATAATCGCCTTCTGTATCTGTTGTCTGTGCATCTTGTGCCTTAGCTGAATACTGCTTTGGTTGTGTTTGATATACCTTGTTAATGGCTTTAAGAAACCTTTCGAAAGAGATAGGTTTCAGCAAATAGTCGATGATATCTAATTCATAACCTTCCAATGCATAATCCCTATAGGCCGTGGTGAAAATTACCTTGGGAGGGGATTTCATGGTTTTTAGAAAGTCAATGCCCGTCAGTTTGGGCATTTGGATATCCAAGAATAATAAGTCGACCTGCTTTTCCTGTAGTACTTCGAATGCCTCAAGGGCGTTACTACAAGTAGCCATGATTTCCATGCCTTCAAGCCTTTCAACATATGATTCGATTACCTCAATGGCTAGAGGTTCATCATCGACTATAAGACACTTCAGCTTCATCTGTTTCCTTTATTTTTGGCTGGTGAGTCAGCTTCACATCCGGCTCTTCATTAATACCCAGCTTAAGTACAATGAGGTACGTTTCATCGGTATCGAAGGTTTTGAGATCATAGTTAGCGCTGTACAATAACTCTAATCTCCTTTTTACATTTTTGAGCCCTATGCCCTCCTTGTAGTTTCTTTCATCCTTGGCGCCATTGTCGCTCTTGCTGTTTTCTACCTTCAAGGTCATTTGATCACCCTTTACATTAAGGTCTATGCCGACCCAGGCGTCCTTGGTTTCTCCACTTACGCCGTGTTTGAAGCTATTCTCAACAAAAGGTAGAATAAGCATGGGAGCGATGAACTTGCCCGATATATCTCCTTTTACATTAAAGGAAAGATCCAGGCGCTTGCCATATCTTATTTTTTCTAGAGACAAATAATTCTCAAGTAGCTCAATTTCTTTTTTCAATGGCACCCTGTCCGCGTTACATTCATAAAGCATGTAATTGAGCAGATCAGAAAGCTTGAGCACCATTTCCGGTGCATGGTCGGATTTCTTGAGGGTGAGAGCGTATAGATTGTTCAGCGTATTGAAAAGGAAGTGAGGGTGAATTTGAGCCTTCAAGAACTTAAGTTCTGCCTCCAATTTATCTTGGGTCAGCCGCTGAGTAGTTTGCTGGTTTCTGAACCAGTGTTTAATGAATTTGATGACCACCGCAATCGCCACCACTGGATAAATGTAGGTAACGCTCTTTATAATTTTTGCCGGATGGAGCAAGGTCAGGTTCCAATCTTCTTCAGGAAAATAGATGGGGTGTTCAACGTATATCACCATCACCCAATGCACGAAGCCAAATACCAACATAACACCACCGAGTAGAGCGAAAAACGGCGTGTATCTGCCGGACAACAGGTACCGAGGCATTAAATAATACAACGTGAAGTAAGTGACGGCTATTTTTTCCGGAAGGAAGATGAGCTGCAATTGGAATTGGACAGCATAATCTTCTTTAAAACTGCCATAGAGGATAGAAAAGAATAAAACATACCCAACCCAGAATAAGATATGTTTAAGTACTCTGGGAACTCCTGAATTGTATTTGTCGAGTTCCATTTTCATAAGGTGGGGTTTAAAAGACAAACAACCACCCGTTTGGTGGTTGTTTGCGAAATTAACCTTAAAATATAGCTTATAAAAAAGACTTACAATACCACTAATCGTTATTGAGGTCTAATAGTTTCGAATGTTTATATCTTTTGGATGAAATACTTGATTTGCAAGATGAACGACCTCCTTATTGCTCTAGAAGCCGAGTGACGAACCTGTTGCAGATTTGAACATCCATACAGCCATTTCTGGCCGAAAAGCCATTTTGGGCAGAACTTCTTATCAGGCAGGGAGTACAATAACCCATCAACATGCTCCAACGCTCATGAAAAAGTCATTTTTTACTTTGCTTATTGGCTGCCTTTTTTATCAGCTGCAAGCACAGGACACCCGGGAAGCATATCAAGTGAGAATTCAAAAATCTATAGACCAGATCGAGTTGGATGGAGACCTGAGTGAGGAATCTTGGTCGAACGCTGATATTGCCAACAACTTCATAAATCATTGGCCCTTGGATAGTGGCAAGGCTGAGGCTTTAACTGAGGTTAAGCTTACCTACGATGATGCTTTTCTTTATGTGGCCGCCACTTGTTTTGATAATGGTGAAAGGATCATACAATCACTTCGTAGGGACAGTGAAAACCACTGGTCAAGTGATGGTTTTACCATAGCCATCGATCCGATCAATCAACGCACCAATGGTTTTTTATTTGGCGTAAACGCTGGTGGAGCACAGATAGAAGGGACACTCAACGTAAGAGGTTCTGATACCGAATCTGATAATAACTGGGACAATAAATGGTACTCGCAGGTAAAACAATATGAAGACCGTTATGTGGTTGAGATGGCCATTCCTTTCAAAACATTAAGATATAATGGCGGCAACGGAGCCTGGGGAGTGAACTTCATCCGTAATGACATGCAGCGCAACATCTATTCTACCTGGACTCGGTTTCCTTTGAACTTTGGTGGGATAGACCTCGGATATAATGGCAGCATCGTTTGGGATAAACCACCACAACCTTCTGAAGGTAAGGTCATTCTTATACCCTACACTTCCGGAGGTATTTCTAGAAACCATGAAGACAATGAGCCTACCGAAAGAGATTTCGATGCAGGCTTGGATGCCAAAATAGCCCTGTCTTCTTCACTCAATTTGGATTTAACGCTCAATCCTGACTTTTCCAATGTCGATGTCGATCAGCAAGTAACTAACCTGACCAGGTTTAGCGTGCTTTTCCCTGAGCGCCGTAATTTCTTTCTCGAGAACAGTGATCTATTTGGCAATTTCGGGGCCTGGAATGTGAGGCCATTTTTTTCGAGGAGAATTGGATTGATTGACGGAGAGCCTGTTCCTATTCTATATGGTGCGCGTCTCTCAGGCAATATCACTGATGATACTCGCATTGGTATAATGGACGTGCAAACCCGTTCTACCAACGAAGTAGGGGCTCAGAACTACGCCGTTCTATCCGCCCAAAAAAGAGTGTTAAAAAGATCCAATATCAAAGGCATCTTTATTAACCGACAATCGACAGAAAGCGGTGAGAGCAATGATGACATGAGCGATTATAACAGAGTAGGCGGGTTGGAATTTGAATACCTGTCTAGTGATGGGAAATGGAGCGGTACGGCACGTTATCACAAGTCTTTTAACCCGGAGAAATACGATCAAACCGATTTCTACTCTGCTTTCATTGCCCATAACTCACGCAATCTTTGGTTCGGGACTGCCATGAACCGTGTACAGGAAAACTTTATTGCCGATGTAGGTTTTGTTCCCAGGTTGTTCAATAACGATGATGCTCGAGATACAACGGTCAGAATTGGCTATACACAGCTCAATCATTGGTTAGGCTATAATCACTTTACTTCTCAAGACTCAAAGATCAATTTCCATGGGCCAAGATACTGGACAGCACTGATTTACAATGATGGCGGCGAGTTCAGCGAAAGACGCAGCAACCTGCGCTATTTCCTCAACTTTAGCAGCGCAAGCGAGATAGAATTCAGGTTCATTGACAGTGAAATAGTATTGCCATTTCCAACTGATTTTGTGGGTGAGGACAATGACTTGCTTCCATCAGGAAGATACCGTTTTCAGACCTACGGGATACGCTATGCGTCAAATCCTCGGAAAGCTTTCTACGGTGAGGTATCCCTCGATGTAGGAAGTTTTTACAATGGCAATAGAACAACTTTTGGTCTGAATGCGAATATACGCAGACAACCTTGGGGAAACTTCGGTTTGGCTTATACCCAGAACAGAGTAGAGCTATCTGAAAACTTTGGAAGTACCGTGTTGCATTTGATTGGCCCTAGAATGGAGGTGTCGTTTTCTAACAAGATGTTCTGGACATCATTTTTACAATACAACACCCAAGCCGAGAATTTCAATATCAACAGCCGATTCCAATGGCGCTACAAGCCTATGTCCGATCTATTTATCGTGTATAGCGATAATTATGCGACGGATGGACTGAACGTAAAAAATCGAGGAATTGTTTTTAAACTAACGTATTGGCTCAATTTATAACACTACAGTATGACGCTTAAAATAGCATTTACATTGATTTTTGTGGCCATCTGGATATGGCAGATAGGAATGGACGTCCGCACAGCAGTGAGAACTAAAGGGAAGAAGTAGAACCCTTACTTCTTTCTTGTTTTATAGGTTTTTATCGCCTCCGTGAGTGTCTCACACACGGATTTTATCGGTTTAGTCATTTGTGAGGACACAAACGACGGCGAAAGTTTTATAGATTTCTTTTCAGTCGTATCTGACCATTATTCAGCTGTCAGGCTTTCGTGCACTACCATAACGAAGGTTTCAGATTTGATGAAGTTATTATTCCACCGTTCATCATAGTCAGACAATGGCTTAGCTGAGATAATATCATCAAGGCTTTGCCCTTTAGCGATCCTTTCCTTTACAATATCCCTTACGCTGATCAGCATATTTCGAAATTCGATCACATCTTTTTTGGTTGACATCTCACCATGACCTGGGATGACTCGTGTTTCGTCATTGATAAGATCTAGTGCTTGGCCTAAGAAAGCAATGATGCCGTCTATCGAGCCTCCGCTTGACGTGTCTATAAACGGGTAACCGTAGCGGACGAAAACATCACCCATGTGGATGACATTTGATGCTGGGAAATATACGATGGCATCTCCGTCTGTGTGGGCACGACCATTATGGATGATCTGCACTTCTTCTCCATTGAAGTGAAGTTTGAGGCCTTGATCAAAAGTGATAACTGGTAACGCTTTCTCAGGAAAAGCGGGAACCTCCCTCTTCAATAGTTCAATTACCTGCCCTGAGGCCATTCTTTCCCTTACTTTTTCCTGGGCTAGAATGGTAGCACCAAAGCGCTCAAAATTCTCATTGCCACCTGTATGGTCAAAATGCCAATGCGTGTTGATCAAGTATTTGATGGGAGAATCGCTGATAGTTTGGATGGCTTCTTTGAGCTTTTCTGATACCGGAGCGTATTGTGCATCAATGACCAATACGCCATCTGGACCAGCGAAAACGCCGAGGTTGCCGCCACGGCCTTTCAGCATGTACAACTTATCAGTAAGCTTTTCCGTTTGTATTTTGATTTCATTGTTCTGCGCAAATAATGTTGTTGGTAGAACGAGCAATAAAATAAAAGTCAGTTGCGACCGTAGTAAAAGAGTCATAGCAGTGCGAGGTGAATCAATTAAACCTAATTATAGTTTGATTTTTTTGATGGTCGGGTGCTAAAAAAGTGTTTTTAAAGGTAACATTGCAACAATATGCCCTCTAGGGCGCTTATTACTGCGTAACATGTAATTTCTACACAGCCTGCTGTCCGAAAGTTCAGTTTTCCCGTTAAAAAGAAAATATGCAAAACGACATATTCACTTTTGAGTCCTCTCCACTGTTCATTATTTTTTGTGTAATCCTGGGAGTCGGCTATGCATTTCTACTCTACACCAAAAAAGGACCTTGGGGCAAATCAACCAGATACGTACTCTCTGGACTACGCTTTCTACTGGTGAGTTTTCTAGCTATACTACTTTTGAGCCCCATTCTAAAGCAGATAGAAAATACGATAGAAAAACCTACCATCATTATTGCGGTGGACAATTCTTCGTCAGTAGCGCAGGTACTTGACAGTACTCAGCTAGAAGAAATATCTACTAAAATTAAGACCTTGGAGTCTTCTCTCAAGCAAGCAGACTATGAGCTCGAATACAGGGATTTGAACGGTGTCAAGCCAGACGCTACGTTTGTACCGCAGGATTTTAGCGCACAAGAAACAAATCTCGGAGAATTACTCAAGAGCGTACAAAACGAATATGAAGGAAGGAATCTGGCCGGAGTGATCATGCTCTCTGATGGCATTTATAACACTGGTTCATCCCCTGTTTACTCTTCTTTCAACTTTCCCGTCTACACCTCTGGTGTAGGTGATACCATACCTAAATCTGATTTATCACTGAAGAATTTATTGTACAATAAGATTTCTTATCAAGGCAATAAGTTTCCTTTGATCGCAGAGATATTCAACGAGGGTTTTGTAGGTGAGACCTTGAACGTATCGGTGAGAAAAGGAGGCGAGCTGCTCGACACCAAGAGTGTAACATTAGCCAGAGACAAGCAACTGACCAGGCTTGAATTTACATTGGAAGCAGAATCAAGCGGCTTGCAGCGGTATCAAGTAGAGGTAAGCCGGAAGAATGGTGAATTTACTTATGATAATAACATCAAGCAGGCTTACATAGACATAGTGGAAGGTAAAGAAAAGATTCTACTTATCGCACCATCTCCACACCCGGATATTAAGGCCATTAAGTCTGCGATCGAGACCAACTCGAACTACGAATTTGATATGTACATTCCAGGTGTGAGTAAGAGAGAAGATGAGCCCAGTAATGTCAAGGATTATGACCTGGTCATTTTTCATCAAGTGCCGGATAGGAGGTCTGTTACCCAAAGTCTGATGCGCAAATTCAACCAGGAAGGTACTTCTACCTTGATACTGATGGGCAATGAAACCAATATTCGCGCTTTTAACGCTACCAACGGTCTGCTTAGAATTGATGCCTTGCCCAATGAAGTTGACAATATCACCGCTGTTTTCAACAATGGTTTTTCCAGCTTTGATCTTTCTAATGATTTACAAGAATCGTTCGTTGAGTTTCCGCCGCTCACCGTTCCTTTCGGTAGAATTAATCTGGTAGAAGGCGTCGATGTACTGCTTTATCAAAGAGTAGGAAGTATTGAGACTAAGAAGCCGTTGCTTCTGGTCAAATCCAGTGCAGAAGGAAAAAGAGCAGTGATGATGGGAGAGGGGATTTGGCGATGGAGGCTGAACGAATATGCCAGAACCGACGATAACAAGCACTTCAATGAACTCATGGTCAAGATTGTACAATACCTGTCATCTAAAGAGGACAAACGAAAATTCAAGGTTTATCCTGTTGATGATGAGTTCTTTGATAATGAAGGCGTCGTATTTGACTCGGAGGTATACAATGACTTATACGAAAGGGTTTACGGCAACAAGATTGACTTGACCATTACGCCAGAAGAAGGGCAATCACAGAATTATTCATTTGTCACCAGCGAAAGCAATACCCGTTATCGCATCAGCGGGTTGCAAGAAGGCGTCTATAAGTTTAGTGCTTCTTCTGAAATCAATGGTCAGATAGAAAGAGTGGGTGGAGAGTTTTTGGTTAAAAAGCAGCAGTTAGAATCTGTCAACCTTACCGCAGACTTTGATTTGCTCCGAAGGTTATCCGATAATTCAGGTGGTAAGTTTTACCCCTTTGAACAGCTTCAGGATATTAATCAAGAACTGACTACAAAAGAAGCCAAGGGCATCATTCATAGCAGCGAGAATTACTTGCCACTCGTGAACCTGAAATGGATATTTTTCCTGCTATTAGGGCTGATCTCAGCCGAGTGGTTCATACGTAAATTCAGTGGTGCCTATTGATTAAATCTCTAATCAGGTTAGGCTCTTAATCAAAATTCAACTAAGTTTATAGTTGAAACAACGCCCTTATGTTAAGAACCACCTTTATCAGCCTTTCTTTGGTACTCATTATCTCTGCTTGTTCGAGTAATGGAAAGATGGCTTTTGAGTATTTTGAGCAGGGAGATTACGAGAGTGCTGAAATTCTGTATAAGAAAGCCATTGCCTACAATCCTAATAACGCCAGCTATCTTTATAATTATGCGCGTACAAAGGAAGAATTGGGCAAATACCGAGAGGCCTTAAAGTACTATTCCAAGGCCATGGATTTGAAGTATGAGTTCGTTGATGCCTTCGTCGGTAGAGGAAGATGTTACTTGAAGCTGGAAGACCTACAAAGTGCGATCATTGATTTCGGTAATGCCTTGGATCTTGACCCAAAAAATTTCGATGCGCTATATTACAGAGGACAAGCATACCTTAAGGACTTACAATATTATTCTGCCGCTGGAGACCTTAACGATGCGATTAAACTAAATCCTGACCATTACCTGGCCTATTACCACAGAGCCATTGCCAGGGGACAGATTGGTGATTCTTACGGCGCATTAAGAGACTTGAATAAGGTTTTGGAGGAAGATGACAAGTTCAATAGGGCCTATTTCAATAGAGCCATCATTTACCAAAGGACGGAGAAATATCGCGCTGCCATTAGCGATTTCTCCAAAGCAATCGAATTAAAGTATGAAGTGGCCGAAGTATACGTTCGTAGAGGGTTCTGCAAGTACGAACTGAATAACACCAACGGGGCTTGCGCTGATTTTCAAAGGGCCTATCGCATCAATAAGAAAATGGCATCCAAAATAATCAATAAGTATTGTACGGTTGCCTCTTGATTGGCAGGTGAAGATAGTAGTTTGAGAAGGTAATTTCAGCCATAATTACATAGACCAAAACTACCTTCTGCATTTTAGAAGACGGACGTATTAGATTCCTTAATTACTCTTTCCTGAACTTTTGAATAAAGACTTCATCCTGAGTGGCAATTCTAATCAAATAGATGCCTGGCCTAAGCGCCGAAACATCTATTCTTTCTGATGCTTCACTAATTTGGACGTTATCCACAGTGACACCCGAAAGCGTGTAAATCTTTATGGATTGAATGTCCTCTTCCTGTGCACTGATGTTCAAGTAGTCGCGAGTAGGGTTAGGATATAAGATAATATCCTCACTTATACCTTCAAGATCGTTGTTGATGCCAGTTATGCCTTGGTTAAGTGAACCTACCCACCTTGGTTCAGTACTGCCACTACTTCCTGCTATCAGGCTCGTATTGGATGAAGCGACTATGGTGACCTCGTCTATGTAGACCTGATCCGCGTTGGCAGAGGCGTCACACTGGAATCTGAACTGTGCATTGGACGGGAAATTGTAATTCGACCTGTTGATAGTCACAGTAGCTGTATAAAAGTTGCCATTACTAAAGTTTGAACCACCGGCATAGGTGGCGACGGTATTCCATGAAGATCCGTCAAAATAACGCACCCAAAAGTCTTCTCCAGTTTCCATGCTATTTGGATAGAAGTAGAATGTGATATCGACCTGGTCAAAGCTAGTCAAATTATAAGCTCCAGAGGTCATTGAAGAAGCTACTCCGGAATTGTCTCTAAGCCTGATAGAATAGCTGCCTTCCCATGAAAACGAGCCGGTATACCTGAAAGCATCACTTCCACCATCTGTCCAGCCGTCCCAGCCTGTCTCGAAATAGCTTTCCAACAAAGTGGTGGTACTTCCACCACCTCCACCAGTGCCACCGGTTGTCAGGTCTACATTATCTACAGCTACATCTCCTTGCCAGGTATCATTGGTAGTCGCAATAAACCTGAGTTTCACGACAGAGCCAAGGTAGCTGCTCAGATCGATATTTGCGCTGAGCCATGAGTTGCCCTGATTACCACTTCTCGACCAAAGGGATGTCCATCCGCTGGCCTCGGTCGACGCTTGCAGCTCAAATCCACCCATAGAAGCTGCTCCGTACATGTGATAGTTGAAAGAGAATGTGGCTGAGCTTTCTCCGGATAGATCAAAGCAAGGGCTTTCCAAGATGGTGGTTTTTGAAGGGTAGTTCGGACTAGAAGCTTCTGCATACACATAATAGCTACCACCTGCTGCTGATGTAGGCCCAGTATTGTTGGAAGGAGTTCCTCCTGATTGCCTTGACCAATTGAAATCATCACCACTGGCTTGTGTCCAATCCCCAAGACTCGACTCAAAACCTTCTGAATAAGGGAATGATGATACTGTGGTGGCACAACTGAAAGAACCTCCACCACCGCCTCCGAATGCTGAACCTAAACCTACAGCATACCATGCATCTTGAGTAGCAATGGCCTCGGCCGAGCCGGCTCCATATAAATCCTCTGCTGCCTGAATTCCGAAATTTCTGGCATCGATAAATTGACTGTTAGCAGATAGATACACACTTTCTAACCGATAAGCGATTTTGGCCGCTTTAGTGATGCCAATACCTGTTACACTGTAGCTATCCCCGTTGTCGTTGGAGCCGGTTTTTCCAACGGTCAATATGTAGAACCAATGATTCATCACGCCAGAGTTAGTATGTACACCACCATTATCACTCGATCCAAATTCCCAATTCGTGCCTTTGTAAGTATCTGGGTCACCCTTTGATTTAGGATCGCTCATAGAACGAAGACCGGTTCCATTAGCCAGATCAATGTCCTCTCCAATTTGCCATATTTGCTTTTGAGGGGCGGCAAAGCTTTCTACACATGCTGCCCATATGTCACTAAATCCTTCATTCATGGCACCAGACTCGTAGCGATATACGAGATTGGCTGTACTGGTTGTAATGGCATGACCAATCTCGTGGGCAGCTACATCCAACGAGGTAAGTGCGTCAAAGTTATTGCCGTCACCATAAGTCATTACAGAACCATTCCAGAAGGCATTATCATAGTTTGAGCTATAATGAACATAGGATCGGATTCTGGCGCCATTGCCATCCCAGCTGTTTCTATTGTGTTCTGTAATCCAATAATCGTAAGTCTGAATAGCACCCCAGTGTGCGTCCAAAGCAGCATTATCTTTATTGGAATTGTTCCACTCACCGGCAGTCCAGTTGTTGTCGTTGTCAACAAAATCTATGGCATTGCTGTAACTGGTTGACCTGTTGAGATCATAAGTTTCTACCCCCTGACCTCTAGTATAGTCTCTCAACCTAAACCCACTGATGAAGCTGTCGGTAGCTATTGTTTTGGAACCGCTATACCGGGTGGCCGCAGTGCCTATTGCATGGGCGTGATGGATGATAGAATTGGTGTGAATGACATCGCCATTTTTGGCATCAACATATATGTAATCCCGACTTAAAGGCTCGATAGCGAATACATCAAATTTGTACGCCAGTTTATTCTCTACAATAACCAGTTTACCTTGCGGTTTGTCATATTCTAATACCTCTGCCTGACCTACATCTTCCCACATGTATTTATTAGCCCCAACATAGTCTATAGCTCGCTGTAGTGCCACGGCATTGGACAACGAAGGCCTGACATCGATTTCAGGAATGTCATAGAATTCCCCATTCATTGAGGTTACCCTACCAACCCGGTCGAAGTGAGCTTTGTATTGGCCGTATTCTACTTTTACATCTTTGTAGAATTGTTGGAAACTTTGATGGCTCAGCCCGAGTTCATCAGTTGATGTCTTAACCAGCTTAAAATCATCCTTCGTGTCAATTTTTAGCTGGGCTTGTAATAACCTCTGGGGAGATTCGCTTTGCGCTTTTGTGAATACAATGGCTTTTGGCATGCCATTTTGATCTAGCGCTTTCAACTTGATTTGTGCTTCCTGTGCGTACAATGAGGCAGAACCTACCAGACACACGAGCACAAGTACTCTAATCGTAAAAGTTACGTCTTTCATGGTTTTAATTATGGTTTAAAAAATATAAAAAGTGCTCTATTGAGCAGAGATACTAACCATCATAAGGCGAGGAGTACTAGCGCCTTACTTACTCTAAAAAATTGCTTCTTCGCGGATTGTTAAACAATATAGCAATTTCCAAGCAAGAAAACTTTATTATAGACAATAAATTCTATGCTTGATTTTATTTTGAGCTATATATGTTTAACTAAGCTTAATTGAATAAGAGAAAAAAGATACTTCTTTGGTATGCTTTACCTTGACTAATACAGTATAAATTATTAGAGTCCGTCAGGTTGATGATTAAAAATAATCTGATGGAAGGAGTGGTGTGCTTCAAAGAAAAAGTGAATTGACAGACTAGCTGTAGAATACTCCCGCTAGCATAAAAAAAGCTCTTCCTTAAGCGTAAAGGAAGAGCTTTGAGCATGATGTTGAAGAAAATTACCTTATAAATCTTAAACCGAAGTTTACTGTTTCACCTGCACCTGCTTCTATGCCTTGGAAGCCCCTGGATCCTACAAAGTTGTTATAGCTCAGCTCCAGGCCGATATGATCATTGATCTGATATCTGGCACCACCACCAACTTGGATAAACCATTGCAATAGTCCAAATTTCGCGTTAGGATCCTCGCTCGGTATACCTGTATTGCCGTATCGGCCGGTGTATTGACCGTTAAGAAACAAGCTTAACTTAGAGCTAGGGAAATAGTTTAAGAAAACAATTGACGGTAAGTCCACGAAATTGGTTGGGAAGAATATCTCGTCTCTATTTCTACGAATCAAATAAATGACGTCAAACTCGTAGAATAACCTCAGCTTCTGGGTAAGCTTGAAATCATAGAAGAATTGTGTTCTCCAAGTGTATCTATTCAAAGCTGTGAACACACTATTGTTAGACCCTCTGCGCTCCAAATTACCGGTTACAGGGAGTAAGAAGCTCGTCTGGATAGAATAGAAAGGAAACTTCTTAAAAGGAGCTACCTTGATTCTAGGGCCTATACCGGAGATAGCCAGTGCCCTTGAAGTCGCATCGGACCCAAAGAGCTGAAAGTGCGACCCATCTGCTGGCCCGTTCGAACCGGCACTTAACATCACATCAAACCCCAGATTGACTCGTCTATTTTCAGATGATCCATAAGTAAATTGTAGCATGGAGTTGAGGATGCTTACCCTAGTAGCAGTACCTATTTCGTCGCCAGTGGCATTACGTATAGAATTTTGAGAATATAGGCTATTAAAGAAATTAATCTCATATTGTCCTTTAGCAAATAAAGCTGAAGGTGTAAACGTGGTAAGATTACTTGAAGCACCATCTACCACATTTACAGCCTGTGTGCTGCCAGATGCTGTCGGCTGTGCCGCGTTCAAAGTCCAATCATAGTTGTAATACCCGACTTTGTAATTTGAAGGAATAGCATCGGTTCTATACGTATTGAGGAACTCAATAATAGTTTGCCCGTTTTTGGTAAAGTCACTTTTATACCATTCAAATATTTGTGATACTTCGACTTTTTGGTCAGCTCTATTTACCCTGATAAAATTGGGATCATTTAGTGCTTTCCGGGATTGGGCTTGTAATTGCGAGTTTAGCGTTTCTGGCTGGTAAGCAAAATTCTCGATAATAGGACATCCTAAAGCCGCACACACCAGTACGAAATGCAACCTTTCATCGCCTGTCTCATTAAGCAGTCTTTCCTTTTCTAGCTGATTCAGTGTAAATCGCTCACCCGCCACAGTATGTTTTTTTGAATCGAAAAATCCAGCTACGCTCTGAGGTGAATTAGTAGGATAAGCTTGAACAACGCTATTTATAACCAGGATGTTATAAGCGTTAATGTAGAATGCCTTCCTTTCTGTTCCAGATATTCCTGATAAATCGGCGTTGGCTATCTGATCTGTTAGTCTATCCAGAACAGATTGATCATTGATAATCTTCTGATAATCAACCCTACCATCCTTCACGTTCGCTCTCAGAAATCTGTCGGCGCCGTCAATAAAACTGTTGATCTCGCCTTGGGCCATAACCACTGTGGAAATAGCCACTAATAATAGTGAAGAGAATATAAGCTTTTTCATGTTCTTAGATACTTATAGAATCTAGTTGCTTATGTATTCTCCTCTTATTTCAAGGCCAATATATTGTCCTTGTAAAGCTACTGTGTCAGTTCTCAAGCCAATTACCTCGGCTGTAACCTCATTAACAGTACCTTCATCGAAGGTCAAAGTACCGTTAGAAAAAGAAATCGTCCACGTACCCTCGCGATTCCTTTGATTGTCTTCTGCTCCGCATAACACATCACCGCCATCGAAACTGTAAGTGCCGTCAGCTGAAAGTGTCATGGTGTCATCTAGTCTGCAGTCCAAAAAGCCATTTAACCCAGCTAGCGTAAATCCTGTTGCTGCCCAAGTCTTAGAGCTTTCGTTATGCAACTCATTTGCAAATGCTGTAGAATCTGTTACGTCAATTTCAGATACATTAATCACATCACCTGGTCCATCTCCTCCATTTCCGTCACCACCATCAATAGGTGAATCAACCTCAACGATACCACAAGCATGAAGAATAACTCCTAAGAAGAGCATCCCTATTAAGTGTTTGATTTTAATTCCAGTCATTTTTTTGCTCTGTTTATTGTTTTGCCTACTATTTTATTTGTCAGCAAGCTATTACACTGAATGTGCATCTAAAGTCATCTTAAAAATGCCTTTATCCTTTGAATTTGATTGTCATGTTATATACAAATCGACAATTTCATGCACTATTCGGAGTTAGCGTACTACTAATGTTTTGATGATACGAAGTTACTTTTCAAGTATCACAGAAATATCACGAAACAATAAACAAGTATTAAAATGTGCGTAGCTACGATATTTTGTGTTGTATCGTAGCGGAAAGCATTTTGATTATTGCAGATTAACTAAACTGCCGCTGAGGTGAGCTAAAATAAAAAAAGCCCCAGACGGGGCTTTTTGAGGTTATTACTGATTATTCAATCCTTATTTTTCTTCTTTTGCCGGTTTTTCGGGCTTTTTGAGAGATATGGTCAATGCTTCTGATTTACCATCATGGTCTGCCAGAATAATACCTCCTTCTTCGATATCACCTTTAAGAATCTCTTCAGCCACAGCGTCTTCTAAATACTTCTGAATCGCTCTGTTCAATGGTCTTGCTCCGTATTGTGGATCGTAACCTTTCTCAGCTAAGAAGTCTTTTGCTTTTTCAGTAAGTTCTACTTTATAGCCAAGTGAGTGAATGCGATCGAAGAGTTTATTAAGCGTAATATCAATGATCTTGTGGATGTGCTCTCTTTCAAGCGAGTTAAAGACAATTACATCATCAAGCCTATTCAAGAATTCAGGACTAAATGCCTTTTTAAGGGCATTTTGAATGGTTGATTTCATCAAATCATCAGCACTATGCTCTCTGGATTGAGTGGAAAAGCCTATACCACTACCGAAGTCCTTCAAATCTCTAACTCCAATGTTAGACGTCATAATGATGATCGTGTTTCTGAAGTCTACCCTTCTTCCCAATCCGTCGGTTAG
The DNA here is from genome assembly GCA_039819065.1 of Bacteroidota bacterium. GTDB lineage: Bacteria > Bacteroidota > Bacteroidia > Cytophagales > Cyclobacteriaceae > JBCBSS01. The sequence continues at coordinate 67,395 of JBCBSS010000018.1, forward strand.
AATACCATCGTCAAGTACCTGTAGCAATAGATTGAACACATCAGGGTGTGCTTTCTCTATCTCATCTAACAGGACTACACTGTATGGTTTCCTTCTTACTTTTTCCGTAAGCTGACCACCTTCTTCATATCCTACATAGCCCGGAGGCGCTCCCACAAGTCTTGAAACCGAGAATTTCTCCATGTACTCACTCATGTCAATTCTGACCAGGCTATCTTCCTTGTCGAATAGATAAGTAGCAAGCACCTTAGCAAGCTCTGTTTTACCAACTCCCGTAGGACCTAAGAATATGAATGAACCGATCGGTTTTTGAGGATCTTTCAATCCGACTCTTGTTCTTTGTATCGCTTTTGTCAATTTGGAGATCGCTTCTTCCTGACCGATTACTCTACCACTAAGCTCGTCACCCATACCCAACAGTTTGTTGCTTTCTTTCTGAGCAATCCTTTTGGTCGGGATACCAGTCATCATCGCAATGACATCGGCTACATTGTCTTCGTTCACAGTGTAGCGAGTACTCGCTGTCTCCTCCTCCCACTTTGCTTTAGCAGCATCAAGCTGCTCGATAAGCTTTTTCTCTTTATCTCTTAATTGGGCAGCCTCTTCGTATTTCTGGCTTTTAACTACCCTGTTCTTTTCCTTCTTGATATCCTCGATCGCCTCTTCCAACTTCACGATATTTTCAGGAACGTGTATGTTATTGATGTGTACGCGGGCACCAGCCTCATCCAATACGTCGATGGCTTTGTCTGGCAAATACCTATCACTGATATAGCGATCTGATAGCTTCACACAAGCCTCAATTGCTTCTGGCGTATAGTTAACATGATGGTGGTCTTCGTATTTCTCCTTGATGTTGTCAAGGATTTGCATGGTTTCCTCAGGAGTGGTAGCGTCTACCATTACCATCTGGAATCTTCTTGCTAGCGCACCATCTTTTTCAATGTATTGTCTGTATTCATCGAGGGTAGTGGCACCGATACATTGAATCTCGCCCCGAGCTAATGCCGGTTTGAACATGTTGGATGCGTCTAGTGAACCAGAAGCTCCACCAGCACCTACGATTGTATGTAATTCGTCAATAAATAATATTACCTCAGGAGACTTCTCAAGCTCGTTCATTACGGCTTTCATCCTCTCTTCGAATTGACCTCTGTACTTGGTACCTGCCACTAATGATGCGAGGTCGAGTGTAACTACACGCTTACCAAAGAGTACACGAGATACTTTTTTCTGGATAATACGTAAAGCTAAGCCTTCGGCTATGGCTGTCTTACCTACTCCAGGTTCTCCAATAAGTATAGGATTGTTTTTCTTTCTTCTACTAAGAATTTGCGCAACCCTTTCAATTTCTTTCTCTCTACCAACGATTGGATCCAATTTATTGTCTTCTGCTAATCTGGTAAGATCACGGCCAAAATTGTCTAACACAGGCGTTCTTGATTTTTCACCTGTTCTAGATTTCTCTTTGCCTGAACCAGATCCACCGAAAATTCTAGACGATTCTTCGTCCGGATCATCAGTGTCTGAAGAAGCGATAGGATTGTCTGTTTGATATTCAAGAAGCTCTTTCACAACGTCATAGTTGACGTCAAACTTCTCAAGAATTTGAGTAGCGATATTATCTTCATCTCTAAGAATACTAAGCAATAAGTGCTCTGTACCAATGAGTTGGCTCTTAAAGATTTTAGCTTCTAAATATGTGATTTTCAGTACTTTTTCAGATTGTCTTGTCAACGGAATATTTGCGAGATTTTTAACATTGTGAGATGCAGTTCCTTTAGAAACTTCCTCAACTGACTTTCTTAATTCATCGAGAGATATACCAAGTTTTTTTAGCAAGCTAACAGCAACTCCTTCTCCCTCTCTTATTATACCAAGTAGTAAATGTTCAGTTCCTATATAGTCATGCCCCAACCTTAGAGCCTCCTCCCTACTAAGAGAAATAACCTCTTTGACTCTATTCGAAAAT